>NZ_JAGYGN010000022.1:0-110513 GCF_019947515.1 Pseudomonas sp. A-B-19
TAGCAGTCTGACTCCACAAGCACCCACACGAATTGCTTGATTCAGTTGTTAAAGAGCGGTTGGTTAAGAGCTTTCGTCTCAACCGAGGCGCGCATTCTACAGCAGCCTCATTTGCTGTCAAGTGATTTTTTAAGAAGCTTTCAAGGATTTCCTTAACAACTTCAACCACTTGCGCTTCAGATCTCTCATCAGCGGGAGGCGAATTCTACAGCGTTACTCGCTGTTGTCAACACCTCTTTTTCAACTTCCTTTTGGCTTCGATGACCTGAAGCAACCTGCTGCCGAAAACTGCGTAACTCGTTGTTTACCAAGGAGTTTTCCGTTTCGACTGCGCCGGAAGTGGGGCGAATTATAGGCCTCTGGAATTCGCCGTCAACACTTTATTTCAACTTTATTCAGCCTTGAGCGTAATACGCGCAAATGCCTTCTTACCGGCCTGGCAAACATGGGTCGCGCCCAGCGCATATATAAAGGTGCGATCGACCACCTCACCATCTATACGTACACCACCGGAACCGAGAAGATCCCGCGCCACGGCAGAGTTCTTCACCAGGCCCGCCTTATTCAGGACAGCTGCAATCGGCATATCCTCGGCAGCGGTCAACTCGATTTCTGGCAGATCATCCGGCAGCTCGCCATCCTTCATACGGTTACCAGCTGCACGATGAGCATTGGCCGCAGCTTCCTCACCATGGAAACGCGCAACGATCTCTTCAGCCAGCTTGATCTTGATGTCGCGCGGATTGGCACCCGACTCCACATCAGCACGGAAAGCATTGATCTCATCCATGGAACGGAAGCTGAGCAACTCGAAGTAACGCCACATCAGCGCATCCGGAATGGAAACCAGCTTGCCGTACATCACACCCGGCGCCTCCTGGATACCGACGTAGTTGCCCAGAGACTTGGACATCTTCTTCACGCCATCCAGACCTTCAAGCAGCGGCATGGTCAAAATGCACTGGGCTTCCTGACCATAACCACGCTGCAGCTCACGCCCCATCAGCAAGTTGAACTTCTGATCGGTGCCGCCGAGCTCGACGTCTGCGCGCAGAGCTACCGAGTCATAACCCTGAACCAGCGGATAGAGGAACTCATGGATGGCGATTGGCTGATTGGTCGTGTATCGCTTGTCGAAGTCATCGCGCTCGAGCATGCGAGCCACGGTGTACTGCGAAGTCAGGCGAATGAAGTCGGCCGGCCCCATCTGATCCATCCAGGTGGAGTTGAATGCCACTTCGGTCTTTGCCGGATCCAGAATCTTGAAGACCTGAGTCTTGTAGGTCTCGGCGTTCTCGAGGACCTGCTCGCGAGTGAGGGGTGGGCGCGTGGCACTCTTGCCGCTTGGATCGCCGATCATCCCGGTGAAGTCACCGATGAGGAAGATCACCTGATGCCCCAGCTCCTGGAACTGACGCAGCTTATTGATAAGCACGGTGTGACCCAAGTGCAGATCCGGAGCCGTTGGATCGAAGCCTGCCTTAATACGTAGCGGCTGGCCACGCTTGAGCTTTTCAATCAGCTCGGACTCGACCAACAGTTCTTCCGCACCACGTTTGATCAGCGCTAGCTGCTCTTCAACCGACTTCATAACCAACCTGCAAGGCTCAGATTCAAAGGGAACCAACCATACAAGATCGCGCGTCAAATACAAGGTTTGCCCGGCGCACGGACGCCAATCCGCAGACAGAGTGCCTGTGGACTTGCTTCAGAGATGATTTGGTTATATTTTATACAGTTATTTCATCTTCATCATGTCATTCATCTTTTCCAATTCATCTTTTTCAAAGTCAAAACCACTTATGACCACAGAATCGTCTAAAGCGCCGCCGCTTTACCCGAAGACCCACTTGCTTGCCGCAAGTGGCATCGCCGCCCTTCTCAGCCTGGCGCTCCTGGTATTCCCTTCCAGCGATGTTGAAGCCAAAAAGACGACCCTGAGTCTTGAACTGGAAAGTCCTGCTGAACAACTGACACAAGATCAAGACGCTGCTGACGCCGTTCAAGCCACAAATGAACCGGCAACCTCCCCCTTCGCGCAGATTGACAACAGCGCCGAAGATACCCAGGAAACCGCTCAAGCCGAACCTGTGCCGGTGCCGGTCGTCGAAGAAAAGAAGCCGGCAAGCCACAGGGAAGTGATCGTCACCAAGGGTGACACCCTCTCTACACTGTTCGAGAAGGTCGGCCTCCCAGCCACCTCGGTGCATGAAATACTGGCCAGCGACAAGCAGGCCAAGCAGTTCAGCCAGCTCAAGCACGGGCAAAAACTCGAATTCGAACTGAGTCCTGACGGTCAGTTGACCAACTTGCACAGCAAGCTCAACGATCTCGAAAGCATCAGCCTGACCAGGAACGACAAGGGCTACACCTTCAATCGCATTACCGCCAAACCGACCGTGCGCTCCGCGTATGTTCATGGCGTGATCAACAGCTCGCTGTCGCAGTCCGCAGCCAGGGCCGGCCTGTCTCATAGCCTGACCATGGACATGGCCAGTGTGTTTGGCTACGACGTGGACTTCGCTCAGGATATTCGCCAGGGCGACGAGTTCGACGTGATCTACGAGCAGAAGGTGGTCAACGGCAAGGCCGTCGGCACTGGCCCGATCCTGTCGGCACGCTTCACCAACCGCGGCAAGACCTACACCGCCGTGCGCTACACCAACAAACAAGGCAACAGCAGCTACTACACCGCTGACGGCAACAGCATGCGCAAGGCGTTCATCCGTACACCAGTGGATTTCGCCCGCATCAGCTCGAAATTTTCCATGGGCCGCAAACACCCGATCCTGAACAAGATCCGCGCCCACAAAGGCGTCGACTACGCAGCCCCGCGCGGCACGCCGATCAAGGCAGCCGGTGATGGCAAGGTTTTGCTGGCCGGTCGCCGTGGCGGCTACGGCAATACCGTGGTCCTCCAGCACGGCAATACCTACACTACGCTCTATGGCCACATGCAAGGCTTCGCCAAAGGCGTGAAGACTGGCGGCACGGTGAAACAGGGCCAGGTGATCGGTTATATCGGCACCACCGGCCTCTCCACCGGGCCACACCTGCATTACGAGTTCCAGGTCAATGGTGTGCACGTTGACCCGCTGGGCCAGAAACTGCCAATGGCCGATCCGATTGCCAAGGCCGAACGCCCGCGCTTCCTCGCCCAAAGCCAGCCACTGATGGCACGCATGGAACAGGAAAAAGCCACTCTGCTGGCTTCGAGCAAGCGCTAAGTCATGGCGTTCTATATAGGAGTGATGTCCGGAACCAGCCTTGATGGTCTGGACATCGCACTGGTCGAGCAAGCCCCGGCGATAAGGCTGATCGCCTCTCACTACATCCCGATGCCCGATTCCCTGCGCGCCGAGCTGCTCGGCTTGTGCGCCAGCGGCCCGGACGAAATCGCCCGCTCCGCCATCGCCCAGCAGAACTGGGTGAAACTGGCAGCCCAAGGGATTCATACCCTTCTCGCTCAGCAGCAACTGAAGCCTGACGATATTCGTGCGATTGGCAGCCATGGCCAGACCATCCGCCACGAACCGGCACGCGGTTTCACCGTGCAGATTGGCAACCCGGCCCTTCTGACAGAGCTGACCGGCATCACCGTGGTCAGCGACTTCCGCAGCCGCGACGTCGCTGCCGGCGGACAAGGCGCACCATTGGTTCCCGCCTTTCACGAAGCCCTGTTTGAAGAGCGTCCCGGTAATCGTGCCGTGCTGAACATCGGTGGATTCAGCAACCTGAGCCTTATCGAGCCCGGCAAGCCGGTCGCCGGCTTCGACTGCGGCCCGGGCAATGTCCTGTTGGACGCCTGGATTCATCAGCAACGTGGCGACAACTATGACCGCGACGGCCAATGGGCCGCCAGCGGCAAGGTTGAACCGACTCTATTGAATGAACTGCTCAGCGATCCGTTTTTTGTAACCAAGGGCCCGAAGAGTACCGGACGTGAAGTATTCAACCTGCCTTGGCTGACACAGCACCTGGCACAACTGCCAGCCTACGCCGCCGAAGATGTTCAGGCGACGCTGCTTGAGCTGACCGCGCTGACCATCATCGAATCACTGCAAAGCGCCCAGGCAGACACGCAGGAACTACTGGTCTGCGGCGGCGGCGCCCACAACACCACGTTGATGAACCGCCTGGCCAACCTACTGCCAAACGCCAGTGTCAGCAGCACTGCCACCTACGGCGTAGACCCTGACTGGGTCGAAGCCATGGCCTTCGCGTGGCTGGCTCATTGTTGCCTCGAAGGTATTGCGGCCAACCGTCCGAGCGTTACCGGTGCCCGCGGCTTGCGCGTACTGGGCGCCATCTACCCCGCATAAATCCTCCACACAGCAAAACGCCGCAAGACCTTGAGGCCGTGCGGCGTTCTGTGAAACAGGTACGCTGATCAGATCGAGAACGAAGAACCGCAGCCACAGGTGGTGGTCGCATTCGGGTTCTTGATGACGAAACGCGAACCTTCCAGACCTTCCTGATAGTCCACCTCGGCACCCGCCAGGTACTGGAAGCTCATCGGATCGACCACCAGACTCACACCTTCGCGCTCGACGATGGTGTCGTCATCGGCCACTTCTTCATCGAAGGTGAAGCCGTACTGAAAACCTGAACAACCGCCGCCCGTAACGAATACGCGCAGCTTCAAGCGATCATTCCCCTCTTCATCGACCAGGCTCTTCACCTTGTGCGCGGCACCATGGGTGAATTGCAAAGCCGTGGGGGTGAAGGATTCGACGCTCATGCTGACTATCTCCCGGCGTTACGCCGTCATATTGCGTGATGACGCGCATTATCCGCTTCTCCTAGAAAAGCGGTCAACTATTGTTATGGTATATCAACCAATCCAATCGCCGGCCCACAATGCAAAAAGGCCCGTCAGACGGGCCTTTTGCTGTACGCGATAAAGCTTACGGCAGCATGCCTGCGTGGGACAGGCCCAGACGCTCATCCAGCCCGAACAGAATGTTCATGTTCTGCACGGCCTGACCCGACGCGCCCTTGACCAGGTTGTCGATCACCGACAGCACAACCACCAGCTCGCCATCCTGAGGGCGATGCACCGCGATACGGCAGACGTTGGCGCCCCGTACGCTACGCGTCTCCGGGTGGCTGCCGGCAGGCATCACATCGACGAACGGTTCGTTGGCATAACGCTTTTCAAACAGCGCCTGCAGATCCACCGAGCGATCAACAACGGTTGCGTAGAGCGTGGAGTGAATGCCACGAATCATCGGTGTCAGGTGCGGAACGAAGGTCAGGCCGACGTCCTTGCCTGCCGCACGACGCAGGCCCTGGCGGATTTCCGGCAAATGACGGTGCCCTTTGACCGCATAGGCCTTCATGCTTTCCGATGTCTCGGAGTACAGCGAGCCTACGGAAGCACCACGACCGGCACCGCTGACACCGGATTTGCAGTCAGCAATCAGATGCGCAGTATCGGCCAGGCCGGCTTCGAGCAATGGCAGGAAACCCAATTGCGTTGCAGTTGGGTAGCAGCCCGGCACTGCAATCAGTCGTGCTTTCTTGATCTGCTCGCGATTGACTTCCGGCAAGCCATAGACCGCCTCATCCAGCAACTGCGGTGCACCGTGCGGCTGGCCGTACCACTTGGCCCATTCATCCGCATCCTGCAAACGGAAGTCGGCCGACAGGTCGATGACCTTGGTCCCGGCCGCCAGCAGTTCGCCCGCCAGGGCGTGGGCAACACCGTGCGGTGTGGCGAAGAACACCACATCGCAGGCACCCAGGGTCTTGATGTCCGGAACGCTGAACGCCAGGCCATCGTAGTGGCCGCGCAGGTTCGGGTACATGTCGGCCACGGCAAGGCCAGCCTCGGATCGGGAAGTGATGACAACCACCTCAGCTTGCGGATGTTGCGCCAACAGACGCAGCAGTTCGACACCGGTGTAACCCGTGCCGCCGACGATACCGACCTTGACCATAAACCTGCCCTCAACGAACCCACTGGAAAGCCGTCGATAATAGGGGCCGCGCGCGCCTGCGACAACCGCCAAGGTGACGTGCGGAGCGTCAAGCCTCTACTATTGCGGCTAACGTGAATCCTGGAATAACAAAAAATGCTCTATCTGTGGCTCAAAGCGCTTCACATCATCAGCGTCGTGTGCTGGTTTGCCGGCCTGTTCTACCTGCCACGCCTGTTCGTTTATCACGCACAAAGTGAAGACAAGATCAGCAAGGAACGCTTCAGCATCATGGAGCGCAAGCTGTACCGCGGCATCATGGGCCCGGCAATGATCGCTACGCTGATCTTCGGCGGCTGGCTGATAAGCCTCAACCCGAGTGCGTATTTCACTCAGGGTGGCTGGATGCACGCCAAGCTGACGCTAGTGGTGATTCTGATCGGCTACCACCACATGTGCGGCGCGCAGGTAAAACGTTTTGCCCGTGGCGAAAACACCCGCAGCCATGTCTTTTATCGCTGGTTCAATGAGGTTCCGGTTCTGATATTGCTGGCAATCGTAATTCTGGTCGTCGTTCGGCCGTTCTAAATCCAACAGGCACAACTCACCGGGGTACTTCCAATGTCGCTGCCCGCTCTGCTCGAACAAAGCTTGCGTCTGCCTGTAGTGGCAGCGCCGATGTTCCTGATTTCCAATCCGCAATTGGTACTGGCCTGTTGTCGCCAGGGCGTGGTCGGCAGCTTTCCGGCGCTTAACCAGCGCGAAAGCAGCGGATTCAAGGCCTGGCTGGAAGAAATCGAAGCCGGGCTGGCGACACTGAAAACCCCCGCGCCTTACGCCGTGAACCTGATCGTTCACAACAGCAATCCTCGTTTACAGGCGGATCTGCAAATCTGCGTCGAACACAAAGTACCGATCGTGATCACCAGTCTAGGTGCCGTGAAAGAACTGGTCGACGCGGTCCACAGTTACGGCGGCCTGGTATTCCATGATGTGACAACTCGTCGTCATGCAGAGAAAGCGGCCGAAGCCGGCGTAGATGGATTGATCGCCGTGGCCGCCGGCGCCGGTGGACACGCAGGGACCTGGAGCCCGTTCTCCCTGATTGCCGAAATCCGCCAGTTCTTCGACAAGACCTTGTTGCTGGCCGGCTGCTTGAACCACGGTCACGAAATTCTTGCCGCCCAACTGCTCGGCGCGGATTTGGCCTACTTTGGTACACGATTTATCGGCACGACCGAAAGTCACGCACCTGACGCCTACAAAGAAATGCTGCTGACATCCAAAGCGGCAGACATCATCCATACTCCAGCCGTGTCAGGTGTCCCCGCGAGCTTCATGCGCCAGAGCCTGGAGGCCGCCGGTTTCGACATGGCCGCCTTGCAAGGCAAGGGCGAGGTCAACTTCGGCTCCAGGCTCAAGCCCGTGAGCGATGAGGCCAAAGCCTGGAAAACCGTTTGGTCCGCAGGCCAGGGTGTGGGAGAAATCGAAGACTTGCCGAGTGTCGAGCAGTTGATTACACGTCTCGACGCGGAGTACCGCACGGCCCTGGAGCAGGCCGCCCAGTTGACCAAACGCTGGCCGCGCTGACAGCAAACCTTGGCCAGTCTTTCCCGGCTGGCCTTACACTGGCCCAGGCACAACACTCTTTTTTCAACCTCTCGCGACAAGGATGCTTCGCACATGGGCGAAAACCATTTCAAGATAGTATTCGAGGGTGCCTTGCTGCCCGGTGTCGACATCACCACGGCAAAGCTCAATCTCGCCGAGTTGTTCAAAAGTGATGTCTCAGCCATCGAGCGCCTGTTCACCGGACGTCCGGTAGCGCTCAAACGCAACCTGTCGCAAGCCGATGCCCAGACCTATCTCCAGGCGCTGAGCAAAACCGGTATCGACGCCCGCATCGAAGCCGAGACGCCGATCGAGCTGAACCTCGCCGACGTTCACGACCACCCCTCGGCCAGTAGCCAGGCTGCCCAGGCAGATCCGCAGTCCCCTTACGCGCCGCCTCGCGCCCCCGTCGGCGAAGCCGTGGCGGAATTCGCCACGCTCAAGCCCTTCAGCTTCGATGGCCGTATCGGTCGCTTGCGTTACCTCGCCTGGACGCTGGTGCTGTCAACTGTACTCCTGGCAGTTTGCGGGGTGTTTGCCTTGATCGCCCTGGCTCTCATCGGCGCGGATTCGACCGCCGGCCTGATATTGGGCAGCTTGCTGGCCTTGATCCTGTTCGTCGGATTTGTATTCGTCAGCATCCAGTTCACTGTTCAACGCTTGCACGATGTCGGCTGGTCCGGCTGGCTGTGGCTGCTGAACCTGGTGCCGTTCGTTGGCAGTTTCTTTCCGTTCGTGATCATGGTCATACCGGGCAACGACACCGCCAACCGCTACGGCCCGCCGCCCGCGCCGAACAGTACCGCGGTCAAGGTATTGTCTTCGCTGTGGCTGATCGTTATCGCGCTGGTTCTATTCGGCTCGCTGGCCGGTGGTCTCACGGCGATACGGGAAGGATACGAAAACGCCGCCCAGAGCAGCTACGAGAGCAGTTCTGTCACCACCGATGAAATCGACGTCGAGGTCGATCCGGCGCCAAATTCCACCGACGATGCAGCCGAAGAGGCCCAGCCCCCTGTAGACTCTGCGAAAGAATGAACAGCGCTCCTGGCCCGTGACACCTGCGTCGCGGCGCGGAGCTGTTGCGATGGAGAACTGCATGACCCGTTACGCTCTGATCACTGGCGCCTCCAGCGGCATCGGCCTGGCGATGGCCGAAGCGCTGGCCCGGCGCGGCCGCAGCCTGATTCTGGTGGCCCGACAACGTGATCAGCTGGAAAGTATTGCGATTGAACTGACCCAAAGGTTCGGCGTGGAAGTGTTGTTCCGTGCCTGTGACCTGGGCGAGCCGCTGCGCCTGTCCGGATTCCTGCTGGAGCTGGAAGAAGGCGACCGGCAGATCGATCTGCTGGTCAATTGTGCCGGTATCGGTACCTGCGGCCCGTTTCTGGCCCAGGACTGGATGACCGAGCAAGACCTGATCGAAGTGAACATCCTCGCCCTCACCCGCCTGTGCCACGCCATCGGCAACAGCATGGCCCTGCAAGGCGGCGGGCAGATTCTGAATGTGGCCTCGGTAGCGGCGTTTCAACCCGGACCGTGGATGAGTAGCTATTACGCCAGCAAGGCGTATGTGCTGCACTTTTCCGAAGGATTGCGCGTCGAGCTGAAAAAATGTGCAATCAAGGTTTCGGTGCTCTGCCCCGGACCGACCCGCACGGCGTTTTTTCGCACCGCGCAACTCGACAGCGAAAAACTGACCAACAGCAAACTGCTGATGAGCCCCGAGGAAGTGGCGCTCTACACCGTGCGCGCACTGGAAAAGAATAAAGCGATCATTATTCCCGGGCGCCGCAACCGCTGGCTCGCCTTCCTGCCGCGGCTCGGCTCGCGCTGGCTGACGCGCACCATCGCCGGCATGATCAACAAGGCGTACTGCCCGCGCTGATCCAACCCAAGGTAAAAGGCTGGGCGCAGGCATACGCCATGAGTACACTCAGCCCAGCCCAAACAACGGAGAAAACAGCTGTGGATACTCTGTTCACCAAGATCATCAACCGGGAAATCCCGGCGAAGATCATTTACGAGGACGACCAGGTACTGGCCTTCCACGACATTGCCCCACAGGCGCCAGTACATTTCCTGGTGGTCCCGAAAAAACCGGTTCGCACCTTGAACGACCTGACCGAGGACGACAAGGCGCTGGCCGGGCATATTCTGTTCACCGCCCAGCGTCTGGCACTGGAACTGGGCTGCGAAAAAGGTTTCCGCGTCGTCATGAACTGCAATGAAGAAGGCGGGCAAACTGTCTACCACATTCATATGCACGTGCTGGGTCAGCGCCAGATGCACTGGCCGCCGGGCTGATTGACCACCCCACCCTGTAGGAGCTGGCTTGCCAGCGAAGAACGATAGCGCGCTGAATCAGGTTAACCGCGTCGCTTTGTTCGCTGGCAAGCCAGCTCCTACAGGGATGACTGACCCAGCGCAAACCATCCCCCGGCCGATTGGGTTAAACTGGCCACCGAAATCCCCCCGGAGGTCAGCATGACTACCCAACGTCACTACTCGCCGATTGACCGCCTGCTGCTGCAAGCCGATGCTGCGATGCGTACCCTGCTGCCCTTCAGCGGCCAGCCGTACCGTCCGTCACCCGCCATCGTGCAGCCGGATGCGAAAATGAGCGACGAAGACACGCGCCACGTTGCCGGTCTGATGCGCATCAACCATACCGGCGAAGTCTGCGCCCAGGCGCTGTACCAGGGGCAGGCGCTGACCGCCAGGCTGCCGCAAGTGCGTGCTGCAATGGAGCATGCCGCCGAAGAAGAAATCGATCACCTGGTCTGGTGCGAACAACGCATCCATCAACTGGGTAGCCACACCAGCATCCTCAATCCGCTGTTTTATGGCATGTCGTTCGGGATTGGCGCGGTGGCCGGCCTGATCAGCGATAAAGTCAGCCTGGGGTTCGTGGCGGCAACGGAAGACCAGGTGTGCAAACACCTGAATGAACATCTGGAGCAATTGCCGGCCGAGGATGAAAAATCCCGGGCGATTCTTGAGCAGATGCGCATCGATGAAGAACAGCATGCCGAAAGTGCGCTGGAGGCAGGCGGGTTCCGCTTTCCGGCACCAGTGAAGTTCGGGATGAGTTTGATGGCCAAGGTGATGACCAAGAGTACCTATCGGATCTGACTGCATTTTTTTGTAGGAGCGAGCTTGCTCGCGAAAGACCTGAAGGCGACACGTCATCCAGAAATCAAACGTTATCGTTGGCGTCCATCGCGAGCAAGCTTGCTCCTACAAGAGCCAGTCAGAATAAAAAAAGGCGACTGCCGTGAGGGAGTCGCCTTTTTTGTGTTCGATGAATCTTACGCCATGTTGCGCGCGTAGAAGATTTCGAGCATTTCGTGTTTCACCCGCTCGGTCACCTGGGCGCGTTGCTCAGAGGACAGGTTGCTGGTGGCGTCGCCGAACAGGTAGTTATCCAGTTCGAAGTTCTTCAGCAGCATCTTGGTGTGGAACAGGTTTTCCTGGTACACGTTCACGTCGGTCATCTGGTACGCGTCGTAAGTGTCTTCGGAAAGGTAGTTCTGGATCGAATTGATCTCATGGTCGATGAAGTGTTTTTTGCCTTCAACGTCACGGGTGAAGCCGCGCACACGGTAGTCCACGGTCACGATGTCCGAATCGAACTGGTGAATCAGGAAGTTGAGCGCCTTGAGCGGTGAAATGACCCCGCAAGTCGACACGTCGATGTCCACACGGAAGGTTGCAATACCGCTGACCGGATGGATTTCCGGGTAGGTGTGCACCGTGATGTGGCTCTTGTCGAGGTGAGCAAGAATGATTTCAGGCAGCGGGCCCGGGGATTCTTCGATCTGACTGTCGGTCGGGGTTACCGGCTCTTCGGAGATCAGGATCGTGACGCTGGCGCCCTGCGGCTCATAGTCCTGACTGGCGATGTTCAGGATGTTGGCACCAATGATATCGACAACTTCCGTGAGGATCTGCGTCAGGCGTTTCGCGTTGTACTCTTTATTGATGTACTCGACGTAAGCCTGCTGGTCTTGCGGGGTTTCCGCGTAGCAGATGTCATAGATGTTGAAGCTCAAGGTCTTTGTCAGGTTATTGAACCCGTGGAGCTTGAGTTTGCTTTTCACCGTTAAAAACTCTCTATGTGTTTGCGGCCCGGCCGCGTGATCAAGCATGCCCGTCAGATGCGAACAACGCACCTGCGTAGGACGGTTAACACCTCTTCGCGATGGCGATTTTGGTTGTCTGTTCGGGTGCGAGGCCTGTCTGCCGACGGGCCACTACCCTGAAAAAAGTGGCGCATTATGCAGAGGTCAGCTTGTGTTCGCCAGAGTCTGCACTGCTTTTATGATAGTTGAATGTCGATTCAACCGAGCTCGATGATTTCATAGTCGTGGGTAATTGCCACGCCTGCCGCGCCGAGCATGATCGAGGCCGAGCAATACTTCTCGGCAGACAATTCGATGGCACGCTTGACCTGGGCTTCTTTCAGCCCGCGCCCCTTGACCACAAAGTGCATGTGGATCCTGGTGAACACCTTTGGATCTTCGGTCGCGCGCTCGGCTTCAAGGAAAGCTTCACAGCTTTCGACCGCCTGGCGGGACTTCTTGAGGATGCTGACCACATCGAAATTGCTGCAGCCGCCGACACCCAGCAGCAGCATTTCCATCGGCCGGACACCCAGGTTACGTCCGCCGGCATCGGGCGGACCGTCCATGACCACGACATGACCGCTACCGGATTCGCCGAGGAACATGGCTTCGCCAGCCCATTGGATGCGTGCCTTCATCGCCAAGACTCCACTGTATAAAAAGGGTCGCCAGCTTAGCACAGGCCCCGTGATTGACAGCGCCTGGCGTCTTGGGAGATATCCCACCGCCTTGTAGGTAAATGCTCGAATATTTCGGGAAGTGTCTGTTAAGCTGGCGCCAATTCGATGGCGCATGGCCAGCTTTATCCCAGCGTTCGTTATTCATAAAAAACCAAACACACCGTGCAGTCTTTTCGGGATACAACCATGGTTGCTATTGCCCCCACCCCCAGGATCAAGAACCTCGACAAGCTGCTGATGCATTGCCAGCGCCGCCGTTATCAGGCCAAGAGCAACATCATTTGTGCCGGCGACCGCTCGGAAACGCTGTTCTTCATCATCAAAGGCTCAGTCACCATCCTGATTGAAGATGACGACGGCCGGGAAATGATCATTTCTTACCTGAACGCCGGGGACTTTTTCGGCGAGCTGGGCCTGTTTGAGCAAGCCGGCCTGGAGCAGGAGCGCAGCGCCTGGGTGCGGGCCAAGGTTGAATGCGAGGTTGCGGAAATCAGCTACGCGAAATTCCGCGAGTTATCCCTGCTGAATCCGGACATTCTTTACGTGCTCAGCGGACAAATCGCACAGCGCCTGCGCAACACCACACGCAAGGTCGGTGACCTGGCATTTTTTGACGTGACCGGCCGCGTTGCCCGCTGTCTGCTGGAGCTGTGCAAACAGCCTGACGCCATGACCCACCCCGACGGCATGCAAATCAAGGTGACCCGTCAGGAAATCGGGCGGATTGTCGGCTGTTCCCGGGAGATGGTCGGTCGCGTGCTCAAGGATCTGGAAGAACGCAACCTGGTGGACGTCAAAGGCAAGACCATGGTGGTCTTCGGTACGCGATAAGCCCGAAAACCTAGCCGCTGAACATCTGCGCCAGCATCAACCGGTAGAGTTCGTCCAGACGTGCCGGTGCATCGGGGGCGGCGAACTTCTCATGCAACGCGATGTGACTTGCGGCGCGTACGCGTTGCTCCAGACCACAGGCCTCGTTGAAACGATTGACCGCGGCGACCATTGACGCTCGCTCGTTATCGATCAACATCGCTCCGTGCACCAGTCCTACCGGTCGCTGCCCACCCTGACTCTGGCGCCAGCGCTGGGCGGTGCCGACCATTTTGCGTCCATCGAGGTTGACGTTGAAGCGACCGTCACAGAAAGCGCCTTCGATTTCTCCCAGGGATGAAGTGCCACCCAACTCATCCAGCAGCTGACAAATGGGATCGCACAAACGGCGGTAACCGGTTTCGATGCGATTCAGATCCCCTTCGCTGCGCGGCGGCGCATATACCAATGCGATATTGATCGTTGAGGCCGATTGCGGCACTGGCTCGCCACCGGTTTCACGCAACAGCACTGGCCAGCCTGCCGCCGCCGATACTTCACATGCGGATTCAAAGTCTGGCAAGCGATTCAAACGGCGCGGCATGACCAGCGCCCGATCGCTCGGCTGCCAGAACAGCAGGCCGAACTCCGCGTCGCCGGCGCAGACCGAGGCCAACAGATCCTGTTCGGCTTGCAGGCCGGCTTCGATGGTCAGGGAACTAGGTGAGGTCATAAGGTATTCCGTAGGACATAAAGTCTGTGGTGCTTCTTATGCCGCTATCGCGAGCAATCTCGCTCCCACATTTGATCCCGGCAGCCCATGGATCTTGTGGCCACCATCAAACCCTGTGGGAGCGAGCTTGCTCGCGATGCTTTTAGTCGAGGGTCGAGCCACTGACGGGAATGCCGCGTTCAGGGAAGAACAGACGCTGCAACTCGGTACCCGGGCTTTCGGCGCGCATGAATGCTTCGCCGACCAGGAATGCGTAGACGTCGCTGATTTCCATTAGCTCAACATCGGCACGGTTGAGAATGCCACTCTCGGTGATGACCAGACGATCGCGCGGAATACGCGGCAACAGGTCGAGAGTGGTTTCCAGGCTGACATCGAAAGTGTGCAGGTTGCGGTTGTTCACGCCGACCAGCGGAGTGTCGAGGGTTTTCAAGGCCCGCTCCAGCTCATCGCCGTCGTGGACTTCCACCAGCACATCGAGGTTGACGCTTTTGGCCACGGCTGCCAGTTCGGCCATTTTCACATCGTCCAGAGCGGAGACGATCAACAGCACGCAGTCGGCACCCAGGGCCCGGGCTTCAACGATCTGGTATGGATCGATCATGAAGTCCTTGCGGATCACCGGCAGCTGGCACGCCGCGCGGGCCTGCTGCAGGTACGCATCGGCACCCTGGAAGTAGTCGATGTCGGTGAGTACCGACAGGCAGGTCGCCCCGCCCTTCTCGTAGCTTCTGGCGATATCGGCAGGAACGAAGTTCTCGCGGATCACGCCTTTGCTCGGCGAAGCTTTCTTGATTTCGGCAATGACTGCCGGCTGTTTCAGCTTGGCCTGAGCCAGCAATGCCTTGGCAAAACCACGGGGTGCATCGGCCGTCTTGGCCAGGCTTTCCAGCTCGGCGAGGCTGATGCGAGCGCTACGCCCGGCGACTTCCTCGACCTTGCGCGCCAGAATCTTTTCCAGAACCGTCGGTACACTCATCCCTCATTCTCCACTTTGAATACCGCGGTGAACGCACCCAGCTCCTCGAGCTTCTCTCGAGCGAGACCGGTGTGCAGCGCATCGTGCGCAAGTGCAACGCCCTCTTTCAAACTGCTGGCGTGGTCGGCTGCGTACAGCGCGGCACCGGCATTGAGCATGATCATCTCGGCCGCTTTCTGACCGTTCTCGGTCTTGCGCTTGCCCAGGGCATCGCGAATCAGCTCCAGGGACGCCGCCGGGCTATCCACCGCCAGGCCATGCAGGCTCTGGCTCTTCATGCCCAGGTCTTCCGGTTCGACCCAATACTCGGTGATCTGGTCATTTTTCAGCTCTGCCACGAAGGTCGGTGCTGCCAGACTGAATTCGTCGAGGCCATCCTTCGAATGCACCACCAACACGTGCTTGCTGCCCAGACGCTGCAGCACTTCCGCCAGCGGTCGGCACAGGGCCTGGGTGAATACGCCGACCACCTGATGCTTCACACCGGCCGGATTCGTAAGCGGGCCGAGCATGTTGAACAAGGTCCGCAGACCCAGTTCGCGGCGCGGGCTGGCCGCGTATTTCATCGCAGAGTGATGAGTCTGGGCAAACATGAAACCAATACCAACGTTGTCAATGCAACGCGCCACTTGCACTGGGGTCAGGTTCAGGTAGATACCGGCCGCCTCCAGCAGATCGGCACTGCCGCTCTTGCCCGAGACTGCACGGTTGCCATGCTTGGCCACGGTGCAGCCAGCAGCGGAAACGACGAACGCAGCAGCGGTCGACACGTTGAAGATATTGGCACCGTCACCGCCGGTGCCCACCACATCGACCACGCCGTCGAGGGTCTTGAGCTCGACCTTGTCCGCCAGCTCGCGCATCACCGACACCGCGCCGACGATTTCGTCGATGCTTTCGCTCTTCATGCGCATGGCCATCATGAACGCGCCAATCTGCGCGTCCGAGCATTGCCCGGTCATGATTTCGCGCATCACATCGCGCATTTCATCGGTGCTGAGGTCGAGGTGATCGACGATGCGGCTCAGGGCTGTCTTGATATTCATGAAAAGTCCTTAGCGCGTGCCGCCGGTTTGTTTAAGGAAGTTGGCGAACAGTTCGTGGCCCTGCTCGGTGAGAATCGATTCTGGGTGAAACTGCACGCCCTCGATGTTCAGGGTCTTGTGACGCAGCCCCATGATCTCATCGACCGAGCCGTCTTCGAGCTGGGTCCAGGCCGTTAGCTCCAGGCAATCGGGCAGGGTTTCGCGCTTGACGATCAATGAATGATAACGCGTGACCGTCAGCGGACGATTCAGGCCTGCGAACACTCCCTTGTCCTCGTGAAATACCGGGCTAGTCTTACCGTGCATCACTTGACGGGCGCGCACCACATCGCCGCCAAAGGCCTGGCCGATGGACTGGTGGCCGAGGCAGACGCCAAGAATCGGCAGTTTGCCGGCGAAATGCTTGATCGCTTCAATCGAGATGCCGGCTTCGGTCGGAGTGCAAGGACCGGGGGACACAACGATGCGCTCTGGATTGAGGGCTTCGATTTCAGCGATGGTCAGTTCATCGTTGCGCACGACTTTGACCTGGGAGCCGAGCTCGCCCAGGTACTGCACAACGTTGTAGGTAAAGGAGTCGTAGTTATCGATCATCAGCAACATGGCGTTTAGAACCTCTTGAATTCACTGACTT
This sequence comes from Pseudomonas sp. A-B-19, assembly GCF_019947515.1. NCBI lineage: Bacteria > Pseudomonadati > Pseudomonadota > Gammaproteobacteria > Pseudomonadales > Pseudomonadaceae > Pseudomonas > Pseudomonas sp. A-B-19. Next base: position 16,542 of record NZ_JAGYGN010000022.1, read on the forward strand.
TGAGGATGGCCTTCGAATGATTTACCCGCAGAGCGCTGCGCTTTGTCAGGTGCCGGTGTAGCGCCAGCAAAGCGGCATTTCAAACAGGTAAAGAAGGCAAAGCGATACAGGTCCGGCAGGGCCGGCAAAAGAATTCAGGCGCGCCAACGCCAGCGGGCATGTGCCTTGATGACTTGATCCAGGAGTTTACTGATGATCAACACGGGGAAGGTCTCGTTCGTACGTCCGGGCACAGTAACTTAGCTGGGCAGAGCGCGCAATATCACCGGGGGCACTGCCCGCGAAACTATCAAAGGCTTCGCGACAGATGGCAAAAGGCCGGAAGTTTTTGGTACTGTCGTTTCGTTAACTACAACAATAAATAAACGGACTTGCATATGATCAAACAGTCGTTGTTTGTACCGCTCGCTGGATGCTTGCTCGCGATCGCATGCGCCCAGGCGAACGCCGCACCTAATCCTTATACCAATTTCGTTGTCTTCGGGGACAGCCTCAACGATGCAGGGACCTTTGCCGACACGGGTGGGCCTGCCGGGGCGACACAGCGCTTTACCAACCGTACGGGGCCGGTGTACCTGAATGGCAGCGGCGAAGTCCGCTCGCTCAACTCCACGCAGATTCTGGGTGGGAAACTGGGGTTTTCGCCGGACCAGACGGCATCCTCTGCTTCAGCAGTTCGCGCCAACGAAGGCCTGCCTGATGGTAACAACTGGGCTGTAGGCGGCTATCGTACCGACCAGATTCTTGATTCGATTACCAGCATCTCCGCCACCGGCGAACGCACCCGGGCCGGTTATCTTCCATCCAATAACTTCCGTGCCGACCCGAACGCACTGTATTACCTGTCGGGTGGCGGCAACGACTTCCTGCAAGGTCGCGTCACCAGCCTGCCCCAGGCCAGTGCCGCCGCCGACCGCCTGGCCGACAGCGTGCAGACCCTGCAAACCGCCGGCGCCAAATACGTCATGGTCTGGCTACTGCCCGATATCGGCTTTACCCCGGCGTTCAACGGCACCCCGCTGCAAGCGTTCACGTCCCAACTCAGCACCCAGTTCAACACTGAACTGGTAAGCCGACTGCAAAACATCAATGCCGAAGTCATCCCGCTCAACATTCCGGTACTGCTCAAAGAGACGTTCGCCAACCCGGCGCAGTTTGGCCTGGCTACCGACCAGAACCTCATCGCTACCTGTTTCAGCGGCAGCGGTTGCACCGAAAACGCCCGCTACGGCATCAACAGCGCCACGCCGGACCCGACCAAGCTGGTCTACAACGACTCGGTGCACCCCACCGAAGCCGGGCAGCGCCTGATCGCCGATTACGCGTATTCCTTGCTGGCAGCGCCGTGGGAGCTGACCTTGCTGCCGGAAATGGCCCAGGGCACCGTGCGCGCGCACCAGGATGAATTGCGCAATCAGTGGCTGGCCGATTGGGAAAACTGGCAGGGCGTTGGCCAATGGCGAGCCATTGTCAGCGGCGGCGGACAGCATCAGGACTTTGACAGTCAGGACAGCGTGGCAAGCGCCGATGGCAACGGAGCCAACGTGAACATCGGTGGCAGCTATCGTCTCGACGATGCCTGGCGAATTGGTCTGGTGGCGGGTTTCTATAACCAGAAACTCGAAGCCGGCAACAACGATTCCGACTACAAACTCAACACTTACCTGGGCACGGCATTCGCCCAGTACCAGCAAAACCGTGTGTGGGCCGACGCGGCGTTGACGGCCGGGCATCTGGATTACGATAGCCTCAAGCGTAAATTCCAGCTGGGCGCCAACGAACGCGGCGAAAAAGGCGATACCAGCGGCTACGTCGAAGCCTTCAGCGCACGGGTGGGTTACGACATTGCGCAACAAGCCAGCAGCCCCTGGCACCTGTCGCCGTTTGTCAGCGCCGATTTCTCCAAAGTACAAGTCGATGGTTACTCGGAGGATGGCAGCGATTCCACGGCGCTGACCTTCGCCGATCAGGAGCGTATTTCCCGGCGTCTGGGCGCTGGCCTGCAGGGCAAATACCAGATCACCCCGCAAACCCAGGTTTTTGGCGAAGCGGCAGTCGAACGTGAGTACAACGACGATACCCAGGACGTGAGCATCAGCCTCAACAGCCTGCCAAACAACCAGTTCACGCTGGAGGGCTACACCCCGCAAAGTCACATGCAACGTGTGAACCTGGGTGTGAGCCACAACCTCACCAAGGACCTGGCGTTGCGCGCCAGCTACAACATCCGCAAGGACGACGACTTCACCCAACAAGGCATCAACCTGGGTGTTGCGCTGGACTTCTGATGTGCAGCCAATAAAAAACGCGGCGCCCTCACAGGTGCCGCGCTTTTTTGGTGTCCGCAAATCCCCTGTAGGAGCTAGCTTGCTAGCGAAGGTGTGTCAGTCGACACTGTGTTGCTGACACTCCTTCGCTAGCAAGCTAGCTCCTACAGTAGGTTTTGCGTGGATCAGGTATTCGGGGTTTGTTCCGCCAGGGCAACGGCGCGGAACATCGCACGGCGCTTGTTCAGGGTTTCTTCCCATTCCAGCGCTGGCACCGAGTCGGCGACGATGCCACCACCGGCCTGCACATGCAGTTCGCCGTTCTTGATCACCGCCGTGCGGATCGCAATGGCCGTGTCCATATTGCCGTTCCAGGCGAAGTAACCGACCGCACCACCGTACACGCCACGCTTGACCGGCTCCAGTTCGTCGATGATTTCCATCGCGCGAATCTTCGGCGCGCCGGACAAGGTGCCCGCCGGCAGAATCGCCCGCAGTGCGTCCATGGCCGTCAGCCCTGCCTTCAGTTGCCCGGTGACGTTGGACACGATGTGCATCACGTTGGAGTAACGCTCGATGACCATTTTCTCGGTGAGCTTTACCGAACCGATTTCCGATACGCGACCGGTGTCGTTGCGACCCAGGTCGATCAGCATCAAGTGTTCGGCGATTTCCTTGTCGTCCGACAGCAGGTCTTTTTCCAGCGCCAGGTCAGCCTCTTCGTTGGCGCCCCGCGGACGGGTACCGGCAATCGGGCGCACGGTGATCAGGTTGTCTTCGACCCGCACCAGCACTTCCGGCGAACTGCCGACGACGTGGAAGTCGCCGAAGTTGAAGAAGTACATGTAAGGCGTCGGGTTGAAGCAGCGCAGCGCACGATACAGATCGATCGGTGCCGCCTTGAAGTCAATCGACATGCGTTGGGACGGCACGACCTGCATGCAGTCACCGGCCAGGATGTATTCCTTGATGGTGTCGACGGCTTTTTCGTAATCGTGCTGGGTGAAGCTGGAACGGAATACCGGATCGGCCGCTTGTTGCTTGCTCAAGTCCAGGCCACGGCGTGGGGTGATCGGCTGACGGAGTTTTTCCAGCAGTTCTTCCAGGCGTGCGCGACCTTGTTCGAAGGCATCTTCCTGCGCCGGGTCGGCCAGGACGATTGCGTGCATCTTGCCGGCCAGGTTATCGAACACCACCACGGCGTCGGAGACCATCAGCAGAATGTCCGGCACGCCCAGCGGATCCGGATTCGGGCATTTGCCCAAGCGCTTTTCCACGTAACGCACGCAGTCATAACCGAAGTAGCCCACCAGCCCGCCATTGAAACGCGGCAGGCCGGCAATGGTCGGCACGTTGTAGCGAGCCTTGAAGGTTTCGACGAAGGCCAGCGGGTCTTCCACGTCGTGGCTTTCGGTCTCGACACCATCGACGGTCACGCTGACGTGATGGTCGTGAACCCGCAGCACGGTGCGGCACGGCAGGCCGATGATCGAGTAACGGCCCCACTTCTCGCCGCCCTGTACGGACTCCAGCAAGTAGGAATTGGGCTCGTCGGCCAGTTTCAGGTAGATCGACAGCGGCGTGTCGAAGTCGGCCAGGGTTTCACAGGCAAGCGGGATGCGGTTGTAGCCGGCAGCGGCCAAACGCAGGAATTCTTCGCGGATCATGAGGTGCCTCGTGGCTTGAGGGTCGAACAGTCGGGTATGCAAACGCGCCGGGTAACCGGCCAGGATCAAGTCAGGCGCGCCAACGCCAGCGGGCCAGGGCCTTGATGACTTTCATCCAGAGTTTGCGAGTGACCACCACGATGGCGTTTCCAGAAGGGGATTTGACAGCGTCGGCCAACGTTATCTCAGCGGCCGGATCCAGGCAACCGGGAATTAGCTTGCGCAGGTCATCGATCACCAGCGCCGGCGATTCTTCGGCGATCGGCCGGCCGTGGTTATAGCCGTAGCTCAAGGCCACGCACTTGACCCCCGCCGCTTTCGCCGCCAGCACATCGCTACGCGAATCGCCGACGAACAACGATTGCGACGCCGGAATGTTGGCCATTTTCATCACGAAAAACAGCGCTGCCGGGTCGGGTTTCTGTTGTGGCAGGGTGTCGCCGCCGATGATCCATTTGAAGTAACGGCCGATTTTCATCTGATCCAGCAACGGCGCGACGAAGCGCTCCGGTTTGTTGGTGATCAGCGCCATTTCGACACCCTGCTTGTGCAGCCATTTCAGGGTGTCGCGCACGCCGGGGTAAACCACCGTCAGCTCGTGACCGTCCTCATAAAAGCCATTGAACAATTGCAGAGCATGCTCGGCCTCGACCTCATCGACACCCGCGCCGTCGATATGGTTGGCCAAGGCCCGGCGTACCAGCATGCGCACGCCGTTGCCAACCCACTCCCGCACCGGTTCGATACCGGCAGGTTGACGCCCGAGTTTGAGCAGCATGTTATCCACAGCCGCCGCGAGGTCCGGGACCGAGTCGATCAACGTACCGTCCAGATCGAACATCACCAGCCGCGGCAGTTTCCCCGGGAACAACTGCTCAATGCCACTCATGGGCGAGCCAGCGCCAGTTCGGTACGCATCTTGTCGATGACTTCCTGATAGTTCGGCGCATTGAAGATGGCCGAGCCAGCGACGAAGGTGTCGGCACCGGCCGCCGCGATTTCGCGGATGTTGTTCACGTTCACGCCACCGTCGATTTCCAGGCGGATGTCACGGCCGGAGGCATCGATCAACGCCCGCGCTTCACGCAGTTTGTCGAGGGTGCCGGGGATGAACTTCTGCCCGCCGAAGCCCGGGTTGACGCTCATCAGCAGGATCATGTCGACCTTGTCCATCACGTACTTGAGCACGTCCAGCGGAGTCGCCGGGTTGAACACCAGGCCCGACTTGCAGCCGCCTTCGCGGATCAGTTGCAGGGAGCGGTCGACGTGCTGGGTGGCTTCCGGGTGGAAGGTGATGTAGGTCGCGCCGGCTTCGATGAAGTCGCCCACGATGCGGTCCACCGGGCTGACCATCAGGTGCGCATCGATCGGCGCGGTCACGCCGTACTTGCGCAGTGCCGCGCAGACCATCGGGCCGATGGTCAGGTTCGGCACGTAGTGATTATCCATGACGTCGAAGTGCACGAAGTCGGCACCAGCGGCCAGGACGTTGTCCACTTCCTCACCCAGGCGGGCGAAGTCGGCGGAGAGAATCGACGGAGCAATTACGAAGGGCTGCATGACGCACCTTTTCTGAGCAGAATCACGATGGCGCGCATTGTATACCTCATGCTTTGACGCGCGCACCGTGAGCGCGATGATTGGATCTTGCCATCATCCATCAACGGCAGAAGCCCCGGTGCGCCGCGCGATAGATCTTTTCGATATCGACGGCACCCAACTTGTGCGGACTGTTGCGCATCAATCGCTCGAACAGGTCATGGATGACCCACGCCGGACACGACCCTGTAGGAGCCGGCTTGCCGGCTCCTACAGGGCATGGCGTCGATAAAACTACCGGTTTCAGACCTGCGCGGTACGCAGTTTCTCGCCTCGCCCGCGCAACCATTCCAGGGTCAGCAACAGGATCACCGAGAAGGCAATCAGCAGCGTCGCGGCGGCAGCGATGGTCGGACTGAGGTTTTCGCGGATGCCGCTGAACATCTGCCGTGGCAGGGTCGCTTGTTCAGGACCTGCCAGGAACAGCGTCACCACCACCTCATCGAACGAAGTCGCAAAGGCAAACAGCGCTCCGGAGATCACGCCCGGCGCAATCAGTGGCAAAGTCACCCGGCGGAACGTGGTCAGCGGCGAAGCCCCCAAACTCGCAGCGGCCCGCACCAGGTTGTGATTGAACCCCTGCAACGTCGCCGACACGGTAATGATCACAAACGGCACACCCAACACCGCATGTACGACGATCAGCGAGGTATAGCTGTTGCCAAATCCCAGTGGAGCGAAGGTCAGGTAACTGGCCACACCAATGATCACCACCGGCACCACCATCGGCGAAATCACTAGCGCCATCACCAGCGGCTTGCCCGGGAAATCGCCTCGGGTCAGGCCGATCGCCGCCAGCGTGCCGAAGATCATCGCCAGTACCGTCGCTGCCGGGGCCACGATGATGCTGTTCTTCAACGAGCGCATCCATTCCGCTGAGGCAAAGAAGTCCTGGTACCAGTGCAGCGAAAAGCCTTGCAGCGGATAGACCAGAAAACTCCCCGAGTTGAACGACAGTGGAATGATCACCAGTACCGGCAGGATCAGGAACAACAGAATCAAGCCGCAGAGAATCCGCAAGCTGTAGAACCACACCCGTTCGATGGGCGACATATAAGGACTCAGCATTTCGTTCTCCCCTTAGCTCAGGCGCAGGCGGCTGGCGCCTACCAGCCAGCTGTAAATCAGATAAAGCACGACCGTCGCGAGCAACAGCAACCCACCGAGCGCGGTCGCCATGCCCCAGTTGATGCTGGTGTTGGTGTAGAAGGCGACGAAGTAGCTGACCATCTGATCGTTCGGGCTGCCCAGCAACGCCGGGGTGATGTAGTAGCCGATGGCGAGGATGAACACCAAGAGGCAACCGGCGCCTACACCGGCATAGGTCTGCGGGAAGTACACCCGCCAGAAACTGGCGAACGGATGGCAGCCGAGGGAAATCGCGGCACGCATATAGGTCGGCGATATGCCTTTCATCACGCTGTAGATCGGCAGGATCATGAACGGCAGCAGGATGTGCACCATCGAGATGTAGACACCGACGCGGTTGAACACCAGCTCGATCGGCTTATCGATGATGCCCATGGCCATCAGGCCGCTGTTGATCAAGCCACCCGATTGCAGCAACACGATCCACGCCGCGACCCGTACCAGGATCGACGTCCAGAACGGCAATAGCACCAGAATCATCAGCAGGTTGCTCTGCCGTGACGGCAGGTTCGCCAACAGGTAAGCCAGGGGATACGCCAGCACCAGGCAGATCACGGTGATGACCAAGCCCATCCAGAAGGTGCGGGCGAAGATGTCGAGATAAATCGCCTGGTCCGGGGTGGCCGGGGCGATTTCGCCGAGGTCGTCAATGCGATGATCGACGGCCGCCAGCAGGTAATACGGGGTAATGCTGCTGGTGTTGCGGCGCACCGCTTGCCAGTAGGCCGGGTCGCCCCAGCGCTCATCAAGACCTTCCAGCGCTTCTTTATAAGAGGACGGTTCAGTGGCGAGCGGCAAGGCACGGGCAGTTTTGGTCAGCAGGCTGCGGTAGCCGGCCAGCTCCATGTTCAAGCGCTTGGACAGATCGCCCAGGGTCTGATTCTTGCGAGCGTCAGCGAGGTCTTCGGCCGCCGCTTTGTAAACCGGCTCAGCGGGCAGGCCGCGGCCGTCCCAGCTGGCGATGGCGGTCACGGTGCGCGGCATGCCGCCGACCACTTCCGGGTTGCCAACGCTTTTGTAGAGCAGCGCCACGATCGGCACCAGGAACACCAGCAACAGAAACAGCACCAGCGGCGCGATCAACGCCTGGGCCTTCCAGCGGTTGACCCGCTCGGCGTGCTTGAGCCGCTGCTTCAAGGTGGGGCTGGTGCCCTCGTTCAGGGGAACGGCGATAGCCATGACGTACTCCGGGAATCTTTGAATGGGCGGCACCACCCACGGTGATGCCGCATTACATCAACACTCATCAAACACACCGCACCCTGTAGGAGCTGTCGAGTGCAACGAGGCTGCGATCTCTTGATCCTGGAAAGGCAAAGTCAAAACCAAAATCAAAAGATCGCAGCCGTCGGCAGCTCCTACGGGCGAAGGATTACTTCGCCGCCCAGGAATTGAAGCGCTGCTCCAGTTGCTCGCCGTTGTCAGCCCAGAAGCTGACGTCGATCTGCACCTGGTTGGCGATGTTTTCCGGGGTGGTCGGCATGTCTTTCAGGACATCCTTGGACAGCAACGGTACGGCTTGGGTGTTGGCCGGGCCGTAGGCAATGTTTTCCGAGTAGGTCTTCTGCTGTTGTGGCATCACCGAGTAAGCGATGAACTTCTTCGCCGCTTCGGCCCGTGCCTTGTCCAGACCTTTCGGAATGGCCCATGCGTCGAAGTCGTAGATACCGCCGTTCCACACGACTTTCAGGTTGCTTTCTTTCTGCACGGCAGCGATACGACCGTTGTAGGCCGAGCTCATGACCACGTCACCGGAAGCGAGATATTGCGGCGGTTGTGCACCGGCTTCCCACCACTGGATGTTCGGCTTGAGCTCATCGAGCTTCTTGAATGCGCGGTCCTGACCGTCTTTACCGGCCAGCACTTTGTAGACGTCTTTCGGCGCAACGCCGTCGGCCATCAGTGCGAACTCCAGGGTGTACTTGGCGCCTTTACGCAGGCCACGCTTGCCCGGGAACTGCTTGGTGTCCCAGAAATCCACCCAACTGGTCGGTGCGGTTTTCAGCTTGTCGGCGTTGTAGGCCAGCACAGTCGACCACACAAAGAAACCCACGCCGCAAGGCTGGATGGCACCCTTGACGTAGTCTTCGGTCTTGCCGAACAGTTTCGGATCGAGCTGCTCGAACATGTCTTCGTCGCAACCACGGGACAGCTCCGGCGACTCAACCTCTACCAGATCCCAGGACACGCTTTTGGTGTCGACCATGGCCTTGATCTTGGCCATTTCGCCGTTGTACTCGCCAGCCACGATCTTGCCGTTACCTGCCGCTTCCCACGGTGCGTAGAAGGCTTTGACCTGAGCCGCCTTGTTCGCCCCGCCAAAGGACACCACGGTCAGGTCCGGGCCGGCCGCCATTGCGTGTGCCGCGCCCATCATGCCCAGTGCCAAAGCGGTGAATTTCAGGGATCTCAACATTTATTGTTCTCTCCACGTGCAGGGTTGGTGTTGGTGTTGCCGGGGCGATCAATGCGCCTCTAAAAGAGGGTCGAGCGCGCGAACGTGCTCGACCTGCCAGCCAAGCGGTACCACGTCGCCGACGGCGAGCGAGGGATCAAGCTCGGCTATCGGCTGTTTCACGAAGAAGTCGGTCTTGCCGCAGACTTCCATGCGAACCCGGACGTGGTCGCCCAGATAGATGAATTCCTCGACTCGCCCGGAGAAGCGGTTGACGCATTGGTCGCTGGAGCCATTGAGGCTCACCCGCTCCGGACGAATGGACAGGGTCACCGGCTCGCCGGTCTGGCCGACGTTGACCGCCAGGGCCTCCACCTTTTCGCCGCGTCCGAGTTCGACAATGCAACGGTCGCCGGTTTGACTGTGCAGGCGACCATTGAGGCGGTTGTTCTCACCGATGAAGTTGGCGACGAAGGTGTTCTTCGGCTCTTCGTAGAGGGTGCGCGGCGGCGCGATCTGCTGGATTTCGCCCTGATGGAACACCGCCACACGGTCGGACATGGTCAAAGCTTCGCCCTGATCGTGGGTCACGTAGACCACGGTGACGCCCAGGCGCTGGTGCAGGTGCTTGATCTCCATCTGCATGTGTTCACGCAGTTGTTTGTCGAGTGCGCCGAGGGGCTCGTCCATCAGCACCAGTTGCGGCTCGAACACCAGCGCCCGGGCCAATGCCACACGCTGTTGCTGACCGCCGGAAAGCTGCGCCGGGTAGCGCTGGGCGAAGGCATCGAGCTGAACCATGCTCAGCACACGCTTGACCCGGGCACTGACATCGCTCTTGTTCATGCCACGCACGGTCAGCGGGAACGCCAGGTTCTCGGCCACCGTCATGTGCGGGAACAATGCGTAGTTCTGGAACACCATGCCGATGTCGCGCTTGTGCGGCGGCACGTTGTTGATGGCGCGCCCGGCCAACAGGATTTCGCCCGCGGTTGGCGTTTCGAAACCGGCGAGCATCATCAGGCTGGTGGTCTTGCCGGAACCGGACGGCCCGAGCAAGGTGAGGAATTCGCCTTTGCGAATGTCCAGGTTGAGGTCTTTGACGATCAGGTTCTCGCCGTCGTAGCTCTTCTGCACTCCACGAAAGCTGACCAGAACATCATTGGCCCCTGCGCTTGAATCGACCTGGCTCATACCCACACCTTTGTTATTGATGACTGCTGTGGGATTAAGCCTAGTGGACGCTGGGGGCCGCGCAAATCGGGGCGCAAGAGAGATTGGCCTCAGCCGGATGGAAGGTTGTGGGTAGGGATTGCCCTACAAGGATGGCGTGTTTTGGCAAATGCAGCGGCAGTGATCAGCTACAAACCGCAGGTAATGGCAAAAGCGGCTCGTCAGGCACGTCGCTATTGGATATGCGCACGGTTCAACGACTGATGGAGATCTCTGCGGGAGCGAGCTTGCTCGCGATGAGGCCCGATCAGTCAATACATGCATTGCCTGACAAGACGCCATCGCGAGCAAGCTCGCTCCCACAGGTACGGTGGTGCTCTTTAAAGGAGCTTGTGTTCCATCGCGTACCTCACCAGCTCCGCCAGCGAGGTGATGTTGAGCTTTTGCATCAGCCGCGCCTTGTGGGTGCTGATGGTCTTGCTGCTCAGCGCCAGTTGCTGGGCGATGTCGTTGACGTTGGCGCCCTGGGCCAGGCGTTCGAACACGGAAAATTCGCGCTCGGAGAGCAACGAGTGCAATGGACGCGAGTCGGTCAGGCCGACCTCGAAGACCATGCGGTCGGCCAGTTCAGGGTCGATATAACGCCCGCCTGACGCCACTTTGCGAATGGCCGTCAGTAACAGTGCCGGATCGCTGTCCTTGGTTGCATAACCGGCGGCCCCGATCTTCAGCGCCCGGGCAGCCATCTGCGCTTCGTCGTGCATCGACAACACCAGGATCGCCGGCGGATTGTTCAGGGCGCGAATCCGCGGAATCGCTTCCAGACCGTTGACGCCTGGCATGGAGATGTCCAGCAACACCACTTCGCAGGGCACATGACGCAAGGTGTCGAGCAACTGCTCGCCATTGCTCGCCTCCCCCACCACCAGCAAATCCTTGGCCAGGCCAATCAGCTGCTTGATGCCTTCACGGACGATGGTGTGGTCTTCGGCTACCAGTACACGGATCACGTTCTTCTCCAGATTCAAGATCTATCGAGCGGTACTCGCACGCTTAGGGAGGTGCCTTCACCCGGCTCACTCTCAAGGGATAACTCACCGCCCATAATCAACACCCGCTCGCGCATGCCGACGATCCCAAAGGACGTTGGCCTGCCATGCGTGGCGACAAATCCTACGCCATCATCGCTGACCGTCAGACACAACTCGTCGCCTTCCAGCGCCAGCGTCAGTTCAACAGTATGCGCCTGGGCGTGACGCATGACGTTGGTCAGCGCTTCCTGAAGGATCCGGAACAGGCCGATAGCCTTGGCGTCGCTGAGCACCGGAAGATTGTCAGGCACCTGCACCAGACACGGGATATGTGTGCGCGCCTCGAATCGGCGGGCCTGCCACTCTATGGCCGAGGCGATGCCAGCGTCGAGAATCGGCGGGCGCAATGCCGTGGCCACATCACGGACCAACTGAAACAACTGAGCGATCAAGCGCTTCATGCTGTTCAAGCGTTCGTTCAGACCAGGATCAAGCTGCGCGTAGGCCAGTTCGCACATGGACGTTTCCAGCTTCAACACGGTGAGCATCTGCCCCAGCTCATCGTGAACTTCCCGGGCGATGCGCGCCTTTTCTTCTTCGCGCACGCTTTCCAGGTGCGCTGACAACTCACGCAGTTGTTCCCGGGAGCTGGCCAGTTCAAGTTCGATGCGCTTGCTCTCGCTGATGTCCCAGACGATGCCGTCCCAGACATACGTGCCATCTTCAAGCTGGCGGGTGATGGCCTTGATTTCCGCCCAACGCTGTTCGCCCTGGCGCGTAAGAATTCGACCTTGCCACGACCAGTCGCTGTCGGTATCCAGCGCATGATCCTGGGTCTGGTGATAGCTGGCCTTGTCATCCGGATGCACGAGACTGCGCAGGCCTTTGTCGCGATGCGCCAGCGTGGCCGGCGAGTAACCCACCAGGCTTTCGCTGCCTTCGCTGATGTAGGCAAAGTCGATCTGACCGGTCACCGGCGCCCGCTCCAGGCGGAATACCAGCCCCGGAACGTTGGCGGCGATGCCTTGCAGTCGCGCCTCGCTTTCCTGCAAGGCGGCCAGGGCACGGCGCCGCTCGGTGACGTCGTTGAGGTAAACCACCAGGTATTCGCCATCGCGAAAGCGCAGAAAACTCAACGAAACATCGGTCGGCAGAATGCTGCCGTCGGCGCGCACGCAATTGGTTTCGAAGCTTTGCGGGCCGTCTTCACTGGCCCTGGCGCGCTTCCACAGGTTCAGCCAGCGGTCCATGTGCAGGCCGGGTTCGAAATCGATCAAGGGCCGATCAATGATCCCGCCAGCCGGATAGCCAAGCATGCTTTCCGCCGCACGGTTGGCGTAGCGCACGTGGCTGTCCCAGTTGACCCAGAGGATACCGACGGTGCTTTGATCGATGGAAAACTGGGTGAGCCGCAATGCCTCTTCGCTGGCGGCGCGCAAGGCAATGTCTTCCTGCGCGGCCATCAAGCGTTGCTCCAGGCTGTGCTGCTGGCGACGCTGCCAGAACACGATGGCCATGCAGCTCAACACCAGCACAGCCAGCAACAGGCAGAGGTTTTGCCAGAACCCCGGAGACTCCGTCAGCCGCGGATACTTGGGTTGCAGCCATTGATTGTGCAGTTGCTCCAGATCCTTGGCCGGGATTGCCCGCAATGCACTTTCGACGATACCCGCCAGTTCCGGCTTGTCGCGACGCGTGGCCACTCGCAGCAGTTGCGGCAAGCCGACGTCCCCGACCACCACCAACCCGGCGAACTCCGGCTCGACGGACAGGCGCCCCAATTGTGCCTCATCAATCACCGCATAACCCGCCTGCTGGCCAGCCAGCAATTGCAATGCCTGACGTTCCATCGGGACGCCTTGCAGATTCAGGTGCGGATAGTTGCTACGCAGGTAATCGGCGATGGCGCTGGGCATGCGCACGGCGACGCGTGTCTGGCTGTCGAGCTTTTCGAGCTCGACCGCGCCGGCGCTCTTCTGGTCGCTGACCACCAGTTGCGGTACTCGCATGTAAGGGTCGGAAAACTGCCAGAGGCGCAATCCGCCAGGGGTTTGGGTCAGCCCCGGGGCGATGTCGATTTCGCCCTCGCGTGCAGCCGCCTCAAGCTGTTCAAGGTCAGGAAAGTTGCGCCAGCTCAGTTCGACGTTGAGGGTCTTTGCCAGCCACTTCATCAAGTCGACATTCACCCCGGACAGGCGCTGCAAACGGCGATCATATTGCGCATAGGGCGCCTGCAACACCACGCCGACCCGCAACTCGTCCTGCTGCGCCAGCCAATGCTGTTGTTTCGGGGTCAGTTGGGCAACGTGCTCCGGGGGCATGGCCGCCGCCCAACCCATCAAGGGAAACCACAAACAGCCGATAACCCACAGGCAGCGTAAACGCATCATTGAACTCTCACACACTGACAAATACTGACCAACCCATTAGGCTGCCGGAACAACTTCTGGCCTGGAAAATCCGATGCCCCCTGTCTATCGCCTGGCACTGCCAGCATTGTGCCTGTCGCTGATCCTGCCATGTGCTTTTTCCGTCGAGGCGGCCGACCCGGCGCCTGCGGCAGCAGAAAAAACCGCCGAAGAAAAACCACTCGAACGTCAGCCGTTGCCTGAGCGTAGTCAGGAAGAAGCGACTGCACTTGAGCGAAAAATCCCGGCTCAGGAACAGCAACAACTGCAAGCGGGCACCGACACGTTTCTGGCCTTGTGGAAACCGGCCAATACCGCCGAACCCAAAGGCGCGGTGATTATCATCCCCGGCGCCGGCGAAACCGTTGACTGGCCGCAAGCGGTTGGCCCTTTGCGGCGCAAACTGCCGGACGCCGAGTGGAGCAGCCTGAGTATCACCTTGCCGGATCCGCAAAGCGATGCCATTGCGCCACGAGTCATGGAAGCAGCACCGGCTCCCAAGGCCCCCGAAACCGGCAGCAAAGACTCGACCACCGCGGCCCCCATCGAACAGGTGGCCAGTGGCGAGGCCGATGTGGCCGACAAGGTCATCGCCCAAACCACTGAGGAGCAGTCCAAGGCCGATGCCGAGCGCATCTTCGCCCGGATCGACGCCGCACTCGCCTTCGCCGAACAGCAAAACGCTCGCAGTATCGTCGTGCTGGGGCATGGTTCCGGCGCCTATTGGGCCACGCGTTACCTGAGCGAGAAGCAGCCGTCGCAAGTCGAAAAGCTGGTGATGGTTGCTGCCCGGACACCGGTAGCGGCAAAGCCTGAGTTGGCGGAGCTGACCCCGACCCTGAAACTGCCGACTGCGGATATTTACTACAAGGACAAAGCGTCAGATCGCAACGCAGCACTGGAACGCCTGCAGGCCAGCAAGCGTTCGAAGTCATCGGCATTCAGCCAGGTCGCGCTCAAGGCGTTGCCCGATACCAGGGCCGAACAGGAGCAACTGTTCCGGCGAGTGCGGGGTTGGTTGACTCCTCAGAACCCGGCTAACTGACAGACCGAGGCGCCTTCATCGCGGGCAAGCCACGCTCCCACAGCGTTTTATGCCGATCACAAAATCGCGTACGACACAAAACCTGTGGGAGCGAGCTTGCTCCGGGCGGCGTTCTGACGATAGGGCCGTTACAGACGACACTAGTCTTTCCTGTTAGCGAAAATTCCGCCGCTCCCGAATCAGCGTATAGGCATTGTGCAGTTCACGCGTTCTCTCGGTAGCCTCACGAACCTGCATCGCCGTCGCGCCACTGCCGGCAATTTTGTCCGGATGATGGCGGCTGAGCAGACGCCGATAGGCACGCTTGATCTGCGCCGGTTCAGTGGTGGCCGACACCCCCAAAAGCCTCAGGGCGTCCTGATAACTTGGCACGCTGTTGGTCACGGGTCGCTTCTGCGGCTCATAGTCGTGGGCCAGCGCTTGCACCTGGCGCGGCGTCCAGCCCAGCCACTGGCCCCATTGGCCGATCAATTCACGTTCGCGGCGGCCGGCACAACCATCGGCCCACACCATTCGCCAGCAGGCGCGCAACACGCCTTCCGCCGCATAGGGCTGGGCACTCAGGCGACGCAGATAACCGCGCAGCCGGTCACAGCCGGATTTGCCGCGATTGAACGCGGCAATCGCACGACGCCGGGCCGGCTCGGACATGTCCAGAGCGCGCATTTCCGCTCGGGCCTGATCGATGTGCCCGGCCACCACCTGGCCGTCGCACTTGGCCAGGCGCCCCAACAGGACAAACAGCAATTCATCGTTACGCAACACCGGACGACCGCCCAGCTTTTCCCGCAAATGCCCCCAGCTCTGCAGGTGCAAGCGCCGGTCCAGCGCCTGCCCCAACAACCCGCCGAGCAAGGCCCCCGGAATACTGGCTATGGCAAAGCCAGCTCCGGCTCCAATCAGAGTCCCTGGCCACAACATGTCAGCGGCTCGCTTCGATTAACGTTTCAACTTCGGCCAGACGCTCATGAGTGCCGACATCGACCCAGTACCCCCTCAATTGCTCGCCGGTAACCTGCCCCTCAGCCATCGCCTTGCGCAACAGCGGCGCGAGCTTGAAGGCCCCCGCGGTGCAACCGTCGAACAACTGCGGATGCAACACGGCGATGCCGCTGTAAGTCAGGGTGGCTGATTCCGGCTGACCGTCACGCACCTGGGTTCCGACCAGGCTGAAGTCCCCGGCCGGATGATGGGGCGGGTTGCTGGCCAGTACCAGGTGCGCCAGGCCGTTGATGGGCTGATGCAGCATGCTGAAGTCGTAATCGGTCCAGATGTCGCCATTGACCACCACAAACGCGTCATCCCCCAGCAACGGCAATGCGCGGAAAATCCCGCCGCCGGTTTCCAGGGGCTCACCTTCCGCCGAGTACTGAATGCTCACGCCATAGCGCGATCCATCGCCCAGGTAGTCTTCGATCTGTCGACCAAGCCAGGCGTGATTGATCACGATGTCGGTGAACCCGGCCGCGGCCAGTGCTCGCAGGTGATATTCGATCAGCGGCACGCCGCCTGCCCGAACCAGCGGTTTTGGCGTGGTCAGGGTCAGCGGGCGCATGCGCTCGCCTTTGCCCGCAGCCAGAATCATTGCCTTCATGCTTTCACTCCGGCGCGCAGACTGGCCAGCAACACATCCAGCTCGGCCAGCTCAGGGCGGCGAGCGATCACCGCGTCTATGTACGCAAAGAAACGTGGCACATCGCCCAGATAACGCGGTTTGCCGTCGCGATGGCAGATGCGCGCAAAAATGCCGATGACTTTCAGGTGACGTTGCACCCCCATCAAGTCGCTGGCACGCAGGAAGTCCTCGAACTCGGACTGAACCGGAATGCCAATGGCACCCGCTTGCTGCCAGTAGCTTTCGAGCCAGCCGTACACGCGCTCCTCGGGCCAGCTGAGGAAGGCGTCCTTGAACAGGCAGGTCACATCATAGGTCACCGGGCCGTACACCGCATCCTGGAAATCCAGCACGCCAGGATTGGGCTCGCCAAGCATCAGGTTGCGCGGCATGTAGTCACGATGCACCAGGACTTTTGGCTGTGCCAGGGCACTGTCGATCAACAGTTCGCTGACCTGCTGCCAGAGTACTTGCTGCGCCGCGTCGAATTCGATGCCCAATTCACGCTTCACGTACCACTCCGGGAACAGTTCCAGCTCACGACGCAGCAAGGCCACGTCATAGCTCGGCAATGGCGCAATCATCGGCAACTGCTGGAAAGCCAGCAATGCTTGCAGGGCATCGTTGAATAAATCGTCGGCGTTTTCGCTGTCGATGACGTCCAGATAGGTCTTGTTGCCCAGGTCATTGAGCAAAAGAAAACCACGCTCGAGGTCTTCGGCATAAATTTTCGGCACATTTATTCCGGATTTCGCCAGCAAAAAGGCGATATCCACGAAGGGTTTACAGTTTTCCTGGGGGGGCGGCGCATCCATCACGATGAAACTTTTGCCACCGCCCTCCCAGCGAAAATACCGTCGAAAACTCGCGTCGCTGCTGGCCGCAGTCAACGTGGACGGGGGGACGGCGCCCCAACTTTGCTCGGCAAAAAAGGTCGCCAATTGTTCATCGAGCCAAACTTTCAGGTGTTGCAAGCGTACATCTTGATCAGGCATTGCAAGGGTCTCCGACGGCGCTAGCCGTCAAGCGGGTCATGCTTTATTATCCAGCATCTTTTTCAGACCATCGAGAGGCGTGCGGCCCACACCGCGGGCAGATGGCACGCAGGAAGCCCGGACTAATAAGATGGCATTGAAATCCCCCGCGTTTCGTAAAAAATTTCCGTTGTTGGTTACCGGCAGTTTGCTGGCGCTGCAACCCCTTGCCACTTCCTACGTGGTCGCCGCGGAACAGTTTGACTGCTCAGTCTCTGCTTCGGGTTCCTGGGACTGTGCACCAAAAACGCCGGCGGCTGTATTGCCACCGCGTCCCGTCCATGATGGCAGCGCAGTTTCCGCCACCGGCGAAGCCCCGGCCGAGAACGGTTCCAGCCAAGACGCCGGCGCCAAGCCGGCGCTGGTCACCGAATCCAAAGGCCGTGGCCTGAAGTCGCGTAGCGCAGACTACAGTCACCTCGACTGGGTTCCCCGCGAGCAGCTCACCGCCGCACAATTGGCCGAAACCGGTCCTTATTGCTCTGGTTCCTATATCGAACCGATTCGTCCCGGCATGGACGACAAGACGAATAAAAGTGACGCTCCAACCTTTATCGGCGCCAAAGCCTCCCGCTATAAGCAGGATGAGCAGGTCGCGACCCTGGCCGGCGACGTTGTCATGCGCCAGGGCAGCATGCAGGTCGAGGCCGACGAAGCCAACCTGTACCAGGCCGAGAGCCGTGGCGACCTGAACGGCAACGTGCGCATTCGCGACAACGGCGCGCTGATCGTCGGCGACCACGCCGACGTGCAGCTCGACACCGGTGAAGCCAAGGTCGACAACGCCGAATACGTGATGCACAAATCCCGCATCCGCGGTAATGCGCTGTACGCCAAACGTGCCGAGAATGCGATCATCCGCCTCAAGGATGGTACGTACACCACGTGCGAACCGAACAGCAACGCCTGGCAGCTCAAGGGCAACAACATCACCCTGAACCCGGCCACCGGTTTCGGTACGGCGACCAACGTGACGCTGCGGGTCAAGGACATTCCGGTCCTGTACACGCCGTACATCTATTTCCCGATCGACGACCGTCGCCAGTCCGGCTTCCTGCCGCCGACCATCGGCACCGGCAGCGATACCGGCTTCATGCTGGTCACCCCGTACTACTTCAACCTGGCGCCAAACTACGATGCCACGTTGTACCCGCGCTACATGGAAAAGCACGGTTTGTTGATGGAAGGCGAGTTCCGCTACCTGACAAAGTCCAGCGAAGGCCAGTTCGGCGCGGCGTACCTCAACGACGAAAGCGACGAGCGCGACAAGCAGAGCGACGCCGAAAAAACCCGCTACATGTACAACTGGCAGCACAAGGGAGGTCTCGACTCGCGAGTACTCACGCAAGTCGACTACACCAAGATCAGCGATCCGTATTACTTCCAGGATCTGCAGACCGACCAGATTGGCGTGAAAAGCCAGGACTACGTGAACCAGCAGGGTTCTGTCACCTATCGCGGCGACAGTTATACCGCTCGCGTAAATGCCCAGGCCTTTCAGCTAGCGACCGTTTCGAACATTACGCCGTACGACCGCCTGCCGCAGATCACCCTCGACGGTATGCTGCCTTATCATCCGGAAGGCCTGGATTTCACGTACAACACCGAAGTCGTACGGTTTGACCGGGATCTGCAGAACGGGGAATACTTTGACGAAGATGGCGTCGGCTCTCCCCGTCTTGATAACAACATTCAAGGCCTGGCTCGCGCCAATGGCGACCGACTCAACCTGGCTCCGGCTGTCAGCCTGCCATTGAACTGGACCTACGGCTTTCTGAAGCCGACGCTCAAGTACCAGTACACCCAGTACCAACTGGATCTGGACAACACCGGCAAGACGCAGATCGCCGCGCAAAGCGCAGAGCAGGACAAGCTCAGCGGGACCTTCGACAGCAACCAGAACCGCGGCGTGCCGATCGCCAGCATCGACAGCGGCCTGTACTTCGATCGCAATACTCAGTATTTCGGCAAGAACTACCGCCAGACCCTCGAGCCGCGTCTGTTCTACCTGTACGTGCCTGAAGTCGACCAGGAAGACATCCCGGTATTCGATACCAGCGAATCCACCTTCAACTTTGCATCGCTGTTCCGTGACAACCGTTTCTCTGGCTCCGACCGTGTCGGCGACGAGAACAAATTGTCCCTGGGTGTGACCAGCCGCTGGATCGAAGACAACGGTTTCGAGCGTCAACGCATCAGTGTCGGCCAGGCCTTGTACTTCAAGGACCGTGAAGTCCAGTTGCCAGGCGTGAACTTCAACGACCGTGACGACGCCAAAGCCAGCGTTTCCCCATATGCACTGGAATACGAGTATCGCTGGAACCGCGACTGGCGTACCACGGCCGACTACAACTGGGACCCGGACAGCCGCAGCCCTCGTTCGGGCAGCGCGATGTTCCACTACCAGCCTGAAGACAATCCGAACAAGGTCGTCAACGTTGGCTATCGCTATCGTAACGACCAGGTGATCTACAACCAGAACACCGGTAAATGGCAGTTCGGCGGTGACTACGGCACCCCTGGCCAGCCTGGCTTCGTGAAGGATTACTACAAGATCCAGCAGCACGACTTCTCGGTGATCTGGCCGATCGTGCCACAATGGAGCGCCATCAGCCGTTGGCAGTATGATTACAACCGCAACCGTACCCTGGAAGCCTTCGGTGGTTTCGAATACGACAGCTGCTGCTGGAAACTGCGCCTGATCAACCGCTACTTCGTTGATTATGACGAGTTCAGCCAGCAAGCACCGCAAAACGAAAAAGGCGACCATGGCGTCTTCCTCCAAATTGTTCTGAAGGGACTCGGCGGCCTTACCGGCGCCAAGGCCGAGAGCTTCCTCGACAAAGGCATTCAAGGTTATCGTGAACGTGAAGACCAAGCTTTCTGATTGTCTGCGCCCGCTGATGCTGGGCGCGCTGTTCCTGAGTACGGCGGCCAGTGCCGCCGTACAGTCCATCGATAAGGTGGTGGCCATCGTCGACAACGACGTGGTCATGCAGAGCCAACTGGACCAGCGCGTTCATGAAGTTCAGCAAACCATTGCCAAGCGCGGTTCTGCCGTGCCGCCGGCCAGCGTGCTGGAACAGCAGGTACTTGAGCGTCTGATCGTCGAAAACCTGCAATTGCAGATCGGCGATCGCTCCGGCATCCGCATTACCGATGAAGAACTGAACCAGGCAGTCGGCACCATTGCCCAGCGCAACAACATGTCGGTAGAGCAGTTCCGCGCCGCCCTGACTCGCGACGGCCTGTCCTACGACGACGCACGTGAGCAGATTCGCCGCGAAATGGTCATCAGCCGTGTGCGCCAGCGTCGGGTTGCCGAACGCATTCAGGTCTCCGAGCAGGAAGTGAAGAACTTCCTGGCGTCCGACTTGGGCAAAATGCAGCTATCCGAAGAGTTCCACCTGGCCAACATCCTGATTCCTACACCGGAAAGCGCCAACTCCGATGCGATTCAGAATGCAGCCAAACAGGCCGATGCGATTTACCAGCAGCTCAAGCAAGGCGCTGACTTCGGTCAGTTGGCCATCGCCAAGTCCGCCAGCGAAACCGCACTGGAAGGTGGCGACATGGGCTGGCGTAAAGCCGCTCAATTGCCCCCGCCGTTCGATCGCCTGCTGAGCACCATGCCAGTGGGTGACGTCACCCAGCCAATGCGCACGCCAGGCGGTTTCATCATCCTGAAGATTCTTGGCAAGCGTGGCGGCGAGACCCAGATGCGCGATGAAGTGCATGTGCGCCACATCCTGGTCAAACCGAGCCCGATCCGCGACGAAGCGAAGACCAAGGCCCTGGCCGAGTCGCTCTACAGCCGTATCGAGGCTGGCGAAGATTTCGGCGAGCTGGCGAAAAGCTACTCGGAAGACCCGGGTTCCGCTCTCAACGGTGGCGACCTGAACTGGGTCGACCCGAACGCGCTGGTGCCCGAGTTCCGCGCAGTGATGGCCAAGACCCCGCAAGGTCAATTGTCCAGGCCGTTCCAGACTCAATACGGCTGGCACGTCCTGGAAGTCCTTGGCCGCCGCGCCACCGACAGCACCACACAGGCTCGCGAGCAGCAGGCAATGACCGTTTTGCGTAACCGCAAATATGACGAAGAGCTGCAAACCTGGCTGCGTCAGATCCGTGACGAAGCGTACGTGGAAATCAAACTCCCTGGCGCCGACCAGGCAGCGCAGTGAAACCCCAACGTTTCGCGCTGACACCCGGTGAACCAGCCGGCATAGGTCCCGACCTGTGCCTGCTGCTTGCCTCGCAAGCCCAGCCTCACCCCCTGATTGCCATTACCAGCCGCGACCTGCTCATTGAGCGGGCCGCGCAACTGGGCGTGGCTGTCGACTTGCTGGCGGTAAAACCGGGCAACTGGCCGGATGCACCCGCGCCCGCCAACAGCCTGTATGTCTGGGATACACCGCTCAACGCCAAGGTCGTCACCGGGCAACTGGACAAGGCCAACGCTGCCTTCGTTCTGGAAACCCTGACCCGGGCCGGCCAGGGCTGCCTGAGCGGGGATTTTGCCGGCATGATCACCGCACCGGTGCACAAAGGCGTGATCAACGAATCCGGCATCGCCTTTTCCGGGCACACCGAATTCCTCGCCGACCTGACCCACACCACACAAGTGGTGATGATGCTGGCCACACGTGGCTTGCGCGTGGCCCTGGTGACCACTCACCTGCCACTTCGCGAGATTGCCGATGCAATCACACCGGAGCGCCTGGAGCGCGTCACGCGAATCCTGCACGCCGACCTGCAAAACAAATTCGGCATCGCCCAGCCACGTATCCTGGTCTGCGGGCTCAACCCCCATGCTGGCGAAGGCGGGCACCTGGGCCATGAAGAAATCGATATCATCGAACCCACATTAGAGCGCTTGCGCGGCGAGGGCATGGACCTTCGCGGCCCCCTGCCCGCCGACACTCTGTTTACCCCCAAATATCTGGAGCACTGCGATGCGGTGCTGGCGATGTACCACGACCAGGGCCTGCCGGTGCTGAAGTACAAAGGCTTCGGCGCGGCAGTCAACGTGACCCTCGGCTTGCCGATCATCCGCACCTCGGTCGACCACGGCACTGCCCTGGACCTGGCCGGCAGCGGCAAGATCGACACCGGCAGCCTGCAAGTCGCCCTGGAAACCGCCTATCAGATGGCCGAGACCCGTTTATGACCGAGCACTACCAACACAAGGCGCGCAAACGCTTTGGCCAGAACTTCCTGCACGATGCCGGCGTTATCGACCGCATCCTGCGTTCCATTCATGCCAAGAGCGACGACCGCCTGCTGGAAATCGGCCCGGGCCAGGGCGCTCTGACCCAAGGCCTGCTCAGCAGCGGCGCGCAACTCGACGTGGTGGAACTGGACAAGGACCTGATCCCGATCCTCAACCAACAGTTTGCCGGCAACAGCAACTTCAACCTGCATCAGGGCGATGCACTGAAGTTCGACTTCAACAGCCTGAATGCCGCGCCAGGTAGCCTGCGCGTGGTCGGCAACCTGCCGTACAACATCTCCACGCCACTGATTTTTCACCTGTTGCACAACTCGCACCTGATCCGCGACATGCACTTCATGCTGCAAAAGGAAGTGGTCGAGCGCCTGGCTGCCGGTCCTGGTGGAGGTGACTGGGGCCGCCTGTCGATCATGGTTCAGTACCACTGCCGGGTCGAGCACCTGTTCAACGTTGGCCCGGGGGCATTCAACCCGCCGCCGAAAGTCGACTCGGCCATCGTGCGCCTGGTGCCCCACGCGGTGCTGCCGCACCCGGCCAGGGATCACCGCTTGCTGGAGCGCGTCGTGCGCGAAGCGTTCAACCAGCGCCGTAAAACCCTGCGCAACACCCTCAAGCTGCTGCTGAGCAATGCCGAAATCGAAGCCGCCGGCGTCGATAGCAGCCTGCGTCCCGAGCAACTCGACCTGGCCGCCTTCGTGCGCCTGGCCGACAAGCTCAGCGAGCAAGCGCCACAAAAGCCTGTCACTGACTGACCGGCGATGAGCGCTATCGGGTAGGACGCCACTCTGGTCTACTACCCGATACTTGGCCTAGACTGAACTCCATCAGCTACGCCCCGCGTCCCGCTTCGTTTTTAAGGCCCCTTGCATGTCCGATCCTCGTTATCAGGTCGACGTCAGCGTCGTCACCCGTTATCTGGCAGAACAATCGCAACCCGAGCACGACCGCTTTGCCTTCGCCTACACCATCACCGTGCTAAACAATGGCGAAATGCCCGCCAAACTGCTTTCACGGCACTGGGTCATCACCGATGGTAACGGGCATGTCGAAGAAGTGCGCGGCGCAGGCGTGGTAGGTCAGCAGCCGTTGATCGAACCTGGCAAAAGCCACACCTACAGCAGCGGCACGGTCATGACCACCAAGGTCGGCACCATGCAAGGCACCTATCAGATGCTTTCCGACGACGGCAAACATTTCGATGCCATCATCGCGCCCTTCCGCCTGGCGGTGCCCGGAGCCCTGCACTGATGGCGACGTACGCTGTCGGTGACCTGCAGGGCTGCCTTCAAGCCCTGCAATGCCTGCTCGAACAAGTGGCGTTCGACCCACAACAGGATCGTCTGTGGCTGGTGGGCGACCTGGTCAATCGCGGCCCGCAGTCCCTGGAAACCTTGCGCTTTCTCTACAGCATTCGCGAATCGCTGGTGTGTGTGCTCGGCAACCACGACTTGCACCTGCTGGCAGCCGGACGCAACATCGAACGCCTGAAGAAGGCCGATACCCTGCGCGAGATCATTGAAGCACCGGATTGCGCCGAACTGCTCGAATGGCTGCGCCAGCAAAAGCTCATGCACTACGACGAACAGCGCAACATTGCACTGGTCCATGCCGGCATTCCACCCCAGTGGTCGCTGCGCAAAGCCCTGAAGTGCGCAGCCGAAGTCGAAACCGCCTTGCGTGACGACAACCTGTTGCCGCCTTACCTCGATGGCATGTACGGCAACGATCCGGCGAAATGGGACAACGACCTCAAAGGCGTGACGCGCCTGCGGGTGATCACCAACTATTTCACGCGCATGCGTTTCTGCACCGCCGAAGGCAAACTCGACCTCAAGAGCAAGGAAGGCCTCGATACCGCACCACCTGGCTACAAGCCCTGGTTCCAGCACAAGGAACGCAAGACCAGGGATGTGAAAATCATCTTCGGTCACTGGGCCGCACTGGAGGGCAAGTGCAACGAACCGGGTGTTTCGGCCCTCGACACCGGATGCGTCTGGGGCGGCGCCCTGACCCTGATGAACGTCGACAGCGGTGAGCGCCTGTCCTGCAAATGCGACGAACACGGTCATGCCGTGCCGCCAGTCGCCTCATTCATTCCCCAATCATCGCCAGCCAGCGCCCCGCGCTAGACTGCCCATTCAGCCGAGCCACAGGAGCCCGCCATGAGCGAATTCAAACGTATCCCCCCGGAACAGGCCCAGGCCCTGCGCGAACAAGGCGCGGTGGTGGTCGACGTCCGTGACCCGGCCACTTTTGCCGCCCTGCACATCACAGGCTCCAGGCATCTGGACAATCACTCCCTGCACGCTTTCATCCAGGGTGCCGACCTCGACGCACCGACCGTGGTGGTCTGTTATCACGGCAATTCCAGCCAGGGCGCGGCCGCCTACCTGATCAGCCAGGGCTTCTCCGACGTCTACAGCATGGACGGCGGATTTGAGTTGTGGCGTACGACCTATCCAGCAGAAACCGCGCAAGGCACCTGCGAATAATTTTTTTGCAACGTTGCAGGCCCCGGCTCCCGCGGGCTGGCGCGGTGGCAGACGAACGGTCTGCCACAAACAATTACGCATCTTGCCTTTCCCTGCCAAATTCCCAACTATCCTTAAGCGCAGGCCATCCAAAACAGGGGAGAGCCGGTACACCGGCGCACGGATCATCGGGAGTAGCTTTCGGGGCGGTAAGCCTTGAGGGAGTTCTGGGGGGTAAACAGCAACCGCCTGTTCGGTTGCTGCCAGCATCGACTGAGTGATCCGGCGTCGGCTCCACGTATCGAGCGAGGTGACGTCATGAGTATCTTTAGCCACTTCCAACAACGCTTCGAGTCCACACGCCAGGAAGAACTCTCTCTGCAAGAGTACCTGGAGCTGTGCAAAAAAGACCGCAGCGCCTATGTTTCCGCCGCCGAGCGCTTGCTGCTGGCCATCGGAGAACCGGAGCTGCTCGACACCTCGACCAACTCGAGACTGTCGCGAATCTTTTCCAACAAGGTGATCCGCCGCTATCCGGCCTTTGAAGACTTCCACGGGATGGAAGAATGCATCGACCAGATCGTGTCGTATTTCCGCCACGCCGCTCAGGGCCTGGAAGAGAAGAAACAGATCCTCTACCTGCTCGGCCCCGTCGGTGGCGGTAAATCGTCCCTGGCCGAAAAGCTCAAGCAACTGATGGAAAAAGTGCCCTTCTATGCGATCAAGGGCTCGCCGGTTTTCGAATCCCCCCTGGGTCTGTTCAACGCCACCGAAGATGGCGCGATCCTCGAGGAGGACTTCGGCATTCCACGGCGCTATCTCAATACCATCATGTCGCCATGGGCCACCAAACGCCTGGCCGAATTCGGTGGCGACATCAGCCAGTTCCGCGTGGTCAAACTCTATCCGTCGATCCTCAATCAGATCGCCGTGGCCAAGACCGAACCGGGCGATGAAAACAACCAGGACATCTCGGCACTGGTGGGTAAGGTCGATATCCGCAAACTGGAGGAGTTCCCACAGAACGACGCCGATGCCTACAGCTACTCGGGCGCACTGTGCCGGTCCAACCAGGGCCTGATGGAGTTCGTCGAAATGTTCAAGGCACCGATCAAGGTGCTGCACCCATTGCTGACGGCTACCCAGGAAGGCAACTACAACAGCACCGAAGGTCTTGGTGCGATTCCGTTCACCGGGATCCTGCTGGCCCACTCCAACGAATCGGAATGGCATACCTTCCGCAACAACAAGAACAACGAAGCCTTCATCGACCGGATCTACATCGTCAAAGTGCCGTACTGCCTGCGGGTCAGTGACGAAGTGAAGATCTACGACAAGCTGCTGTTCAACAGTTCGCTGGCCAAGGCTCATTGCGCGCCGGATACCCTGAAGATGCTGGCCCAGTTCACCGTGCTCTCGCGCCTCAAGGAGCCGGAAAACTCCAACATCTACTCGAAGATGCGCGTGTACGACGGCGAGAACCTCAAGGACACCGATCCGAAAGCCAAGTCGATCCAGGAATACCGCGACAACGCCGGTGTCGACGAAGGCATGAACGGTCTTTCCACCCGTTTCGCGTTCAAGATCCTGTCGAAGGTGTTCAACTTCGATCCGCACGAAATTGCCGCCAACCCGGTGCATTTGCTCTACGTGCTGGAACAACAGATCGAACAGGAACAGTTCCAGGCGGAGACCCGCGAACGCTATCTGCGCTTCCTCAAGGAGTACCTGGCACCGCGCTATATCGAATTCATCGGCAAGGAGATCCAGACCGCCTACCTCGAGTCCTACAGCGAGTACGGCCAGAACATCTTCGATCGCTATGTGCTGTACGCCGACTTCTGGATCCAGGACCAGGAATACCGCGACCCGGAAACCGGCGAGATCCTCAACCGCGTAGCGTTGAACGAAGAACTGGAGAAAATCGAGAAGCCGGCCGGCATCAGCAATCCGAAGGATTTCCGCAACGAAATCGTCAACTTCGTCCTGCGTGCCCGGGCCAACAACAACGGCAAGAACCCGACCTGGCTCAGCTACGAAAAACTGCGGGTGGTCATCGAGAAGAAAATGTTCTCCAACACCGAGGACCTGCTGCCAGTCATCAGCTTCAATGCCAAGGCCAGCAAAGAGGACCAGCAAAAACACAACGACTTCGTCACACGGATGGTCGAGCGGGGCTACACCGACAAACAGGTGCGACTGCTGTCCGAGTGGTACCTGCGGGTCAGAAAATCACAATAACCCGCTGCCGGTCAGACCGGTTGTCGTCAGCCAGAGACCTGTGTGGGCTTTTCTGTTACACAGGCCTCTGGGAGGTGTTCGAAAGTCGGTAGCGAGTTCAGGCAGCATCCAAAGCGCTTGGGGGGAGCGTTCAATATCCCTCGGCTCTCGGTTCGATGCTGCATCACCGCTCGCCCCTTTCAGGACAGCTTCTAAGGAGCAGTCATGAGCTATGTGATCGACCGACGTCTCAATGGCAAGAACAAGAGCACGGTGAACCGTCAGCGGTTTCTGCGGCGTTACCGTGACCACATCAAGAAGGCTGTCGAAGAGGCGGTCAGCCGGCGCTCCATTACCGATATGGAACACGGCGAACAAATCAGTATTCCCGGCCGCGACATCGACGAGCCGGTGCTCCACCACGGTCGCGGCGGCAAGCAGACGATCGTGCACCCGGGCAACAAGGAATTCACCAGCGGTGAACATATCGCCCGCCCACCGGGAGGCGGTGGGGGTAGAGGCCCCGGCAAGGCCGGCAATTCCGGCGAAGGGATGGACGAATTCGTCTTCCAGATCACCCAGGAAGAATTCCTCGAATTCATGTTCGAGGATCTCGAACTGCCCAACCTGGTCAAGCGCAACCTGACCGGCACCGATACCTTCAAGACCGTGCGGGCCGGGATCAGCAACGAAGGCAACCCGTCGCGGATCAACATCATCCGCACCCTGCGTTCAGCCCACGCCCGGCGAATCGCCCTGTCCGGCAGCAGCCGGGCGAAACTGCGCGAAGCAAAAGAAGAACTTCTTCGAATCAAGCAGGAAGAGCCAGACAATTTCGGCGATATTCAGGAAATAGAAGCTGAAATCGAAAAACTCACTGCGCGCATTCACCGCATACCGTTTCTCGACACATTCGACCTCAAGTACAACCTGCTCGTAAAGCAACCCAATCCCAGCTCCAAGGCTGTGATGTTCTGCCTGATGGACGTGTCCGGCTCGATGACCCAGGCGACCAAGGACATCGCCAAACGCTTCTTTATCCTGCTGTACCTGTTTCTCAAGCGGAACTACGAAAAGATCGACGTAGTCTTCATCCGCCATCACACCAGCGCCCGCGAAGTGGACGAGGAGGAGTTTTTCTACTCCCGGGAAACCGGCGGCACCATCGTCTCCAGCGCCCTGAAACTGATGCAGGAGATCATGGCCGAGCGCTATCCGAGCAACGAGTGGAACATCTACGCCGCCCAGGCCTCCGACGGCGACAACTGGAACGATGACTCCCCGATCTGCCGTGACATCCTGATCAACCAGATCATGCCATTCGTGCAGTACTACACTTACGTTGAGATCACCCCGCGCGAACACCAGGCCCTGTGGTTCGAGTACGAGCGCATCGCCGAAGCCTTTTCCGACACTTTTGCCCAGCAACAACTGGTCTCGGCCGGGGATATCTATCCGGTCTTCCGTGAACTCTTCCAGCGCAGGTTAGTGACATGACCGCCAAAGAGCAAAAGCGCCAACCCATTTCCACCGGCTCCGAATGGACGTTCGAGCTGATCCAGGCCTACGACCGCGAAATCAGTCGTATTGCGGCAGGTTACGCCCTCGATACGTACCCGAACCAGATCGAAGTAATCACCGCCGAGCAGATGATGGACGCCTACGCTTCCGTCGGTATGCCGCTGGGTTATCACCACTGGTCCTACGGCAAACATTTCCTCAGTACTGAAAAATCCTACACCCGCGGCCAGATGGGGCTGGCGTACGAGATCGTGATCAACTCCGACCCATGCATCGCCTACCTGATGGAAGAAAATACCATCTGCATGCAGGCGCTGGTGGTGGCCCATGCCTGCTACGGGCACAACAGCTTTTTCAAAGGCAACTACCTGTTCCGCACCTGGACCGACGCCAGTTCGATCATCGATTACCTGGTGTTTGCCAAGCAGTACATCATGCAATGCGAAGAACGCCACGGTATCGACGCGGTCGAGGACCTGCTCGACTCCTGCCATGCGCTGATGAACTATGGGGTCGACCGCTACAAACGCCCTTATCCGATTTCCGCCGAGGAAGAACGCCGTCGGCAAAAGGATCGGGAAGAGCATTTGCAGAAGCAGATCAACGATTTGTGGCGAACCATCCCCAAGGGCGCGGACAAGTTCAGCGACAAGGACAACGCACGCTTCCCTGCCGAACCTCAGGAAAACATCCTGTACTTCATCGAAAAACACGCCCCGCTACTGGAGCCGTGGCAACGGGAAATCGTGCGGATCGTGCGCAAGATCGCTCAATATTTTTACCCTCAACGCCAGACCCAGGTGATGAACGAAGGCTGGGCAACGTTCTGGCATTACACGCTGATGAATGATCTGTACAACGAAGGCCTGGTCACCGACGGCTTCATGATGGAGTTCCTGACATCCCACACCAGCGTGGTTTTTCAGCCGGGCTTCGACAGCCCTTACTACAACGGAATCAACCCCTACACTCTCGGATTTGCCATGTACCGGGACATCCGGCGCATGTGTGAAGAACCCACCGAGGAAGATCGCCGCTGGTTCCCGGAAATTGCCGGCACCGACTGGCTGTCCACCATCAAGTTCGCCATGAGCAGCTTCAAGGATGAGAGTTTCATCCTGCAGTACCTGTCGCCGAAGGTGATCCGGGACCTGAAGTTGTTCAGCATTCTCGATGACGACCAAAAGGACGATCTGCTGGTGCCAGCGATCCACGATGAAGAAGGCTACCGCATCATCCGTGAAACCCTGGCGGCGCAATACAACCTGGGCAATCGCGAACCCAACGTGCAGATTTACAGCATCGACCGCCGTGGCGACCGCTCCCTGACCCTGCGCCACCAGCAGCACGACCGCAAACCGCTGGGGGACTCGACCGAAGAAGTGCTCAAACACCTGCACCGCCTATGGGGTTTCGACATTCACCTGGAAACCCTGCAGGGCGATCAGGTGATGAAAACCCATCATGTGCCGCCCAGAAGCGAGCACAGCGAAGGCGATTACGGCCGCCTGGACCTGGCCGTCATCCATCTTTGATCCGCTTTGCGCCTCCGAAAGCTCGACGCAACGGTTATCCTGTCGAGCTAACGGAGGTTTTTTATGCGTATTTATAAGGTCGGCGGTGCGGTTCGTGATCGCCTGCTGGGCAAACCGGTTACCGACATCGACTGGGTCGTGGTCGGCGCCACCACCGAAGAAATGCTCGCCAAGGGCTTTCGCCCGGTGGGCGCGGACTTCCCGGTGTTCCTTCATCCAAAAAGCGGTGAGGAATATGCCCTCGCCCGCACTGAGCGCAAAAGCGGGCGCGGTTACGGCGGGTTCACTTTTCACGCCAGCCCTGAAGTCACCCTCGAAGAAGACTTGATCCGTCGCGACCTGACCATCAATGCCATGGCCGAAGACGATCAGCAAAACCTGACTGACCCGTACCACGGGCAGCGCGATCTCGAAGCACGCCTGCTTCGCCATGTTTCCCCGGCATTTGCCGAAGACCCGCTCCGGGTCCTGCGTGTTGCCCGCTTCGCGGCGCGCTACGCGACACTGGGTTTTACCGTTGCCCCGGAAACCCTGGAGTTGATGCGTCAACTCAGCGAGTCAGGCGAACTTGAGGCGCTGACCCCGGAGCGCAGCTGGAAGGAAATTTCCCGCGCACTGATGGAAGATCAGCCACAGGTGTTTGTTGAGGTTTTGCGCGCATGCGGCGCACTCAAGGTACTGATGCCCGAGGTCGAGGCGCTGTTCGGCGTACCACAACCCCCGGCCCATCACCCGGAAATCGATACCGGCACGCACACCCTGTGCGTTTTGCAGCAAGCCGCCATACACAAACAGCCACTGACCGTGCGCTGGGCCTGCCTGCTGCACGACTTGGGCAAAGGCCTGACGCCAGAGCAGGAATGGCCGCGACACATTGCCCACGAGTTCAAGGGGCTGAAGCTGATCAAAGCGGTCAATGAGCGCTTCAAGGTGCCGAGAGACTGCCAGGAACTGGCGCTACTGGTGGGCGAGTATCACACCCACGGGCATCGTGCCCATGAACTGAAGCCATCGACATTGCTGGAACTGCTGCAAAGCTTCGACGTCTTCCGTCGACCACAGCGGTTCGAGGAGTTCATCGCGGCATGTGAGATGGATGCGCGTGGACGCAAAGGACTGGAAGAAAGAAGTTATCCACAGGCGGATTATTTGCGCGGCGCAGCAACCGCTGCTCGCAGCGTTGCGGTTCAGCCGCTGCTGGAACAAGGCTTCAAGGGGCCGGAGTTGGGGGAGGCGATCAAGCGCGAGCGGCTCAGGGCACTGAAGGCTTACAAGGAAAAAGCCTAAGCAGATCAAAAGATCGCAGCCTTCGGCAGCTCCTACATGGATTGATATGCGTCCTGTAGGTGCTGCCGAAGGCTGCGATCTTTTTGTTTTACAGCAAATCAGAGGGCGTCAGTTGCTCGCCGCGCCACTCGAAAGCTACCGGCGCCAACACTTGATCAATCTGCGCCTCACTCCACAAGGTCGCAAAGTTCTTGCCTGCACCCGGATGCACGCGATCCGGTGCTATCAACGACAACGGCCACAGAACAAAAGCATTTTTCAGAATTTCTGCCCGCGGCAAGATCAAGCCATCGAAGTTGCCCACCAGATCACCAAACAGCAACACGTCGATATCCAGCGGCAAACCTCGGCGATCCGGTGCATAACGACCGTTATCTGCCTCGATGAATTTCAGCCGCCGATCCAGCTCCGTCAATGGCAGATCGGTGTACGCCGACACCACGAAATTGAAGAATGGCCCGCTCTTGATGCCCACCGGCTGGCTTTCGAACACCGCCGAACAACGGATATCCACCAGGAACTCCGCCAATGCATCGAGCCCTGCCCGCAAATGGGTTTCACGCTCGATATTGCTACCGAGCCCGAGGTACACCTGAGTCAGCGACATCCGCGCTCGATCTCCACGCCCACGCCGCCGGTGGCGGCAGGAATCGCACCTGGCTTGGTCAGCTTGAGACGCACCCAGGTGATCTTGAATTCGTTCATCAGCACTTCAACCAGGCGCTCGGCAAAGGTTTCAACCAGCTGGAACTGCGCCTGCTCGGCAAACGCCTGAATGCGTGAGGAAACACTGGCGTAGTCGAGCGCCAGGGTCAGGTCATCACCGGCCGCGGCCGGGCGATTATCCCAGGCGAAGCTCAGATCAAGACGCAGGCACTGTCGGATGTTTCGTTCCCAGTCGTAGGCACCAATCACGGTGTCGACTTCCAGGCCCTCGATAAACACTCTGTCCAAGCACTTCTCTCCGCTACACGACAAGGGCGCAATGCGCCGTTAGAATCAGGGCTTCCTCGCCCGGAATAGTTAGCATGTTTTGGTTATTGGCGATCCTCGCCTACCTGCTCGGCTCTCTGTCCTTTGCCATTTTGCTCAGCCGCCTGACCGGTAACCCCGATCCGCGAATGAGTGGTTCTGGCAATGCCGGTGCCACCAACATGTTGCGCCTGGCCGGCAAGAAGCTCGCCATCCTGACCCTGCTCGGCGACCTTTGCAAAGGCCTGCTGCCGGTACTGATTGCACGCCTTGCGGGCCTTTCGCAGCAGGAGCAAGCCTGGATCGGCGTCTATGCCGTCATCGGTCATCTGTTTCCGCTGTACTTTCGCTTTCGCGGCGGCAAAGGTGTCGCCACTGCTGCCGGCATGTTACTGGGACTGTACCCGCCCGCAGCCCTTCTGGCGGTCTGCGCCTGGCTCCTGACGTTCTACCTGACCCGCACCAGCTCCCTGGCCGCGCTGATCGCCACGCCACTGACCCTGCCCTTGCTGGCCTGGCAAGAACCGGTGGCCCTGCTGCCCATGAGCACGCTCACCGGGCTGATCGTCTGGCGCCATCGCGGCAATCTACGCGACCTGTTTGCCGGGCGCGAACGGCATTTTTAGGGGCCGGGCATGAGCGCAGCTCATTACAACGCCGACAACTGCTCCATCGGCCAACGCGCCTGCACACTGATCGCCAGGCTTTCCCGCTGACCGGCCTGCAAGCGCTGGCAGCCGGCAAAGGCGATCATCGCGCCGTTATCGGTGCAGAACTGCGCACGGGCATAAAACACATCGCCCTTCATGTCGCCGAGCATTTTTTCCAGGGAGGTGCGCAACGCCTTGTTGGCACTGACGCCCCCAGCGATCACCAGGCGCTTCATGCCGGCGGCTTTCAGGGCGCGCTTGCACTTGATGGTCAAAGTCTCCACCACGGCCTGCTGGAACGCCAGCGCGATGTCGCATTGGGCTTGCTGGCCGTCGTCCCCGGCGCTGACGCACTGCTGCCAGGTGTTCAACGCAAAGGTTTTCAGGCCACTGAAGCTGAAATCCAGGCCCGGGCGGTCGCACATCGGACGCGGGAAGACGAAACGTCCTGCAACGCCCTGCTCTGCAAGGCGAGCGATCTCCGGCCCACCCGGATAATTGAGGCCCATCATCTTGGCCGTCTTGTCGAAGGCTTCGCCGGCAGCGTCATCCAGGGTTTCCCCCAGGAGCGTGTATTGACCAATTCCGTCGACCTGAACCAATTGCGTATGGCCGCCTGAGACCAACAAAGCGACGAACGGGAATTGCGGCGGCTGCGACTCCAGCATTGGTGCCAGCAAATGACCTTCCATGTGATGCACGCCAAGGGCCGGAATGCCCCAGGCAAAGGCCAGCGCCTGAGCACAGGACGCCCCTACCAGCAACGCGCCCACCAGGCCAGGACCCGCAGTGTAGGCGATCGCATCGATCTCGGTCGGCACGCAGTCGGCTTCAGCCAACACCTGACGAATCAAGGGCAGCATGCGTTTGACGTGATCGCGCGAAGCCAGCTCCGGCACCACACCACCGTAGACGCGATGCAGGTCGATCTGACTGAACAGTGCATCGGCCAGCAGGCCGCGCTCACTGTCATACAATGCGACGCCGGTTTCGTCGCAGGAGGTTTCTAATCCCAGTACTAGCATGGGTTTGCGCCTTGTTTAGGCTGAATTCGAAGGCGCGCATAATAGTCGTCGTGTGATGCCCCGACCAGCGGTTTTCGATCAGAGGCTTTGCATTCCGCGCGTTGAGGGGTTAACATCCGCAACCCTTAAAAACCGACGTCTTCAAGTGCTCTTTTGCCGCGAGGATGTTGACCCCGGTAATGAATGAAGGTAGCTCTGGATGCCAGCCGTCAAAGTAAAAGAGAACGAACCCTTCGACGTAGCTCTGCGTCGTTTCAAGCGCTCCTGCGAAAAAGCCGGTGTACTGGCTGAAGTTCGTAGCCGCGAATTTTACGAGAAGCCAACTTCTGAGCGTAAGCGCAAAGCAGCAGCCGCTGTTAAGCGTCACGCCAAGAAAGTTCAGCGCGAACAGCGCCGCGCCGTTCGTCTGTACTAATACACAGACGATCGTAGCAAGCTTCTGCCAAGCCCGGCCCTCAGCCGGGCTTATGGCATTTGCGTAAAACGCTTGATGCTTCACTGTCAAAGCCGCAGACGCGACCGAGACAAATCTGCTTCATCGCGTCAGACCTGGCTCTTTTGCCAGCGGTGCACGTCTTTTCTGACGAGCCTTTCAAGGCTACTGACGAGCACACCCACTGATTCCTCTCACGACGATCAGCCCAAGGCACCTGCTTGCGTGCCAGATGATGAGCTATCCGGGGCCATGATTGGCCGCAGCGGATTCAGCGCAACACATTCAAACAGTCGAATACTGATTGGCATTAACGTCAGCGGATTTTCGGCAGATACACTTCCCGACAGCGATTACGCAGACGACACTGGTCGAGCCGCACACTTTGCGCGCCTCAAACGATGACCGCGTTCGGTCGCCGTACGTTTCGGACCCCTTTTCAGCGCAGATGACGAGAACGCCATGGCCGGGCTAATTCCCCAGAGCTTCATTGACGACCTTCTGAACCGCACCGACATTGTCGATGTGGTCAGCTCGCGCCTGCAATTGAAAAAGGCCGGCAAGAATCACACCGCCTGCTGCCCGTTCCACAAAGAAAAGACTCCGTCATTCAGCGTCAGCCCCGACAAGCAGTTCTATTACTGCTTCGGCTGCGGCGCTGGCGGCAACGCCCTCGGCTTCATCATGGACCACGACAACCTGGATTTCGTCCAGGCTGTCGAAGAACTGGCCAAAGCCGCCGGCATGGAAATCCCCCGCGAAGAAAGCGGCCGGCCGCACAAACCGCGACAGCCAACCGATTCGCCGCTGTATCCGCTACTCAGCGCCGCTGCCGATTTCTATCGCCAGGCCCTGAAAAGCCATCCATCGCGCAAGGCCGCCGTGGAATACCTGAAAGGTCGCGGGCTGACCGGCGAAATCGCCCGGGACTTCGGCCTCGGCTTTGCTCCACCCGGCTGGGATAACCTGTTCAAGCACCTGAGCAGCGATACCCTGCAACAAAAAGCCATGATCGATGCCGGCCTGCTGATCGAAAACGCCGAAAGCGGCAAACGTTACGACCGCTTCCGCGACCGCGTGATGTTTCCGATCCGCGACAGCCGCGGGCGCGTCATCGCCTTCGGCGGCCGGGTGCTGGGCGACGACAAGCCGAAGTACCTGAACTCCCCGGAAACTCCGGTTTTCCATAAAGGCCAGGAACTCTACGGCCTGTACGAAGCGCGCAAGACCAACCGCAACCTCGACGAGATCATCGTCGTCGAGGGCTACATGGACGTCATCGCCCTGGCCCAGCAAGGCCTGCGCAATGCCGTCGCGACCCTGGGCACCGCCACCAGCGAGGAACACCTCAAGCGGCTGTTTCGCGTCGTGCCCAGCGTACTGTTCTGCTTCGATGGCGATCAGGCCGGCCGCAATGCGGCCTGGCGGGCGCTGGAGGCGACACTTTCGAGCCTGCAGGACGGTCGTCGCGCACGTTTTCTGTTCCTGCCCGAAGGCGAAGACCCGGACACCCTGGTCCGCTCCGAAGGCACCGATGCCTTCCGCGCACGGATCAACCAGCACGCGCAGCCCCTGGCCGATTATTTCTTCCAGCAACTGACGGAAGAAGCCGACCCACGCTCGCTCGAGGGCAAGGCCCACATGGCCACCCTCGCCGCGCCGCTGATCGACAAAGTCCCCGGCGCCAACCTGCGCACCTTGATGCGTCAGCGCCTGAGCGAAATCACCGGCCTTAGCGGCGAAGCGGTGAGCCAGCTGGCACAAAGCGCCCCGCAAGAAGCACCGCCTGCCTACGACCCGGGCATCGATTACGACGCAATGCCCGATTACAGCGACTATCATCAGCCGCAGGCACAGGAAATGTATGTGCCGCAGCAAGAATGGACGCCGAAGAAGCCGGGTGCAGGAGGCAAGAAATGGGACAAGAAACCATGGGACAAGAATGGCAAGCGGGGCGGCGACCGTGATCAACCCCGCGCGCCACGGGTGCCCGCCGCCGTAGAGCCGCCGACGCTCGCCGCCTTGCGTACGCTGCTGCATCACCCGCAATTGGCCGAAAAAGTCGAGGATGCCGGGCACTTCGCCGCCGAGGATCACACCAACACACAATTGCTGGTGGCGCTGCTCGAAGCTGTGCAGAAGAATCCCAAGCTAAACTCAATTCAATTGATCGCTCGTTGGCACGGCACAGAACAAGGTCGCTTGCTCAAGGCCCTGGCGGAAAAGGAATGGCTGATTGATGGAGACAACCTTGAACAACAGTTTTTCGACACCATTACTAGCTTGTCGGCACGCCAACGCGAGCGAAACCTGGAACAACTTCTTAGAAAAGCACGTCAAAGCGAATTGACCAGCGAAGAGAAAAATCAACTGCGCGACCTCTTGAGTCGCAATGTTTCCGCATCAAACCCGACCTCAACTGGCGCGTGAGGTCATTGCTCAGGTATAATCCTCGGCTTGTTTTTTGCCCGCCAAGACCTTCAGTGGATAGGGTGTTATGTCCGGAAAAGCGCAACAGCAGTCTCGTATCAAAGAGTTGATCCTATTGGGTCGTGAGCAGGGCTACCTGACTTACGCGGAGGTCAACGACCACCTGCCGGAGGATATTTCAGATCCGGAACAGGTGGAAGACATCATCCGCATGATCAACGACATGGGGATCAACGTATTCGAGGTTGCTCCAGATAAGGATGCCCTTATGCTGGCCGACGCCGATACCGACGAGGCGGCCGCTGAAGAAGCGGCCGCAGCGTTGGCAGCGGTCGAGACCGACATTGGTCGCACCACCGACCCCGTGCGCATGTACATGCGTGAAATGGGTACGGTAGAGCTCCTCACACGTGAAGGCGAAATCGAAATCGCCAAGCGTATTGAAGAAGGCATCCGTGAAGTGATGGGCGCAATCGCGCACTTCCCTGGCACGGTTGACCATATTCTCTCCGAGTACACCCGCGTCACCACCGAAGGTGGCCGCCTGTCCGACGTCCTGAGCGGCTATATCGACCCGGACGACGGCATCGCGCCGCCTGCCGCCGAAGTGCCGCCGCCGATCGACGCGAAAGCCGCCAAGGCCGACGACGATACGGATGACGACGACGCCGAAGCGAGCGACGACGAGGAAGAAGCCGAAAGCGGTCCGGATCCGGTCATCGCCGCACAGCGTTTCGGCGCTGTGGCCGATCAGATGGAAATCACCCGCAAGGCGCTGAAAAAGCACGGCCGCAACAACAAGGCGGCAATTGCCGAGTTGTTGGCCCTGGCCGAGCTGTTCATGCCGATCAAACTGGTGCCGAAGCAATTCGAAGGCCTGGTCGAGCGTGTTCGCAGTGCCCTGGATCGCCTGCGTCAGCAAGAGCGCGCAATCATGCAGCTCTGCGTTCGTGATGCGCGCATGCCGCGTGCAGACTTCCTGCGCCAGTTCCCGGGCAATGAAGTCGACGAAAGCTGGACCGATGCACTGGCCAAAGGCAAAAGCAAATACGCTGAAGCCATTGGTCGCCTGCAACCGGACATCATTCGTTGCCAGCAGAAGCTGACCGCGCTGGAAACCGAAACCGGTTTGACCATCGCCGAAATCAAGGACATCAACCGTCGCATGTCGATCGGTGAGGCCAAGGCCCGCCGCGCGAAGAAAGAGATGGTTGAAGCCAACTTGCGTCTGGTGATCTCGATCGCCAAGAAGTACACCAACCGTGGCCTGCAATTCCTCGATCTGATCCAGGAAGGCAACATTGGCTTGATGAAAGCGGTAGACAAGTTCGAATACCGCCGCGGCTACAAATTCTCGACTTATGCTACCTGGTGGATCCGTCAGGCGATCACTCGCTCGATCGCCGACCAGGCCCGCACCATCCGTATTCCGGTGCACATGATCGAGACGATCAACAAGCTCAACCGCATTTCCCGGCAGATGCTGCAGGAAATGGGTCGCGAACCGACCCCGGAAGAGCTGGGCGAACGCATGGAAATGCCTGAGGACAAGATCCGCAAGGTATTGAAGATCGCAAAAGAGCCGATCTCCATGGAAACCCCGATCGGTGATGACGAAGACTCCCATCTGGGTGACTTCATCGAAGACTCGACCATGCAGTCGCCAATCGATGTTGCAACCGTTGAGAGCCTTAAGGAAGCGACTCGCGAAGTGCTGTCCGGCCTCACTGCCCGTGAAGCCAAGGTACTGCGCATGCGCTTCGGTATCGACATGAATACCGACCACACCCTCGAAGAGGTTGGTAAGCAGTTCGACGTGACCCGTGAGCGGATTCGTCAGATCGAAGCCAAGGCACTGCGCAAGCTGCGCCACCCGACGAGAAGCGAGCATCTGCGCTCCTTCCTCGACGAGTGATACCAGAACCCCCGGCCCAGGCCGGGGGTTTTGTTTTATGGCAGATTAATATCTGCGCACCTCCCCCCTCCGCCCCGTAGCCCGTCTACACTCGAAACAATCCCCCGAGCCATAACGAGACCGTTATGCCCAGACTGCCGACCGTGCTTTTTTTGCTGTCGCTGATGACCTGGACCGCAACGGCTGGCGCGCTGACTCTAACCGACGAAGAACGTAGCTGGCTGGCGGCTCACCCAGACTTGCGCCTGGGTGTCGATGCGTCGTGGCCGCCCTTCGAGTTTCGCGACGATGAGGGTCGCTACCAGGGCCTTGCCGCGGATTACATCGAGCTCATCCGCAAAAGGCTGGCAACCCGGCTCACACCCATCGAGCCGGTGAGCTGGACCGCCGTCCTGGAACAGGCCAAAAAGGGCAAACTGGACCTGCTGCCGGGCATCATGTCGACCCCGGAACGCCAGAAATACTTGTCGTTCACCCGTCCCTATCTGGACTTTCCGATTGTCATCCTGGCCCATGTAGGGGGCCCCCAGCCACACAACCTGAAAGAACTGTACGGCCTGAAAATCGCCGTGGTGGAAAACTACGCCCCCCACGAACTGCTGCGCACCCACCATCCCGACTTGAACCTGGTGGCGATGCGCAACGTCAGCTCGGCGCTACAGGCACTGGCCACCGACGAAGTAGACGCCGTGGTGGGCGATCTGGCTTCCAGCGTCTGGAGCCTGCGCCAACTCAAGCTAGATGGGTTGTATGTCAGCGGTGAAACCCCCTATCGCTATCAACTGGCTATGGCTGTACCTCGCGACAACAAGTTGCTGGTCGGCATTCTCGACAAAGTCCTGGCGGACATGAGCCCCGCTGAAATCAGCGCCATTCAGGAGCATTGGGTTGGCAACGTCCTCGATCATCGAACGTTCTGGAGTGACCTGCTGGTGTATGGCCTGCCCGGATTGCTGCTGCTGACTACCGTGCTGGCGGTGGTTATCCGCATCAACCGTCGCTTGAGCTCGGAAATCGCCCGCAGGGTCGACCTTGAACAGGAACTGCGCAGCAGCGAATACCACTACCGCGGCCTGGTGGAGAGCCTGTCGGCCATCGCCTGGGAAGCAAAGGTCACCGACTTTACCTACAGCTATGTATCCCCCCACGCCGAAGACCTTCTCGGCTATCCCCTGTCCCATTGGCTGATTCCGGGCTTCTGGCGCAATATCATCCATCCCGCCGACCTGACCCGCGCCCAGACATTCTGCGATCACGAAGTGCTGGCCGGGCGTGATCACCGCCTCGACTACCGGGTGATCACCGCCGACGGCCGCTGCCTGTGGGTACGCGATATCGTCAGCCTGATCGAACACGGGCATGAGCCGGTGCTGCGCGGGCTGATGATCGATATCACTGACGCGAAGCGCACCGAAGAAGCGCTGCGCCTGTCGGAACAGAAGTTCGCGTCCGTGTTCCAGCAATGCCCGGACATTCTGGTGATCGCGCGCCTGAGCGACGGTTGCCTGCTGGAAGTCAACGAAGCGTTCGAAGAACAGATCGGCCTCAAGGCCGAGGACGTCGTTGGCCAGACCGCCACCAACCTGAACATCTGGGGGATTCCCGGTGTTGGGCCGGGCCTGTTGCAACGCTTGCAGGCCGGCAGCATCCGCAACCTGGAAATGCCCTTTCGTCGCAGCAACGGCCAGGTGTTTACCGGCCTGATCTCCGCCGAACCGTTCAACCTCGACATGACAGCAGCGCTGGTGGTCGTGGTGCGGGACATCACCCAGCTCAAGGAAACCCAGCAACAGCTGCAAACCTCCGAAGAAAAATTCGCCAAGGCTTTCCATGCCTCCCCCGATGGCTTGCTGCTGTCGCGGCAAAGCGATGGCTTGCTGTTGGAGGTCAACGACGGTTTTAGCCGCATCACCGGGTTCAACAGCGCCATGTCGGTGGATCGTTCCGCGCTGGACCTGGGAATCTGGGTCAACCTCAATGAGCGCAAGCAAATGCTCGACCTGCTGCACCGGGACGGCTTTGTCCGCGACTTCAGTTGCCATATCCGCCGCAGCGACGGGCAGATCCGCCTTTGTGAAGTGTCCAGCCGTCCACTGCCGATTGGCGATGAGGACTGCATGCTGACCATCGCCCGGGACATCACCGAGCGGCACCTGATGCAGGAAAAACTGCAACAGGCCGCCACCGTGTTCGAAAGCACCGCCGAAGGCGTTTTGATCACCGATACCCAGCAGCACATCAGCGCAGTCAACCGTGCGTTTAGCGAAATCACCGGTTACAGCGAAAGCGAAGCGCTGGGCCACACGCCGCGCCTGCTCGCCTCGGGCCTGCATGACAGCGCATTCTACGCAGCCATGTGGCATCAATTGACCGCCGAAGGTCATTGGCAAGGCGAGATATCCAA
The DNA here is from genome assembly GCF_019947515.1 of Pseudomonas sp. A-B-19. Lineage (NCBI taxonomy): Bacteria > Pseudomonadati > Pseudomonadota > Gammaproteobacteria > Pseudomonadales > Pseudomonadaceae > Pseudomonas > Pseudomonas sp. A-B-19. The sequence continues at coordinate 58,021 of NZ_JAGYGN010000022.1, forward strand.
TCGGCGCAAGAATGGCGAGCTGTACCCGAGCTGGCTGACCATCAGCGCCGTGCGCAACCGCGACAAGTTCATCACCCACTTTGTCGCGGTGTTCGCCGACATTTCCAGCCTCAAGCATGCCCAGGCCAAACTCGACTACCAGGCACATCACGACCCGCTGACCGGTCTGCCGAACCGCACGCTGTTCGAAAGCCGCTTGTTGACGGCGCTCAACAACCAGCAGGAAAACGGCGGCCAGGGCGCTGTGCTGTTCCTCGACCTTGACCGCTTCAAGCACATCAACGACAGCCTCGGCCACCCGGTCGGCGACCTGCTGCTCAAGGGCATCGCCGTACGCCTCAAGGAGCAGCTGCGCGATATCGACACCGTAGCGCGCCTGGGTGGTGACGAATTCATCATTCTGTTGCCGGGCCTGCAACAATCCAGCGACGCCGACCACATCGCCACCAAATTGCTCAATTGTTTCGCCGCACCGTTCCAGGCTGGCGAACACGAGTTTTTCATCAGCGCCAGCATCGGCACCAGCCTCTATCCGAAAGATGGTTGCGACGTTGCCACACTGATCAAGAACGCCGACGCCGCGATGTACCGCTCCAAGGCCAAGGGCCGCAACCGTGTCGAAAGCTACACCCGCGACCTCACCGCCCAGGCCAGCGAACGCGTGGCGCTGGAACACGAACTGCGCCGCGCCATCGAACGCAATGAGTTGCACCTGTGCTACCAACCGAAAATCAGCCTCGAAGACTACAGCCTGGTCGGTGCCGAAGCCCTGATCCGTTGGCGCCATCCGACCTTTGGCGACGTGCCGCGAGAACACTTCATCCCGCTGGCTGAAGAAAACGGCATGATCCTGCAAATCGGCGACTGGGTCCTGGAAACCGCCTGCCGGCAGATGGCCGAATGGCACCGGCTGTACGGAAGCCCCGGCCCGCTGTCGGTCAACCTTGCCGGCGCCCAATTGCGCCAACCCAACCTGCTGGGCCGTATCGAGCAGTTGCTCAAGGACAACGGCCTCAACCCCGGCTTCCTGCAACTGGAAATCACCGAAAACTTCATCATGAGCCAGGCCGAAGAAGCCCTGGCGGTGCTGCACCAACTCAAACATCTGGGCGTGCAACTGGCCATCGATGACTTCGGCACCGGTTACTCGTCCCTGAGTTACCTCAAGCGCCTGCCACTGGACATCCTCAAGATCGATCAATCCTTCGTCCGCGGCCTGCCGGACGACCCCCATGATGCGGCGATCGTACGGGCCATCATCGCGCTCGGGCGCAGCATGCCATTCACCGTGATTGCCGAAGGGGTCGAGACCCTGGCGCAACAACAATTCCTCGCCGCCGAGGGCTGCGAGCAAATCCAGGGCTACATCGTCAGCCTGCCCCTGACAGCGGAGGAGTTTGCCGCGACATTTCTTCGTACAACCGTAATGGCTTTTTCAGATGGCACAGCCGCGAAACCGTCGCTATAATCCGCGGCCTACTGAGGGCCTATAGCTCAGTTGGTTAGAGCAGAGGACTCATAATCCTTTGGTCCACGGTTCAAGTCCGTGTGGGCCCACCAAACAAGAAAGCCGCGCATTGCGCGGCTTTTTCGTGTCTAGTCGGCGGGAGCGACTGAAACTCTTCTATTGAAATAACTTCAACCCCATTTCAAGCCCTTCGACCCACTTCATACACAGCTGGCGCGCCATCAATGAAAAAAACGGCCAACTCGCACTGTTTACAGCTTCACATCAATCCAAGTCACGTCATCGTCTACATCGTTGATTTCAATGGCAGGAGCTGCAAGCACGTCACCCTGTCGAGCATCGGTCAGCTCCGCCCAAAAGCCATCCGTTGCGAACACCAGGCGCTCGCCTGCAGCCACTGAACGGAAAACAAAATCTGGATCCGGGGAACGGTCGGCCCGATAGCAACGGGTGATCAGATGGCGGGCCGGATCAAGCGCAAGTTCCCGATGTGATCGGTCACGCCTCCAGTTCGCCTTGCAATGCGGTGGTGTGAACCACTCGATTCCACCCTCCGCGCTGGCAAAGCCACATGAACAGCCCCCCTCATATGCAAGGGTGAGCTGCCCATGAGAAGCAACACCAACCAAGTAGCTTGTTGTACCGGTCTGCTTAGCAAACAGTGGAACGTGTAAATCTGTAAGTACAGACCGTAGCTGCTGCTGGACACCACTATGAATAGTGTCTTCAGCGCCTTGACTAAAACGGGCCTGACAGGCCTCCATCACTGCTTGCACAAATCCATAGGCCAACTGGCCACTACCTGGTTTCGAAGTGCCATCCACGACAACAAACAGCCCCCTCACGCCATCGAATACCGCGCCAGCGCAATCATGATTGGCTTCTCGGGCTCGCCCTTTTACCGATCTGATTTCGTATCTCATACGAGCAGGCTCAGATCCTTCATACGCTGATGGATGAGCATGCCTCGAGCGGGGTTTGCCCGAACCGAGCCTGAGCTTTGAATCGCATAGTCGATGCCATTGAGCCTAAGCAGCTCACCAACTCCCTTGGCGATGAACTGCAGCAATTCAGATTCCGCCCCTCGGACCTCCTCCAACAGCTCCGGACGCCCATCAATCAGGATAACGATGTCCTCGACATCCTTGTGATAAGGATCGCCTTCTCCGCGCCCGCTGAAGGCTTCCAGCTTCGTAGCAAGAAAGTAAGTCGACTTGAAGATCTGTATCTCTAGACCACCGGGTAGCGCGAACTTCACAGCGTGAGCGAGCCCTTCCACGAACCAGCGGTTCGCATAGCCGAGAACAGCCGGATCCGAAGGCATCACATCCACGATGACATCGTTGAAACGAAATCGACAGTTGACCTCGTCTTCCCCTGTGATTTTGAATTTTTTGGCCGCCAGGCGTTCTGTGAGGCGTTGCCAGGCACTAACACCCGCCAACTCGATTACCAAGTCGACATCATCAGTAAACCGGATGTCATCCATGACAGCGGTGTCGGTCACCAGCATTGCCGTCGTGCATCCACCGACAAAGGCAACTTCAGTCAATAATTCTTTGCCCAGACCTTCAGCCACATACTCGATCAGCTCGTAATTATGGTCAGCATTTGAAGCCATCTTATTTCAGCCCCATCCCTGCCTTGAGTATGTTGACCGCTACTGCGCACTCTCTCGGTCCGCCAACGCGGATCGCATCAACGAGCGCCAAGTAATGGTAAAGAGTTCGGTCCTTCTTCACCGCGTCTGGAACGGTTTTGTAGAGCGGCTCAATCGCCTGACCGCGCTCACTCCCGAAAGCATCAGGCCAAACTGGAATGAGCCCACCCGCACTTTTAAGGCTCTTGGACAGCGCCGGCGCTGCAAAGCCGGTGGGGATGCCGCGAACAATTGCACCGAGCTTTACCGGGAAAAAGTATTTGAGGGCATGCTCCGTGATTTTCACGAGCTCTCGGCGGTTCACCTTCGGAAGAGCGGTGTCGTAGTCGTTGGTGAGCAACCCCGCCTCACGACACCGTGCCATTGAGTTCGAAACCTCACTTTTACTCAGGCCAAGAGATGCAGAGAGTGCGCGCAAGGAGTAACTTTCATTCCAGCTCGACACTGGAAGGGACGGAACCGCGTCCGACCACCCCTCCCACCCGTCAGCATCACCCATGGGGGTATCCAGCTCCTGCACGCGATAAACCCCGTCTTCCGGATCAGGATTGTGAGCAGCCAATGCGCGCCCCACCGGATCGCCAGCCACCATTGATAGGTTCACACCAGGTTCCAGCAGCGGTTCAAATAAATCCGCGATTGACTCCGACTCCATTTTTTCAAATAGCTTCTCCTCCTGTGCGTGGAGGCTAGCCATTTTAAAAAGAAGCAAAATATCTTGACTCTTCATGAACTCAAAAATCCCCGCTGTCCACATTCCATAAAACGTGGACACTTGTCGCACAAGAAAAGTTTTACCGTCAAGCCGTTTTACGACCGCCCTGATTATCGTGCTGGTAGTAGATGGAGTCTGTGCGACTGACCCGGGCTTCTACGTCAAACTAAAACGCCGCGTTCATATGCAGCTTTTTTGCCCGATTGTTTAGTTTTGTTTACTTAAGGTGTCGAAATATCAGATGACGCCTTAGGACCTTGTAGGCAAACTCCGAATCTTCTATTTGGGCACATTGCCGCCTTGTTGCGCGTTTCTTCGACGGGATAGTCTCCGGACGTCGCTGACCATTCAGCGATCGGGCTTGGAAACCCGACGAAATTGGACGCAACAGTTTGCCCACCTGAACCTTGAGTTATGGCAGCTGTGCGCGGGACGTCTTCGGGCGTGCCGGTTTCCTAATTTCCCGGTTTTCCAACCTGCGCACAGCTGCCACCCATTCGCTTGGAAACGAATGTGACAGCTCCTTTAAAAATTAGGAGTTTGAACATGAGCACATCCGCACCTTCAGATCTGAAAACCATAGGCTTCACCCCCTTCCTCTATCTCTCGGATCAACCCCTGTTCCACGTCTGCCGCGACGTCCCCATCGCCGACGCCCTGGCCCAAGCCTCCGACCTGCTGTTCCTCGCCAAGTCCCTCACCGTGGACGCCGCCTACGCCCAAGACTCCGACCGCCACGCCTGGGCCGCGCATTACCTGACGACGATGAGCAAAGCGGTGATTGATGATGTGGTGAAGGTGCTGACGCGGCGGTCTGTTCAAACGAGAGCTGAAGCAGATCGATAGAACAACGCGTAATCACGCCGCCTGAAAAGTCCCAAAAAGGGACCGAGCGTTCCCTTTTTGGGACTGATAGCACCAGACTTTTCGCCCTTCGCTACCTCCAGTGCTGAACGACATCGCTGCAGCTGTCAGTCCAAACACGTAACGAAGGTATGGCCTGCACCGCCCGCAGCCGTTCCAGCATCTGCCCCGTCAACACAACCTCATACGTATCCGCCGCCCTTCCCCACTGCTCCACGATGGCCATTCCTTCCACCAGCGCCACAGCCAATTCGGCAATCGTCCCGGCCTGATCCTCGATGATTTGTTGCGTCCGATCCCACACCTGATCTGTCATCGCTTTGAGCTGCGCCGTTATGCGTTCAGACGACGCTGGATCGGTATCGGGATAGGCGATGTTGCGCAGCAGATACTGAAGCTCCCTGATTTTTGCGTAATCCTGTTCCGCCCCCTGCTCGCCTTTGAGGATGGCTGTCGCTTGCCGCTTATCGACGCGTTTGGCGGCTGAAGGTTTTGAAGGCAGTGTCTGCGCCATGGCGCCAGCCAGGAGCACCATCATCCGGGCTTCCAGATGTTCCGTCATGGCTTCCATCGACGAAATTGGGCGCACGAGGGTAATGGAGGCCCCTCCCTGGTGGCGCAAATCCTTGGTCACTGTCAGGGTCACGCCGCCCGTTTCAAATCCCAGGGCCCGGGCCACCACGTAGTGCCCCATTTCGTGATGGGCGATCTGCAATGCACGGTCCCGTACAGCAGCGGGTAGGTTCGTTGTCATGTCCTTGGCCTCTGACCCTCGACTGCATCAATCTTAGTCGATTGCCCACTCTCTTTCGGCCACAAGCGTTGCGTCGAACGAGCCTGTAACATGCTGGACCATTGATTCATACCTCTGGAGCCACGCCGTTGCCCGACACTCGCCCCCCTGTTCTCGACGAAATCGATCGCCAACTGATCGCAGCCCTGCAGATCAACGCCCGCGAGAGCGTGGCCATGCTTGCCCGGCAACTGGGCATCGCCCGTACCACGGTCACCTCGCGTCTGGCGCGGCTGGAAAAGGCCAAAGTGATCACCGGCTACGGTGTGCGCCTCGGTCAGCGGGTGGTGGATGGCGGGTTGCAGGCGTATGTCGGGATCACTGTGCAACCGCGTTCCGGCAAGGAGGTGTTGCGACGTTTGAGCGCAATGGCACAGGTGCAGCAGTTGTGTGCTGTGAGTGGCGAATTTGATTATGTGGCGTGGTTGCGCACCGATTCACCGGAACAGCTGGATCAGTTGCTGGATCAGATTGGCAGTGTGGATGGGGTGGAGAAGACCACGACCTCGATCATCTTGAGCAGCAAGATTGATCGGGGGCAGCCGGTTTGAGTTTTGCCGTGATGTTGGGTATCTGGCAGGCAAGCAAAGACCTGTAGGAGCCGGCTTGCCGGCGAAGGCGTCCGGACCTTCGATACAAAATTCCACGGCCTCTTCGCTGGCAAGCCAGCTCCTACAGTGGTCATTGTGCGTAGTTACATTGTCATAATGACCTAATAAATGGCAAAACGACGACACTTTGCGTCTTATTAACGTGCTCCGTGCTCTCTAGAATGGCTGGCATCTTTTCCTATACTCAGATGCGCATTCCGCGTCGGGTCGCCAGTAAGGTCAGCCATGAACAAGAACAATCGCCATCCTGCAGACGGTAAGAAACCAGTCACCATTTTCGGCCCGGACTTTCCTTTCGCCTTCGACGACTGGATCGAGCACCCGGCCGGGCTGGGCAGCATTCCCGAGCATAGTCACGGTGCCGAAGTGGCGATTGTCGGCGGCGGGATCGCCGGCCTGGTGGCCGCGTACGAGCTGATGAAGCTGGGCCTGAAACCGGTCGTCTACGAAGCTTCGAAAATGGGCGGCCGCCTGCGCTCCCAGGCGTTCAATGGCGCCGAAGGTATCATTGCCGAACTGGGCGGGATGCGCTTCCCGGTGTCGTCCACCGCGTTTTATCACTACGTCGACAAACTGGGTCTGGAAACCAAACCTTTCCCTAACCCGCTGACACCCGCTTCAGGCAGCACGGTGATCGACCTCGAAGGTCAGACCCATTACGCACAGAAGCTGTCGGACCTTCCTGCACTGTTCCAGGAGGTGGCTGATGCCTGGGCCGATGCCCTGGAAGCCGGTTCGCAGTTTGCCGATATCCAGCAAGCCATTCGCGACCGTGACGTGCCACGCCTCAAGGAACTGTGGAACACCCTGGTGCCGCTGTGGGACGACCGCACCTTTTACGATTTCGTCGCCACCTCCAAGGCATTCGCCAAGCTCTCGTTCCATCACCGTGAAGTGTTCGGCCAGGTCGGTTTCGGCACCGGCGGCTGGGACTCGGACTTCCCGAACTCGATGCTGGAAATCTTCCGCGTCGTCATGACCAACTGCGACGATCACCAGCACCTGGTGGTTGGCGGCGTAGAACAGGTGCCCCTGGGCATTTGGCGCCATGTACCGGAGCGTTGCGCGCACTGGCCGGCCGGCACCAGCCTCAGCTCGCTGCACAACGGCGCACCGCGCACTGGCGTGAAGAAAATTGCCCACGCGCCAGGCGGTCGTTTCGCTGTCACCGACAACTGGGGCGACACCCGCGAATACGCCGCAGTGCTGACCACTTGCCAGAGCTGGCTGCTGACCACCCAGATCGAATGCGACGAAACCCTGTTCTCGCAAAAAATGTGGATGGCCCTGGACCGCACCCGCTACATGCAGTCGTCGAAGACTTTCGTGATGGTCGACCGCCCGTTCTGGAAAGACAAAGACCCGGAGACCGGCCGCGACCTGATGAGCATGACCCTCACCGATCGCCTGACCCGCGGAACCTACCTGTTCGACAACGGCGACGACAAACCCGGCGTGATCTGCCTGTCGTACTCGTGGATGAGCGACGCCCTGAAAATGCTGCCGCAGCCGGTTGAAAAACGCGTGAAGCTGGCATTGGATGCGTTGAAGAAGATCTACCCGAAAGTCGACATCGCCGCGCGGATCATCGGCGATCCGATCACCGTGTCCTGGGAAGCCGACCCACATTTTCTCGGTGCATTCAAAGGCGCCCTGCCCGGCCATTACCGCTACAACCAGCGTATGTACGCGCACTTCATGCAGGACGACATGCCTGCCGAGCAGCGCGGGATTTTCATCGCCGGCGACGATGTTTCGTGGACGCCGGCCTGGGTCGAAGGCGCGGTGCAGACGTCGCTCAATGCGGTGTGGGGCATCATGAAACACTTCGGTGGTGCAACTCACGCCGAGAATCCGGGTCCAGGAGATGTGTTCAACGAGATCGGACCGATCGCCCTTCCCGAGTAAGAGGAATCCGAAATGCGCGTAGCCCTTTACCAGTGTCCACCGCTGCCCCTGGATGTCGCCGGCAATCTGCAACGCTTGCAGCAACTTGCGCTGGAGGCAAAAGGCGCCGACCTGCTGGTGCTGCCGGAGATGTTCCTGACCGGCTACAACATCGGCGTCGATGCCGTCAGCGTGCTGGCGGAGGTGCATAACGGTGAATCGGCGCAGCAGATCGCGCGCATTGCCAAGGCTGCCGGGATCGCCATTTTGTATGGCTACCCGGAGCGCACCGCCGACGGGCAGATCTACAACGCCGTGCAGTTGATCGACGCTAACGGCGAGCGCATCTGCAACTACCGCAAGACCCATCTGTTCGGCGACCTGGATCACTCGATGTTCAGCGCAGGCCCCGACGATTTTCCCATCGTTGAGCTCAACGGCTGGAAGCTCGGCTTCCTGATCTGCTACGACCTGGAATTTCCGGAAAACGCCCGGCGCCTGGCCCTGGCCGGTGCAGAGCTGATTCTGGTGCCGACTGCCAACATGATTCCGTTCGATTTCGTCGCCGATGTCACCGTGCGCTCCCGCGCCTTCGAAAACCAATGTTATGTGGCTTACGCCAACTACTGCGGCCAGGAAGGCGACATCCACTATTGCGGTCAAAGCAGCATCGCCGCACCGGATGGCAGTCGTATCGCTCAGGCAGGCCTTGATGAAGCATTGATTGTCGGTGAGTTGGATCGTCAGTTGATGGTCGACTCCCGCGCCGCCAATCGCTACTTGATCGATCGCCGCCCTGAGCTTTACGGCGAGCTGAACAAGTCCTGATCCGCTAGCATTGGCACTTCACTGTTCTGGAAGTGCCCATGCCCGCGCTGAATCCCCTTCGCCCCCACACTGAAACCCTGGCCAACGGTCTGCGGGTGACGCTGCGTCATGCCCCGAACCTGAAGCGTTGCGCGGCGGCGTTGCGCGTGGCAGCCGGCAGCCATGATGTGCCGCTGGCCTGGCCTGGCCTGGCGCATTTTCTTGAGCATCTGCTGTTTCTGGGGACTGAGCGTTTTCCTGCCGGGCAAGGGTTGATGGCCTACGTCCAGAGTCATGGAGGGCAGGTAAACGCGCGGACCAGCGAGCGCACCACGGACTATTTTTTCGAACTGCCGCCACAAGCGTTTACCGGTGGGCTTGAGCGTCTGTCAGACATGCTCGCCCATCCACGTATGAATCAGGACGATCAACAGCGGGAACAGGAAGTGCTACAGGCGGAATTTGTCGCCTGGTCGCAGGATCCGGTGGCGCAACAACAGCGGGCATTGTTCGATGGGCTTTCTGAGGCTCATCCGCTGCGCGGTTTCCATGCCGGCAATCGCGACAGCCTCCCGGTGTCGCAACCGGAATTTCAGCAGGCATTGCAGGATTTTTATCAGCGGTTTTACCAGACCGGGCAGATGACCTTGAGCCTGGCCGGGCCGCAGAGCCTCGATGAACTAAGAGGTTTGGCCGAGACATTTGCCAGCGTTATTGCCAGCGGTGAAAAGGCCACGCAACAATCCCCGCCACCGCTGATGGCGACCTCAAACGCCAGTTATCAACAGGCTGGTGAGCGCCGACTGGATTTGCTGTTTGCCCTCCAAGCGCTACCCGACTCCGCCGCCGAAGCACTGGATTTTCTGTGTCACTGGCTCAATGCCGAGAAACCGGGCGGTTTGCTGGCGGATTTGCGTGAGCGTGGATTGGCCGAAAAACTGAAGGCCGAGTCGCTGTATCAATTCGCCGGGCAAGCCTTGCTGCACTTCGAGTTCACATTGCCCGCCAACTCTTTGGCAACCGGGATTCGCGAACGGCTAATGGATTGGCTGGGCTTCTTCGCCAGGCAAGACTGGAGCCGATTGCGCGAAGAATACGCAGCCCTGCTCCAGCGCCAACAGCAAGTCAGCAGCGCCTTGCAACTGGCCCGACTGGACAGCGAACAGCGCGAAGCCGGGTTATCTGACCAAGGCGTTACAGCCCTCAAGCAAGTCCTCAAACAAATCGGCGCTGTGGATAACTTCAGCGGTCCCTGGCAATTGCCGGCACCCAACCCGTTCTTGCGCTGCGAAGCACCGGCAGCCAACGCCGGATTGATTCGCGGCCAAACCAGCGCCCATCGAGGCCTACGCACTTTTGCCCAGGATCGCTCGCGCAGCCGTCGTGAACGTTCGCCGATGCAATTCAGCCAGGCATGGCCGGACAACAACGCCGATGGTGCGATTTATCTGCGCTGGCGCCTGGACTCGGCTCCCGACAGCCATCTTCAATCACGACTGGAAAACCACCTGCAGCCGTTGCGCGAAGACGCGCACCAGGCCGGTGTGGATTTTTCCTTCAGCGCGTCGGGCAGCGAATGGCTGCTGAAAATGACCGGGCTACAGGAACCGATGCCGAGCGTCCTTGAGCATGTGCTGAAGGAACTGACAACCCCTGATACCGCTGTCTCACAATCGGAACCGACGAGTGTTGCGCTAATTCCGATTCGGCAACTGCTCAAAACATTGCCCGATCACTGCCTCGAGCACAGCACAAGCTCGGATGACCTGCGGCAACTCTGGTCGAGTGCGCGATGGGACGGGTTGGCGATCGGGTTATCGGCTCAGACTCAAGCGGCCATGGGCCTGGCCTTGAGCCGCATACCCGGCACGCCGGACAATCAGCTGACGCTACCCTCTTCGATCCACTCACAACGTCTGTGGAACACCGTCGATACCGGCTCCAGCGAGCACGCGCTGCTGCTGTTTTGCCCTACAGCTACCGATGAAATGGCCGACGAAGCCGCGTGGCGTTTGCTGGCACACATCTGTCAGACGCCGTTCTACCAGCGCCTGCGGGTTGAGCTGCAACTCGGCTATGCAGTGTTCAGCGCCCTGCGACAGATTCACGGGCAAACCGGGCTGCTGTTCGGGGTGCAATCGCCAAGCGTTGCGCCGGCGGAGCTGCTGCAGCACATCGAGCAATTTCTGAATCGATTACCGGACCTGATCAGCTCGCTCGACGACAGCACCTTCAACGCTCAACGCCTGGCCTTGGCGGATCAGTTTTCCAGCGCCACGCTCACCACGGATCAAGTGGCCGAATTACTCTGGCAGGGTAAACTGTCCGGCCGCTCGTCGGATTATCTGACTCAATTGCCCGAGGCAATCCTGCTGATCGAGCGGGCCGAACTGCTGGACGCCGCACAGCGATTGAATCAGGCCGAGGGCGGTTGGCGCTGCCTGGCCAACAGCCCTGCACCCGGCACTCCCTGGCAAGCGACAAAATGATCTTTACCGGAGCTGTAAGGCGCTTTCTCAAAGTTTCACGGGCAACCCCTTCGAAATTTTGAGTAACATAGCCACCTAACTGTCTGGAACATCTCTGATTTGAGGTGGACTATACCTATAGACAGCGCTGTCTCACCACCACCTGAAGGAGTTCAACTCATGGCCTGGACCAAACCTGCCTACACCGACCTGCGTATCGGCTTTGAAGTCACCATGTACTTCGCCAGCCGCTAATCTGCCTTGGTAGACTGCAGCTAACGCCTCGGTTATCCCGAGGCGTTTTATTTTCAGCGTTGAAATGATGGAGCGCCCATGTTTGTCCAGATTCTAGGTTCCGCTGCCGGCGGCGGCTTCCCCCAGTGGAACTGCAACTGCGTGAACTGCGCAGGCTTTCGTGACGGCAGCCTGCGGGCCAAGGCGCGGACGCAATCGTCCATCGCGATTTCCGATGATGGCGTGAACTGGGTGCTGTGCAACACCTCCCCGGACATCCGCGCCCAACTCCAGAGTTTCGCCCCAATGCAGCCAGGCCGCGCCCTGCGCGATACCGGGATCGGCGCGATCATCCTGATGGACAGTCAGATCGACCACACCACTGGCCTGCTCATGCTGCGCGAAGGTTGCCCGCATCAGGTCTGGTGTACCGACATGGTCCACGAAGACCTGAGCACTGGTTTCCCACTGTTCAACATGCTGACTCACTGGAACGGCGGGCTGAACTGGAACCGTATCGCACTCGATCAAAGCTTCACCATCCCCGCCTGCCCGAACCTGCGCTTCACCCCGCTGCCTTTGCGCAGTGCCGCGCCGCCCTATTCGCCGCACCGCTTCGACCCGCATCCGGGCGACAACATTGGCCTGATCGTCGAAGACCTCAACACCGGCGGCAAACTGTTCTACGCACCGGGACTGGGCAAGGTCGACGCACCGCTTCTGGAAATCATGGCCGGCAGCGATTGCCTGCTGGTGGATGGAACCTTGTGGGATGACAATGAAATGCAGCGGCGCGGTGTAGGCACCCGTACCGGCCGCGAAATGGGCCACCTGGCACAGAATGGCCCTGGCGGCATGCTCGAAGTGCTTGAGCAATTGCCCAACCAGCGCAAAGTACTTATCCACATCAACAACACCAACCCGATTCTTGATGAAGATTCGCCCGAGCGCGCGGAGCTGGATCGGCGCCAGGTTGAAGTGGCGTATGACGGCATGAGTATTGTGTTGTAGCGGATGGCCTCATCGCGAGCAAGCTCACTCCCACAGTTGACCTCATTCCCCTGTGGGAGCCAGCTTGCTCGCGATGAGGCCGGCACAGGCACTAGACCTCTACGCTTGTTTCACGGAGAACCGCAATGACCGACACCCCAATGTCCCCCGCCGAGTTCGAGGCCGCCCTGCGCGCCAAGGGCGCCTATTACCACATCCATCACCCCTACCATGTGGCGATGTACGAAGGCCGGGCGAGCCGTGAGCAGATTCAGGGCTGGGTCGCCAACCGTTTCTACTATCAGGTGAACATCCCCCTGAAGGACGCAGCCATTCTGGCTAACTGCCCTGACCGCGAGATCCGCCGCGAATGGATTCAGCGCCTGCTCGACCACGACGGCGCACCCGGTGAAGACGGCGGTATCGAAGCCTGGCTGCGTCTGGGCCAGGCCGTGGGCCTCGACCCGGACCAGCTGCGTTCTCAGGAGCTGGTGCTGCCCGGCGTACGTTTCGCCGTGGACGCCTATGTCAATTTCGCCCGCCGTGCCAGTTGGCAGGAGGCCGCGAGCAGCTCGCTGACCGAACTGTTCGCCCCGCAAATCCACCAGTCGCGCCTGGACAGCTGGCCTCAGCATTACCCATGGATCGACCCGGCCGGCTACGAGTATTTCCGCACGCGCCTGGGTCAGGCACGGCGTGATGTCGAGCACGGTCTGGCGATCACGTTGCAGCACTACACCTCCCGTGAAGGCCAGGAGCGCATGCTGGAAATTCTCCAGTTCAAACTGGACATTCTTTGGAGCATGCTCGATGCCATGAGCATGGCCTACGAACTGAAACGCCCGCCGTATCACAGCGTGACCGGGGAACGGGTCTGGCACAAAGGAATCACCTTATGAGTTTCGATCGCAGCAAGACCCCGACCTGGCGTCCCGGTTATCGCTTCCAATACGAACCGGCGCAGAAAGGCCACGTGCTGCTGTACCCGGAAGGCATGATCAAGCTCAACGAAAGTGCCGCACTGATCGGCGGTTTGATTGATGGTGAACGGGATGTCGCGACGATCATCAATGAGCTCGACCAACAGTTCCCGGGCGTACCTGAACTCGGAGACGACATCGAGCAATTCATGGAGGTTGCCCGTGCGCAGCACTGGATCGAACTTGCCTGATTCATCGGTGCAAGTGCCGCCCAAACCTGAAATCGGCTTGCCGCTATGGCTGCTGGCCGAGCTGACGTACCGCTGCCCGCTGCAATGTCCGTACTGTTCCAATCCGCTGGATTTCGCCGAGCAAGGCAAGGAGCTGAGTACCGAGCAGTGGATCAAGGTATTTCGCGAAGCGCGGGAAATGGGCGCGGCGCAACTGGGCTTCTCCGGTGGCGAACCGCTGGTGCGTCAGGACCTCGCCGAGCTGATTGCCGAGGCCCGCAAGCTGGGTTTCTACACCAACCTGATCACCTCCGGCATCGGTTTGACCGAGCAGAAAATCAGCGACTTCAAGAAGGCCGGCCTCGATCACATCCAGATCAGCTTCCAGGCCAGCGACGAGCAGGTGAACAATCTGCTGGCCGGTTCAAAAAAGGCCTTCGCGCAGAAACTGGAAATGGCCCGGGCAGTGAAGGCCCACGGTTATCCGATGGTGCTGAATTTCGTGACCCATCGGCACAACATCGACCAGATCGACCGCATCATCGAGCTGTGCATCGCTCTGGAGGCGGACTTTGTCGAGCTCGCCACATGCCAGTTCTACGGCTGGGCGCAGCTCAATCGCGTTGGGTTATTGCCGACCAAAGAGCAACTGGTGCGCGCCGAACGCATCACCAATGAGTACCGCGCCAAACTGGAAGCCGAAGGGCACCCGTGCAAGTTGATTTTCGTCACCCCGGACTATTACGAAGAACGCCCGAAAGCCTGCATGAATGGCTGGGGCAGTATTTTTCTGACGGTCACGCCAGACGGAACCGCTCTGCCCTGTCACGGTGCCCGACAGATGCCGGTGCAGTTTCCCAACGTGCGCGACCACAGCATGCAGCACATCTGGTACGACTCGTTCGGCTTCAACCGCTTTCGCGGTTATGACTGGATGCCCGAGCCGTGCCGCTCCTGCGACGAGAAAGAAAAAGATTTCGGCGGCTGCCGCTGCCAGGCGTTCATGCTCACCGGCGATGCAAGCAACGCCGACCCGGTGTGCAGCAAGTCGCCACAACACGGCGTGATCCTCAAGGCTCGCGAAGAAGCCGGGCACGCTACCCAGACCATCGACCAACTGGCCTTTCGCAATGAACGAAACTCACGCCTCATCGCCAAAAGCTGAACCTTTGAGCGCCGCCAAAGCCGTGGCCGCCGGTATCGACTTTGCCGAACTGCAAGTCGGTCGGCAGGGCCTGTTCTGGAACGAGTACCGACCCGAAGATGCGGCGTGCCGGATCTGGCATTGGCGTGACGGTGCAGCGAAATGTCTGACCCCACTGGAGTTCAGCGTACGCAGTCGCGTGTACGAATATGGCGGCGGAGCGTTTTGTCTGACAGATGACGGTATCGTTTTCGTCAACGAGGCAGACCAGCAACTGTATCGGCAATCACTGCGAGGCGAATCGCCCGAAAGGCTGACGTCCGGTGCGTGCCGCTATGGCGATCTGCAGTTCGCCAACGGGCAAGTGCTGGCGGTCGAGGAGCATCGCGATCAACACCGACTGGTGGCAATCGACCTGTTCGATGGCGCGCGTCACTTGCTGGCCGAGGGTGCTGATTTCTACGCGGCACCGACACTGAGTCCCGATACTCGGCGCCTGGCCTGGATCGAATGGAGTCGCCCGGATCAGCCATGGACAGCGACCCGCTTGATGGTTGCCGAACGCCTCGCCAACGGCGGCTTTGCCGAGGCCCGTTGTGTGGCGGGCGACGGCGTTCAAGAGTCTGTGCAACAACCGCGGTTTGATGCTGGCGGTCGCCTGTATTGCCTGACGGATCGCGCGGGTTACTGGCAGCCATTCGTTGAATCTGCAAATGGTCTGAATCCGTTGCCATGTAACACCGCGGACCATGGTCCCGCACCTTGGCAACTTGGCGGCTGCACCTGGGTGCCGCTGAACGAAAACAGCTACCTGGCCAGTTGGACCGAGGGCGGGTTTGGCCGATTGGGGATAGGCGGCAGCTCCAGCGCCGACTTCACCGGTGACTACAGCCGCTTCCGCCATCTCGCAGTGGATGAGCAGTTCATCTATTGCATCGCGGCGTCGCCCGTCAGTTCAACCGCCGTCATCGCCATCGACCGCCAGAGTCGGCAAGTGAAAGTATTGGCCGGCGGCATTGCACCACTTCCTCCCGACCAGATCAGCCGCCCGCAAACCTTGCGCTACCCGAGTGGCTCAGGCGAAGCACACGGCTTCTTCTACCCGGCGATGACCGGCGAGACGAAACCTCCACTGGTGGTATTCATCCATGGCGGACCGACGTCGGCGTGCTACCCGATACTCGATCCGCGTATCCAGTACTGGGCACAGCGGGGCTTCGCCGTGGCCGACCTCAACTATCGCGGCAGCAGCGGTTATGGCCGGGCCTATCGTCAGGCGCTGCATTTGAGCTGGGGTGATGTGGATGTCGAAGACGCTTGCGCGGTGGTCAGCCATCTCGCCGAACGTGGCTTGATCGATGGCGACAAAGCGTTTATCCGCGGCGGCAGTGCTGGCGGTTACACCACTCTTTGCGCCTTGGCATTTCACAACGTGTTCCGCGCCGGCGCCAGCCTGTATGGGGTCAGCGATCCGGTGGCGCTGGGGCGCACGACCCACAAATTCGAAAGCGATTACCTGGATTGGTTGATCGGCGATGCTCTGCGGGATGCCGAACGCTACGCGGCCCGCACGCCTCTGCTGCATGCGGGCAACATCCGCGTGCCGGTGATCTTCTTCCAAGGGGAACTGGACGCCGTGGTCATCCCGCAGCAGACCCGCGACATGGTCTCGGCGCTTCAGGACAACGGCATCCTGGTCGAAGCACACTACTACACGGATGAACGCCACGGTTTCCGCAAGGCCGGCAATCAGGCCCATGCACTGGAGCAGGAGTGGTTGTTTTATCGGCGGGTGATGGAGCACGCCAGCTGAAACCGGCGGTATTCCAATCGCTGGCAAGCCGGCTCCTACAGAACCGTGATCTCCCGTAATTGGATGGACTCGCCCAAGCTGAGGCGTCAATGCGCCACGGTGGCGGTCTAAACAGCCAGCGACAGCGAGGGCGAGTCCATGAAAAATCATAGTTCGATTGATCAATCCGTGTCTTCTTCCGATTTGTCGGCCTGCACAACCTTGGCGGTCGATCTGGCCAAACAGGTCTTTCAGGTCGCCTTGCTGATTGCACCAATGGCGTACAAGGCGCTGGCCGATTCGTGGATCGATTTGGACGCCGCACTTTTGAATTTCTTACTCATGAAATACCTCCACAAACTCCTGTACCGGCTACCGATCAAGGGGAAAATAGCCGCTGGCAAAACACAGAGACAAAAAAACGCCCCACGCCAAAAGTTTAGGGCGTGAGGCGTGCGTATTACCGCGAGACGGTTCTGGAATGTATGCAGGGCGCGTCTGATCAGACGGCAATCCCTTTGCGGCACTGCAATTGCGCGGTGCGTACTCGGGAGAAGGCACGCGCCAGGCGCAGGAGCATTTCATCGATGTTGGCGTTGCTGACATTCAGCGCCGGGGTAAAGCGCAGGCAGTCGGGTTGCGGGGCATTGAGCAGCAGGCCTTCGTAGAGCGCGGCCTTGACCACCGCGTCAGCAGAGTCGTCCGACAGCGTCAGCCCCCAAAGCAGCCCTTGTCCGCGCAACTCACCGTGATCATAACGATGGGCCAATCGCTCCAACCCTTCACGCAGGTGTTGACCGGTTTCTGCGACGTGCTTGAGGAAAGCCTTGTCCTGCACCGTATCGAGCACCGCAAGTCCTGCCGCGGCCATCAACGCATTACCGTGATGAGTACCTGTCACCTCGCCCACGTCGAAACAGCAAGCCTTGCCCCGCGCCAGCAGGGCGGCCAATGGCACGCCACCGCCCAAGCCTTTTCCGAGCACGACGATATCCGCCGTTACACCGCAGGACTGTTCCGCGAGCAAGGTGCCACAACGGCCAATGCCGGTTTGCACTTCGTCGAAGATCAGCAAAATGCCGAGTTCACGGCACAAGCGTTCGACGCCCTTGAGGTAATGCGCGGTGGCCGGGATCACGCCGGCTTCGCTCTGGATCGGCTCGAGCATGATCGCTACGGTCCGTTCATCCACAGCCGCATGCAACGCTGGCAGATCATTGAATGGAACACGACTGAAGCCTGGCAATTGCGGCTCGAATCGGTTGCTCAAGGTCGAACTGTCCGACGCCGAAATCGTCGCCAGGCTGCGACCATGGCAACCATTGTTGGCCACAATGATTCGCGACGCACCGCCGCGATGCTGCTGCCCCCATTTGCGCGCCAGTTTGATCGCCGCCTCGCAGGCTTCGCTACCGGTATTGAGCAGGTAAGCCTGATCACTGCCGGTGCTGGCACACAGATGTTCGGCGAGGCTGAGCATGCCGCGGTTGTACAGGCCGAAACCCGGGTTGATCAGCGATTGGGCCTGGGCAGTGATTGCATTGACCAGCACCGAAGGGCTGTGACCCAGGCTGTTGGTCCCGCCGCCTTGGGAAAAATCCAGGTACGCACGGTCATCGCTATCCCACAACCATGAACCCTGGCCACGCACAAACACCTGTTTCGGCCGCTCGACACTGGGCATCAAGTACTCGCTGGAAAGATTATCGCCTGGAGATGGCAGGGAGGCGTCCATGACCAGATCATCAAGACTGGGAGGACTGCGGCGCAGACTGAACAGGTTCATCTGAAAAAACCTCTGATGAGATTTTTTGCCTTACCTATGTAAACACCATCGAAGCAAAGGGTATTCATCGCGCTCTATGGCCCTGTAAGCCCTGTGAATGCGGTTAGACTAGGCTCAGACGAGGCGTTCAGCCATTTCGATTTCCCAGCATTTTCGATAAGTAATACTTATGGATTTCAAGCAACTGCGTTATTTCGTCGCGGTCTATGAAGAAGGTCACGTGGGCCGGGCCGCCGAGCGCCTGTCCATCTCCCAGCCGGCGCTGTCCCAGCAAATCCGTCACCTGGAACAAAACCTCGATGTCAGCCTGTTCGAGCGCAGCAGCAAACGCCTGTTGCCGACCCTCGCGGCCCACACGCTGTACAACCACGCCCTGCCTTTGCTCGATGGCCTGCAACGGGCACGGGAAGCGCTCGGCAACTTCAAGGGTCAGGCGCTGCGCACCCTGGCCATCGGTGTATTGCAGACCGTGCATACCAGCCTCGTTCCGCAGATGCTTGAGCGGGTGCGCAAGGCGCAGCCGCACCTGGTGGTGCAGATCTACGAATTGACCGGCCTGGAAATCGAGCGGCGACTGCTCAACGGTTCTCTGGATATCGGCATCGGCTATCTGCCGCCCCGTCAGCCTGGCTTGCATGGCGTGATGCTGTACGAAGATGAACTGACCCTGGTCATCCCGGCAGAGCATCCGCTGCGTGAATTCAAGAAAGTGTCCATGAGTCAGGCCGCCGAACTGCCGATGTTGCTGCTGGGCGAAGAATTTCAGATCAGGCAGATCTGGCAGGCCCAACTGGCGAGCCTCGGGCGTCGCCCACAGGTGCAAGCCGAACTGAACAACATGGCCGGCATCCTCGACAGCCTGCCACATACGCGCCTGGCGACGGTGCTGCCCGGACGTTCGCAAAAGACCCATGGCAGCCACGAACTGCTGTGGAAACCCCTGAGCGAACCACGCGTACCGCTGAAAGTCGGTTTGGTGTGTCGGGATGTGCAACGGCAGCAGGCCTCGCTGGCCTTGCTGCGGACATTGCTGGAAGAAGTGATAAACGGCCCGGATGTACGCTTGAACAGCCCGCAGTCTCTGGATGGGCTGGGCTAGAAACTTTTCTTTGGGAAAAAGAAAACCCCGCCGAAGCGGGGCTTTGCAGACTGTTTCCCTGACATCCATTTCACTCCGCCGTCCTGGCAGAATCCTACGTGTCCCTGTTGTTGCTTTGCGCTTCCTGCGCTACGTCCATGAGAAGTAGATTAGCTCTGGATCCAATTTGCATCTATGGGAGAACAGCAGCACGTTATGTAAGAGAATGCTTACAAAATACTACTGACTCAGAATTGTCCTGCATCCAGCAGGAACAACGATTCGCTACCGGCCTTCACCGATGCGCTTAACGAGTGAATGCGCGGCAACAGGCGGGCAAAATAGAAGCGCGCCGTGCCCAGTTTGCTGGCATAGAAATCGTCTTGCGCTTCCTTGCCGAAAGCCGCCTTGGCCATCAGGGCCCACATGTAGGCGTACGCCACGTAACCGAACGCCTGCAGATACTCGACCGATGCCGCGCCGATCTCGTTCGGATTGCTCTTCGCACGGTCAAGCAACCACGCGGTCAGTTCATCGAGGGTGGTTACGGCGTCGTTCAGTGGCTTGGTGAACTCGGCAAGGTCCGCGCTGGCGGTCGCCGTGAAGTGACGAATCTCGTCAGCGAACAGGTTGTAGAACGCCCCGCCGCTACCCACGATCTTGCGTCCGACCAGGTCCAGTGCCTGAATGCCGTTGGTGCCTTCGTAGATCTGGGTGATGCGCACGTCACGCACCAATTGTTCCTGGCCCCACTCACGGATGTAGCCGTGGCCACCGAAAATCTGTTGGCCGTGTACGGTGGTTTCCAGGCCGAGGTCAGTCAGGAACGCCTTGGCCACCGGGGTCAGCAACGCCACCAGGTCTTCCGCACGCTTGCGGGTAGCGGCTTCTTCGCTGAACTTGGCAGTGTCGAGTTGCATCGCCACATAGGTTGAGAACGCACGGCCACCTTCGTTCGAGGCTTTCATGGTCAGCAGCATGCGACGCACGTCCGGGTGGACGATGATCGGGTCAGCCACTTTGTCCTTGTTCTGCGCGCCGGTCGGCGAACGGCTTTGCAGACGGTCACGGGCGTACTCAACGGCGTTCTGGTACGAGCGCTCGCCCGTGGCCAGGCCCTGGATACCGACGCCCAGACGCTCGTAGTTCATCATGGTGAACATCGCCGCCAGGCCTTTGTTCGGCTCGCCGACCAGGTAACCCACGGCTTCATCGAAGTTCATCACGCAGGTCGCGGACGCCTGGATGCCCATCTTGTGTTCGATCGAACCGCAGCTCAAAGGGTTGCGCGCGCCCAGGCCGCCATCGGCGTTGACCATGAACTTCGGCACCAGGAACAGCGAAATGCCTTTCGGCCCCGCCGGTGCATCCGGCAGCTTGGCCAGCACCAGGTGGATGATGTTTTCGGTGAGGTCGTGTTCGCCACCGGTGATGAAGATCTTGGTGCCGCTGACCTTGTAGGAACCGTCGGCCTGAGGCTCGGCCTTGGTACGGATGATTCCCAGGTCGGTACCGGCATGGGGCTCGGTCAGGCACATGGAACCGGCCCAGACACCGGCATACATGTTCGGCAGGTATGCGGCTTTCAGCTCTTCGCTGGCGTGGGCGTTGATCGACAGGCAAGCGCCGGCGGTCAGCATCGGGTACAGGCCAAACGCCAGGCTGGCGGAGTTGACCATTTCTTCGACCTGGGCCGAAACGGCTTTGGGCATGCCCATGCCGCCGTAAGCCGGATCACCTCCCACACCGACCCAACCGCCTTCAGCGTAGGTCTGATAGGCCTGTGGGAAACCTGCTGGCGTGGTGACGGCACCGTCCGCCCAATGGCAACCTTCCTCGTCAGCGGCACGGCTCAGCGGTGCGATGCTTTTGCTGGTGACTTTGCCGGCTTCTTCCAGGATGGCCTCTACCGTTTCTGCATCGACGGTCTCGGCCAGCGCAGGCAGTTCGGCCCAGAGTTTGGCGACCTCGAAAACTTCATTGAGAACGAAGCGCATATCGCGCAGGGGCGCTTTGTAGTCAGCCATGGCAAACCTCGCAAGATCTATACAGGTGATTCACAGGAAGAGTGTTTTGTTGGCTCGGAGTGTACCTCAACAACTTTTGAGACACATAGGGTCAGTCTGTGACGTTTTTGTTATTTTTAGTCACTAGAAAAAATCGCAGCCTCCGCCAACTCCTGCGCCAATCAAGGTAGGAGCTGCCGGAGGCTGCGATCTTTCAAGGATTGAAAATCAATTAAAGCGCGAACAACTCCGCTGGCAGTTGCATAAGGCAATCGCTGCCCGCCTCGATGGCTGCCCGATGAGCGGCGGTTCGCGGCAACAAGCGCTTGAAGTAGAACTCGCTGGTCGCGAGTTTGCCCCGGCAGAAATCGGCATCGCCGGTACCGCTATCGAGCTGCGCCTGGGCCACCAGCGCCATGCGCAACCACAGGTAGCCAAGGATGATGTAACCGCTGTACATCAGGTAATCCACCGACGCGGCACCGACTTCGTCCGGGTTTTTCATCGCCGCCATGCCGACCCTGGTGGTCAACTCACCCCACTGCCGGTTCAGTTGATTGAGCTGCGCCACATACCCGGCCAGTTGTGGATGCTCGGCGTTCGCCGCGCAGAACTTGTGGACGATTTTGGTGAAACCGCGCAACAGCTTGCCCTGGCTGCCGAGGACCTTGCGCCCGAGCAGGTCCAGCGCCTGAATGCCGTTGGTGCCCTCATAGATCGGCGCGATCCGGCAGTCGCGAACCAGTTGCTCCATGCCCCATTCGCGAATGAATCCGTGGCCGCCAAACACCTGCATGCCGTGGTTGGTCACCTCCAGCCCGGTGTCGGTCATGAAGGCTTTGCAGATCGGGGTGAGGAACGCCAGCAGGTCTTCGGCATCCTGACGCGCCGTTTCGTCCGAGCTCAGGTGTACAACGTCGAGCAACTGCGCGGTGAAGTAGGTCAGCGCGCGGTTGCCCTCGTTGAAGGCTTTCATGGTCAGCAACATCCGCCGCACATCAGGGTGCACAATGATCGGATCGGCGGCTTTTTCCGGGGCTTTCGGGCCGGTCAGCGCGCGCATCTGCAAACGCTCGTTGGCGTATTTGACCGCGCCCTGGAAGCTCGCCTCCCCCAGACACAGCCCTTGCATGCCAGTGCCCAGCCGCGCGTGGTTCATCATGGTGAACATGCAGTTGAGGCCTTTGTTCGGCTCGCCGATCAGGAAACCCTTGGCCTCGTCGAAGTTCAGCACGCAGGTGGCCGAGGCCTTGATGCCCATCTTGTGTTCGATCGAGCCGCAGGACACACCGTTGCGCTCGCCCGCTTCGCCCGTCGCATCGGGCAGGAACTTGGGCACGATGAACAGCGAAATGCCCTTGGTACCGGCCGGTGCATCCGGCAATTTGGCCAGCACCAGGTGAATGATGTTGGCGCTCATGTCGTGCTCGCCGGCGGAGATGAAGATCTTGCTGCCGGAGATCGCGTAGCTGCCATCGGCCGCAGGCACGGCGCGGGTCTTGATGATGCCCAGGTCCGTGCCGCAATGGGCTTCGGTCAGGCACATGGTGCCGGTCCATTGGCCAGCGGTAAGTTTCTTCAAATAGGTCTGCTTCTGCGCCTCGGTGCCATGGGCGTGGATCGCCGACATGGCTCCGTGGGTCAGGCCGGGGTACATGCCCCATGAGGTGTTGCTGGAGCCCACCATCTCGCTGATCACCAGGCCCAGAGAGACCGGCAACCCTTGACCGCCGTAAACCGGATCCGCCGCAAGGCCATGCCAGCCGCCCTCGACATATTGGGCGAATGCCTGCTTGAAACCCGCGGGCGTTGTGACCACGCCATTGTCGAAATGACAGCCTTCTTCATCCCCGCTGCGGTTGAGCGGCGACAGTACGTTTTCGCAGAACTTCGCGCCCTCCTCGAGGATCGCATTGACCATGTCCGGGCTGGCATCGGTGGCCCCCAGCACGGCGTAGTTGGCGTGAAAGTCGAAGACGTGGTCGATCAGAAAGCGCATGTCGCGCAAGGGAGCTTTGTACTCGGGCATGGTCATTCTCCGTCGGCAGATTTCTTCAACCTACTGCCGCCAGCCGTGCCTCACAATCACCTGGCGCTCGCTGAATGCGCCATCATCACTCAACCGTAGCGGCGTCCATGCGCACGGCACCACGGCGGTTCTGCCCGAACGCCATCACGCAGTTTCGCCCGGCACCCTTGGCGCTGTAGAGCGCCTGGTCAGCGGACTTGAGTACCTCTTCGGGGCTGCGTTGATCGATCCGTTCGGCAACACCGATACTGACCGTCACTGACACACTCGACGCCCCGGAGCCCGCACGGCGCTGGCGCCCCTGATTATCGTCCTGCGGGCGATTTTCCTGATTGCGCAGTTGAATGTTGTAAGTGGCGATGGACTCGCGGATGACTTCCAGGTGCGGCAGGCACTCTTCGAGGGTCTTGCCTGCAAACACCAGGGCAAATTCCTCGCCGCCATAGCGATACGCCTTGCCGCCACCGCCGATTTTCGACAGTTTGCTGGCCACCAGCCGCAACACCTGGTCGCCGACATCGTGGCCGTGGGTGTCGTTGAATTTCTTGAAGTGGTCGACGTCGCTCATCGCCAACACGTAGTTGCGCCCCAACCGTTGCAGGCGTTCATTCAACGCACGACGGCCCGGCAGCCCGGTCAGTTCGTCGCGGAAGGCCATTTGATAGGCTTCGTGGGCAACGGCAGCGGCGATCATCAGCATCACCTGGCTGCACATGATGTTCAGCGTGAACGGCAGGATGAAGGTCTTCGGCAACATCCAGAACAATCCGAGCAGCCCCACCCATTGCGCGGCATGCAGCGGTCGCGGGTTGCGCCAGTATTGCCAGGCCAGCAGCAAAAACGCCGCAACGAACACCGGATAGGACAACTGGATGAGGCTCATCCAGGCGCCATGCAAGGCAGGCCAGCGAATCTCCGACAGCCAGATCAGCAGCGCCTGCGGATAGCTTTGCTCAAGCCCCAGCGCCACGCTGCCGACCGCCAGCAATACCGCGAAGCGCGCCACCATGTCCTGAAACAGGTGGGTGCGTTCCTGCCACGCCGCGAACACGCCAAACAACAGCGGCAGCAGCAGGCAACACAAATGAAAGACCACGGCGGCATCGTCACGCACCTTGCCGTTGTCGCGGTAATAATCGGTCTGGGTGTCGAGCAGGAAGTAGGCGATGTACACCGTGACCATCAGAAACAGTTCACGCTGGCGTCGGTAAACCGCGCAATAGGCGCCACCGAGCAATAACACCAGGGTGGGCAGCACGTTGAACAGCGAGGTGAAGAAGACGCTCAGATCCTTGATGTATGCAGCCGCAAGCCCCGTCAGCAACAGCAGCAATGACGGCAGGAAATGACTGAAACGCACAGCGGAAGAGCGCGGCAAGGGTAAAGCTCCGACCGGTCAGATCAATAGATGGCAATGTGCCAACTACTGTAACGGCAGAGCGTCCGAGTTGTTGAGTGAATTACTGAGGCATTTTTCAAGGGCCTCACAAACGCTTGTTCCATCGGCAACCGTCTAAAGCAAAAAAGCCACTGTTCCCGAAGGAGCAGCGGCTTTTTCAAGTGCTTCGTTAAGGCTTAGTAGCCCAGGTCGAAGTTCTCTTCTTTCATGTCCATCAGGTTGTTGGCGCCCGACAGCATGGTTGCGACGTGAGTGCGGGTACGCGGCAGAATGCGCTGGAAGTAGAAACGCGCAGTCTGCAGTTTGGCGGTGTAGAACGCCTCTTCGGACGTGCCGGCAGCCAATTTCTCGGCAGCCAGACGCGCCATGTCAGCCCAGAAGTAGGCCAGGCAGGCGTAACCGGAGTACATCAGGTAGTCCACGGAGGCCGCGCCGACTTCTTCGCGGTCTTTCATGGCAGCCATACCGACCTTCATGGTCAGCTCGCCCCATTCCTTGTTCAGTGCCGCCAGTGGAGCGACGAACTCTTGAATCGCTTCGTTGCCTTCGTTGGTCTGGCAGAACTTGTGGACGATCTTGGTGAAGCCTTTCAGAGCCTCGCCCTGGGTCATCAACACTTTACGGCCCAGCAGGTCGAGTGCCTGGATACCGGTGGTGCCTTCGTACAGCATCGAGATGCGGCTGTCGCGAACGTTCTGCTCCATGCCCCACTCGGCGATGAAACCGTGGCCGCCATAGATTTGTACGCCGTGGTTAGCGGATTCGAAACCGACTTCAGTCATGAAGGCTTTGGCGATTGGGGTCATGAACGCCAACAGTGCGTCGGCTTTCTTCTTCTCTTCCTCGTCCACGCCGTACTTGACGATGTCGACCTGCTTGGCAGTGAAGTAAACCATCGCACGGTTGCCTTCGGCGAATGCCTTCATGGTCAACAGCATGCGGCGTACGTCAGGGTGGACGATGATCGGGTCAGCGGCTTTGTCCGGCGCTTTCGGGCCAGTCAGCGAGCGCATTTGCAGACGGTCACGAGCGTATTTCAGGCCGCCCTGAAAACCGACTTCGGCGTGGGCCAGACCTTGCAGCGCGGTACCCAGACGTGCGGTGTTCATGAAGGTGAACATGCAGTTCAGGCCTTTGTTCGCCGGGCCGATCAGGAAACCGGTGGCGCCGTCGAAGTTCATCACGCAGGTGGCGTTGCCGTGAATGCCCATCTTGTGTTCCAGGGAACCGCAGGACACGGCGTTACGCGCGCCGACCGAACCATCAGCGTTCGGCAGGAACTTTGGCACGATGAACAAGGAGATGCCTTTGGTGCCAGCCGGAGCATCCGGCAGGCGGGCCAGCACGATGTGGACGATGTTGTCGGCCATGTCGTGTTCACCGGCCGAGATGAAGATCTTGGTGCCGGAGACTTTGTAGGAACCGTCGGCCTGAGGCTCGGCCTTGGTGCGCAGCATGCCAAGGTCGGTGCCGCAGTGCGGCTCGGTCAGGCACATGGTGCCGGTCCACTCGCCGGAAACCAGCTTGGTCAGGTAAGCCGCTTGCTGCTCAGGGGTGCCGTGCTCGGAGATGGTGTTCATCGCACCGTGCGACAGGCCCGGGTACATGCCCCACGACCAGTTGGACTCGCCAACCATTTCGCTGATGGCCAGACCCAGGGACTCCGGCAGGCCTTGGCCGCCGTGCTCGACGTCGTGGGCCAGGCTTGGCCAGCCACCTTCGACGAATTGCTTGTAGGCTTCCTTGAAGCCAGTCGGGGTCTTGACGCCGGACTCGCTCCAGGTGCAACCCTCGATGTCGCCCACTCGGTTCAGCGGAGCCAGTACCTGTTCACAAAACTTGGCGCCCTCCTCAAGAATGGCGTCAACCATGTCTGGAGTTGCGTCGGCACAAGCCGGAAGGCTCTGATAGTGCGCTTCGTAGCCGAGCAGTTCGTCACGAACGAAGCGAATATCACGCAAGGGGGCCTTGTAGTCAGGCATAGCGATAAACCTCTGCTGATGTAACCGGGAATGGACGACCGCATTGATTCGTTGTTGCGATCAAACAGTTGTTTGAAACATACGTTTACGCCTAAATCTTGTCAAGCGTCGATCTTTTGCCGTTCGTCATACATGGGCTTTCGATCTTCCGAAAACTACTCACCATTGGCCCTTAAAGCATATGGATTGGCTTCTAAAGAATGGCGAACTGTCAGTTTTTACAGGCTCGAAAACTCTGTAAAACGTATGTACTGACTATAGCCAGCACGCTTCACGCCATGGTGGTCATGGGGAAAATGAGTGCGGCAGGAGAGTCAATATGGAAATGCAGCCTCGCGACAATCAGCCCCGCAGACCCGGCGAGCTCGACCAGACCTTCGCTACCAATGGCACCATCGAGTTCAGCGAAAGAGGCACCGCAAACTCAATCACCTCTGACAAAGACGGCAAGCTGATTCTTGTCTCCCAGATCGGCGACCGTTTTCGGCTCTCGCGCTACCTCGTCGACGGAGCAAAGGATGGCTCGTTCGAGGAAACAACCTGGAACTTCGAAGATGGCGACCAATCCACACCGATGCGTGTACTGCTGCAGGAAGATGGAAAAATTCTGGTCATCGGTGACTCGCTAAAAGCCGGAGCACTGAGGCCCGCCGTCACCCGCTTTAACCCCAGTGGCAGCCCTGACCTGGTATTTGGCCGCCGAGTCATTACTACCGGGCCAGAAGATGCGTATCCACCAAACTTTCGTTACAAGTCAGTCGATGGCTGTCTGCAAAAGGCTCAAAAAATACTCATGGCAGCGAGCTACACACTTCGATCAGGTCGCCCTTTGAGCAGGCTGTTTTGTCTGCTCGCTGATGGCGAGGCTGACAAAACTTTTGGCGAAGGCCGTGGGTTCATCGATATCAGGTTCCATGACCGCGAAAGCTATGCCTGTGACGTCCAGATCCAAAGTAATGGCAGCATTATCGTCGCGGGCAGTTGGAGATTTGATGGCGAACAGCAGAGAACACGGACCGTCGCTCGTTACACGGTTGAGGGCATTCTGGACAATACCTTTGGCCAAGCAGGTTATGCCGATGTTGTGGTGCCCGGCGAGCAAGGGGAAAAGTCGCCGACTGAGGAGCTTTTTCTGGACGATATTGTCAGCCGGGTTGCTGTTCAGAAAGACGACAAAGTCATCATCGCCGGCTCTGCAAAAGGCCCTGACGGCTTCACTAGCGGGCTGCTGGCCAGACTCGAAGCCGACGGCAAAAAACTTGATGAGCAGTTCAATGACGGGAAACCTCTACTGATCTCTCGCTCATTGAATGATTTGTCCTTCCATTCCATTACGATACAACCGGATGAAAAAATCGTGGCCGTAGGCAGAGGCATCATGGCAAATACGACCATGGAGCTTTACGAACGGGTTAGCGAAAACGGAGAAACAGAGGATTTCTGGGCCGGAAACAGTGTCGGTGACTGTACCGACGTGACGATTCAGCCGGCAGGACGAGTTGTTATTTCGGGTAGTCGCGGGACTCCTCTCATTGGCTCTCGCTATCCAAGAGTATGGGGGCGCCTGGGGTTCTGATTCTGATTTTTTGCCAGACACGTACGCTTAATAGTCACAAGCCATTGAGCGTACGCATTAAAAGGATATTGGTTTGTCGCTCAACCAGGATCAGGCGTAGGTATCGATCAGCGTACCGAGCATTTCATCGGCTGCCTTGGCCACTTTGACGCCCAGTTCCACCTGGAACTTGCCCTCGGACATCTCGACTATGTTACTGGTCAGATCCGATTGCTGGCTGCGGTCTACCGATCGCAGACGATCGACCTGCGCCTCGGAGGACTGGCTGGTGACCGATCGCTCGATCGTCATGTTGGCGATCTGCCCGGCGGCTTGATCGACACGGTTCTGCCCGGCCTGAAGGGTGCTCAGACCGGCATAAAAAGCGCTGTTTCCTGAGATTTCCATGGGAAAACTCGTCCTTTCAAAGGATGAACAGCGGCCATTGAAGCAGAGTGGCCAGCAAAACACTCGACAAAAACACTAATGGCACAGTGCCTTATCATAGGCAAAACCCGCACTGCAAAAAACGTCAGTCCAACAGGTCCAGTTGCAAGTGCTCGGCCACTGCTTCGGCCGTGACGGCCTTGAGTTTAGGCACACGTCCCAGGCACGGTGCCGGGAGGCGCTCGGCAAGGGTGGCCAGGTTCTCTTCCAGCCGCGAGGTCTTGGGGTCGATGATGTTGGCCACCCATCCCGCCAGTTGCAAACCGTCCCGGGCAATCGCTTCGGCGGTCAGCAAAGCATGGCTGATGCATCCCAGTCGCACGCCGACCACCAGAATCACCGGCAGCTTCAATGCGATGGCCAGGTCCGACAGATTGTCCTGATCCGCCAACGGTACGCGCCAGCCACCGGCGCCTTCGATCAGGGTGAAGTCCGCCTGCATGCCCAGAATCTGCCGCATCGGCGCCAGCAACGACTGCACCGTCAGCGCCACACCCGCCTCTCGCGCCGCCAGGTGCGGGGCGATGGCCGGTTCGAAGGCCACCGGATTGACCTGTGCATACGTCAGCGGCAGCGAACACTCCGCCAGCAAGGCCAGCGCATCGGCGTTGCGCAGACCTTTGGGCGTCACATCGCAACCGGAGGCGACCGGCTTGCCCGCCGCCGTACTCAACCCCGCCGAACGCGCCGCATGCAGCAGCCCGGCAGCGACCGTGGTTTTACCGACATCGGTATCCGTGCCGGCGATGAAATAGGCTGCGCTCATAAGGGCTTCTCCAATACGGCGTACACCACTTGATAAGTCGCCGGCAGTCCCTGGGCCTGACGAAACTGCTCATAAGCCTGAATCAGACCCAAAATCCGCGCCCGGCCGGTCAAGCCACCCGGCCGTCCGGGATTGAGGTTGTGCGCGCCCAGCGCCTTGAGTTCATGGGTCAGGCTGCGCACATCCGGGTAATGCAGCACATGCGGCTGGTTTTGCAGACTGACGACACGTAACCCACTGGCCGCACACAACTGCTGATAAACACCAAACTCCCGGAAACGGTTGACGTGCACCATGCCATCGACCTGCCGCCAGCTGTCGCGCAGTTCAAACAACGTCCCTGCACAAAGACTGGCAAACGCGAAGATGCCGCCCGGTTTCAGCACCCGAAAAGCTTCACCGAGCACCGATTCGAAGTCCGCGCACCACTGCACCGCCAGGCTGGAGAAGATCAGCTCGCAGGTCGAATCCTGCAGCGGCAAACGCTCGGCATCGCCGGCCACGAAGTGCATGGCACCGCCCAACGGCCGGGCGTGGTTGAGCATGCCCTCGGCGATATCCAGTGCCACCCCGTGGCTGCCTGGAAATTGCTCACCCAAGGCACGACTGAAATGCCCGGTGCCACAGCCCAGATCCAGCCAACGTTGCGGTACGAAGTCCTGCGGCAAGCGCCCGAGCAATTGACTGCCGACATCACGCTGCAACTCGGCCACGCTGTCGTAGCTTGCCGCCGCGCGGGAGAATGATGCTGCGACCTGGCGCTTGTCAGGCAAGCCGCCGGGCAGTTTGGGAAAGGATAAATCAGTCATCACCGGACTCATGCAAAAAGGCCTGGATCGCCCCCGCCACACCGTGGGGATCCTCCAGAAGAAACCCGTGACCGGCCTGTTCAATCAGACCGATTTCGACATCCGGCAGCAATGCCAACATCTCGCCCGCCGCTTCCACCGGCACCAACCCGTCGAGGCCGGCGAACAGATGCAGTTGCGGACCGCGGAACGATTGCAATGCCTGCCGTGTATCCAATTGCGCGAGCACTTGCAGGCCACTGAGCAGCACTGGCGCGGCGGTGTTCGGTGCGCCACCGAGCAACAATCGTGACAATCCGCGCGGGTCTTCGGCGCCTTGGGCGCAGAGCAGTGAAAAGCGTTTCAATGTCGCGCGTGGATCGGCTGCACATCCCGCCAGAAACGCATCGAAGGTTTCCCCGGGCATGGCGCTTGACCATTGTTCATGAGCGACAAAAGAAGCGTTGCTGGCCAGGGTGAACACGCCACAACAACGATCGCCACGCCGGGCCGCCAACTCGCAGGCGAGCATGCCGCCCAATGACCAACCGCCCAGCCAGGCGTCTTGCGGCAAGGTTGAGTCAAGCTCATCGAGCCACTCTTCAAGATCGCTCGACTCCAGCTCCGGCAACGGCTCGATCTCGACGCGCAGGTGCTCATCCAGACCGCGCAAGGCCGCCGCCAAAGGCTCCAGCGGTGAAACGCCAAGGCCCCAGCCAGGTAGCAGAATCAGACGATCACGCATGGCTTGGCTCCGGCTGCAGCTGTTGAAAACAATCGGCCAGTGCGTTTAACAATAGCTGTACTTGGGCCTCGCTGTGGGCCGCCGTCAGCGTGACCCGCAGTCGGGCGCTGCCGGCGGGTACGGTCGGCGGACGAATGGCGGTCACCATCAACCCGCGTTCGCGCAGCATTTGCGAAAGGCGCACCGCGCGCCCGGCGTCGCCGATCATGATCGGCTGGATCGGCGTGGAACTATCCATGAGTTCCAGGCCAATCTGTTCGGCACCGTGGCGGAACTGGCGAATCAGCGTCTGCAAATGCTCGCGGCGCCAGTGTTCGCTGCGCAGCAGTTCCAGGCTTTTCAACGTGGCGCAGGCCAGCGCCGGTGGCTGGCTGGTGGTGTAGATGTAGGGGCGGGCGAACTGGATCAGACTTTCGATCAACTCTTCGCTGCCAGCCACAAAGGCTCCCGCCGTACCAAAGGCTTTGCCGAGCGTGCCGACCAGCACCGGCACGTCTTCCATGCTCAGACCGAAATGCTCGACGATGCCACCACCATTGGCACCCAGCGGCCCAAAACCATGGGCATCGTCGACCATCAACC
Source organism: Pseudomonas sp. A-B-19 (assembly GCF_019947515.1). NCBI lineage: Bacteria > Pseudomonadati > Pseudomonadota > Gammaproteobacteria > Pseudomonadales > Pseudomonadaceae > Pseudomonas > Pseudomonas sp. A-B-19. Next base: position 89,767 of record NZ_JAGYGN010000022.1, read on the forward strand.
AGGCGCCTTTGGCCTTGGCTTCTCGGGCCAGCGCTGGCAAGTCGGCGATATCGCCGTCCATGCTGAACACGCCGTCGGTGACCACCAGCGTATTACCAGTGGCTTTTTCCAGACGCTTGGCCAGGCTCACCGCGTCGTTGTGCAGATAACGATTGAACCGCGCACCGGACAACAATCCTGCGTCGAGCAGCGACGCATGATTGAGCCGGTCTTCGAGCACCGTATCGCCCTGCCCCACCAGCGCCGTGACCGCACCGAGGTTGGCCATGTAACCGGTGGTGAACAGCAACGCGCGCGGGCGACCGGTCAGGTCGGCCAATGCTTCTTCCAGGGTATGGTGCGGGGCGCTATGGCCGATGACCAGATGTGACGCCCCTCCGCCCACACCCCACTTCGAAGCGCCGGCGCGCCAGGCTTCGATCACTTGCGGATGATTGGCCAGGCCCAGGTAGTCGTTGCTACAGAACGCCAGCAACGGCTGGCCATCGACCACCACTTGCGGCCCCTGCGGACTTTCGAGCAGCGGACGCTGGCGGTAGAGGTTTTCGGCACGACGGGCAGCAAGGCGTGCGGCGAGATCAAAAGACATGCAGGCCTCGGACAAACAATCAAGGTAGACACCGAACCTGTAGGAGCTGGCTTGCCAGCGATGAGGGCGTCAAATTCGACTAACCATCAGCTGACAGACCGCTATCGCTGGCAAGCCAGCTCCTACAAGTGTTTTGCATTTCAACCAGAGGGAGCCGTGACGCAATCAAACCGCGGCGTTATAGAACTGCTCGCTGCTTTTCTGCTCCACCAACGCCTGCTCGATCGCCGCCTGGTGCACTTCATCGGCGTGCTCTTCGCGGGCTTCCGGCAGGATGCCCAGACGCGAGAACAGTTGCATGTCCTTGTCGGCCTGCGGGTTGGCGGTGGTCAGCAGTTTTTCGCCGTAGAAAATCGAGTTGGCACCGGCGAAGAACGCCAGGGCCTGCATCTGTTCGTTCATGGCTTCGCGGCCGGCGGACAGGCGCACGTGGGATTGCGGCATCAGGATGCGCGCGACGGCGAGCATGCGGATGAAGTCGAACGGGTCGACGTCGTCGGCATTTTCCAGTGGCGTGCCGGCGACTTTCACCAGCATGTTGATCGGCACCGACTCCGGGTGCTCCGGCAGGTTGGCCAGCTGGATCAGCAGGTTGGCGCGGTCGTCCAGCGACTCGCCCATGCCGAGAATGCCGCCGGAGCAGATCTTCATCCCCGAATCACGCACATACGCCAGGGTTTGCAGGCGCTCGCTGTAGGTGCGGGTGGTGATGATGCTGCCGTAGAACTCCGGCGAGGTATCGAGGTTATGGTTGTAGTAGTCGAGGCCGGCATTGGCCAGCGCTTCGGTCTGCTCCTGATCCAGGCGACCGAGGGTCATGCAGGTTTCCAGGCCCAGAGCTTTCACGCCTTCGACCATCTTCAATACATAAGGCATGTCCTTGGCCGACGGGTGCTTCCACGCCGCGCCCATGCAGAACCGGGTCGAACCGATAGCCTTGGCACGCGCGGCCTCTTCGAGGACCTTCTGCACTTCCATCAGCTTTTCTTTTTCCAGACCGGTGTTGTAGTGACCGGACTGCGGACAATATTTGCAATCTTCCGGGCAGGCGCCGGTTTTGATCGACAACAGGGTCGACACCTGGACACGGTTGGCATCGAAATGCGCACGGTGCACCGTCTGCGCCTGGAACAACAGGTCGTTGAATGGCTGAACGAAGAGTGCTTTGACTTCGGCCAAAGTCCAGTCATGACGCAGGGTTGCAGTGGTGCTGGCGCTCATGGGCGTTTCCTTTGAATTATGCTTTGGCAGGCGGCTGGGTAATGGAATGTCACAGCCGCTTCACAGATGTTTCGGCATATTTAAGGAAGAGCGATGCGCTGTCAACCGCGATACAAAGGACTGGTTTACATCTGGTCAAAAAACAATCAAACATGTCTGTTGTGCGATGAAACGGCGGACGGCATCGCCCCTGTCTGTACGGCCTGCGAAACCGAGTTGCCCTGGCTCGGCGATCACTGCCAGACCTGCGCCCTGCCGCTCCCGGCCGCGGGCCTGACCTGCGGCCATTGCTTGAAGCAACCACCGGCCTTCGAGCAAGTGATTGTCCCCTGGACCTACAGCTTTCCGGTAGACAGCCTGATCACTCGCTTCAAACACAACGCGAAGTGGCCGTTTGGCCGCCTGCTCGCCGAACTTCTCGTTCAATACCTGCAACATCGCTTCGAAGATGACCTGGAACAACCCGATTCGCTGATCCCGGTGCCGCTGGCCAACCGACGCCTGCGTAAGCGCGGGTTCAACCAGGCGGCGATGCTGGCTCACTGGTTGAGTGCCAGTCTTGATATTCCTTGCGACGAACGGTTGCTGCTGCGAACCCAGGATACCGACGCCCAACAGGCGTTGAATGCCGAAGCGCGCCGCAAGAACCTGCGCAATGCTTTCGCCCTGGCGCCCGGCGCCGTCGTCAAAGGCCGGCATCTGGCCCTGGTCGACGACGTCCTGACCACAGGTGCCACGGCCCAGGCCCTGGCTCGCCTGCTAATGGACGCCGGTGCGGCGAGGGTCGACGTCTATTGCCTGGCCCGCACGCCAAAACCCGGTGAAACACCCTGACTTGACTCGCACGGCCCAAGCGACCAACGTCCTCCCCATCGTCACAGCCCAAAGCGACTTGTCATGTCCTTGCCTACCTTGTTGTCCCAGCACATCGTCCGCCGCCCGCAGCGCATCGCCCTGTTGCAGCACATCGCCGAACAGGGATCGATCACCCGTGCGGCAAAAAGCGCGGGCATGAGCTACAAGGCCGCCTGGGATGCAATCGATGAACTGAACAACCTGGCGCAAAAGCCGCTGGTGGAGCGGATTGTCGGTGGCAAGGGCGGTGGCGGTGCGCGCCTGTCCAGCGAAGGCGAGCGGGTGTTGCGCCTGTACCGGAAGCTGCAAGCCTTGCAGGCCCAAGTGTTGGAAGCCGCTGAAGACGCGAGCGATCTCGACCTGCTCGGGCGCCTGATGCTGCGCACCAGCGCACGCAATCAGTTGCACGGCAAAGTGATGGCGATTGAACCTCAGGGGCGCAACGACCTGATTCGCCTCGAGGTCGCCGAAGGCGTGATCGTCGCCGCACAAATCACCCACGACAGCACCGAGCGCCTGGAACTGCAAGTCGGCACCGACGTCGTGGCATTGATCAAGGCCGGCTGGCTCGATGTGCTGGCAATCGACTCCATTGAAACGCCTGGAAATAATTGCCTCAGTGGCATCATCGAAAAAATCCTCGAGGCCGACGATGGCCCCAGCGAAGTGCGTATTACCCTGCCCAATGGACTGATCCTGTGCGCCCTGGCCGAACCGAGTCATCTGCAAGCATCGGGGTTGACCGGCGGCAAACCGGTGCGCGTGGAGTTTTCGCCGTCCAGGGTTCTGCTGGGCACACCGCTATAAGCAAAACTGCAACAAAAGGTTCATTACTCACCATTAAGGTGTTTGCAAAATCCGCAGGGAGCCTGAAATGAGCCTATTAGAAGAAAACCAGTCCACCGACCTCGAAAAAATGGTCGGCCTCAGCCGTCGCGGCTTCATCAGCGCAGGTGCCCTGTGCGGCGCAGCGATGTTCCTGGGCGGCAACCTGCTGAGCCGCAGCGTGATGGCTGCCAGCGTCAGCGCCGGTAACAGCCAGTTGCTGGGCTTCGACAGCATTGCCGCCGCCACCACTGACTCCATCACCCTGCCACCGGGCTACAAGTCCTCGGTGCTGATCAGCTGGGGTCAGCCTTTGCACAAGGACGGACCGGCGTTCGACCCGAGCGGCAACGGCAGCGCCGAACATCAGGAAGCCCAGTTCGGCGACAACAACGACGGCATGAGTCTGTTCGAGTTTCCCGGTGAAAAAGACCGGGCGCTGATGGCGATCAACAACGAATACACCAACTACCGCTACCTCTACGCCCACGGCGGCATGCCGCAATCGGCACAAGAAGTGCGCAAGGCGCTGGCCTGCGAAGGTGTGTCGGTGATCGAAGTGCAACGCAAGAACGGTCAATGGCAATTCGTCCAGGGCTCGCGCTACAACCGCCGCATTCACGGCAACGCCCCCATCACCCTGAGCGGCCCGGCCGCCGGACATGCTCTGCTGAAAACCGGCGCCGATCCCCACGGCAAGAACGTTCTGGGCACGTTCCAGAACTGCGCCAACGGCAAGACACCGTGGGGTACCTATCTGACCTGTGAAGAGAACTTCACCGACTGCTTCGGCAGCAGCAACGCCGAGCAGAAATTCGACCCCGCGCAAAAACGCTACGGCGTGGTGGCCACCAGCAAAGAGATCAACTGGCACCCGCACGACGAGCGCTTCGACCTGGCCAAGAACCCCAACGAACTCAACCGTCACGGCTGGGTGGTGGAGATCGATCCGTTCGATCCGCAGTCGACACCAGTCAAACGCACGGCCCTGGGGCGCTTCAAACACGAAAACGCCGCCCTGGCCGAAACCGCCGACGGTCATGCCGTGGTGTACATGGGCGACGATGAACGCGGTGAGTTCATCTACAAATTCGTCAGCCGCGACAGGATCGACCACAAAAAACCCAAGGCCAACCGCGACATTCTCGACCACGGCACCCTGTACGTGGCGCGTTTCGATGCGGGCGACGGCAACGTCGATCACCCGAAAGGCCAGGGTGAATGGATCGAACTGACCCATGGCAAAAACGGCATCGACGCCAGCAGCGGTTTTGCCGATCAGGCCGAAGTACTGATCCACGCCCGTCTCGCCGCCACGGTGGTGAAAGCCACGCGCATGGATCGTCCGGAATGGATCGTGGTCAGCCCCAAGGATGGCCAGGTTTACTGCACGCTGACCAACAACGCCAAGCGCGGCGAAGACGGGCAACCGGTGGGCGGACCGAACCCGCGCGAGAAGAACGTCTACGGGCAGATCCTGCGCTGGCGTACCGAGCGTGACGATCACGGTTCGAAAACCTTTGCCTGGGACCTGTTCGTCGTCGCCGGTAATCCGGGGGTTCACGCCGGCACACCCAAAGGCGGATCGTCGAACATCACGCCGCAGAACATGTTCAACAGCCCGGACGGACTGGGTTTTGACAAGGCCGGACGCTTGTGGATTCTCACCGACGGCGATTCGAGCAACGCCGGTGACTTTGCCGGCATGGGTAATAACCAGATGCTCTGCGCTGATCCGGCGACCGGCGAGATTCGCCGTTTCATGGTCGGGCCGGTAGGCTGCGAGGTGACCGGGATCAGCTTCTCGCCCGATCAGAAAACCCTGTTTGTCGGGATCCAGCACCCGGGTGAAAACGGCGGTTCGACCTTCCCCGAACATCTGCCCAATGGCAAGCCGCGCTCATCGGTGATGGCGATTTCGCGGGAAGATGGCGGGATCGTCGGCGCCTGACAGGCCCTCATCGCGAGCAAGCTCGCTCCCACAGGATTGGCGCGATTTCAAATCCAACGCCAGACCTGTGGGAGCGAGCTCGCTCGCGATGGCGTCAGCGCAAACAACGCACATCTCAAGCCCACCCCCTAAAGCCCCGCCGTCTGCGCTACCATGCCTGGCCGGACGCAGCAGCCTGCTGCGCGCAGGAGTCAGCATGGCCCACCCGTTTGAAACCCTCACACCAGACCTCGTACTCGACGCCGTCGAAAGCATCGGCTTTCTCAGCGACGCGCGCATCCTGGCCCTCAACAGCTACGAGAACCGCGTCTATCAAGTCGGTATCGAAGACGCCGAGCCACTGATCGCCAAGTTCTACCGGCCGCAACGCTGGAGCAACGAAGCGATTCTGGAAGAGCACCAGTTCACCGCCGAACTCGCCGACTGCGAGGTGCCGGTCGTGGCACCGTTGATCCACAACGGTCAAACCCTGCACGAACACAACGGTTTCCGTTTCACTCTGTTCCCCCGCCGTGGCGGCCGCGCGCCGGAGCCGGGCAACCTCGATCAGCTGTATCGCCTGGGCCAGTTGCTCGGGCGCCTGCATGCGGTCGGCTCGACCCGGCCATTCGAGCACCGTGAAGCACTGGCGGTGAAAAACTTCGGCCATGACTCGCTGGCCACGCTGCTCGACGGTAATTTCATCCCCCGCAGCCTGCTGCCGGCCTACGAGTCGGTGGCCCGCGACCTGCTCAAGCGTGTGGAAGATGCCTACAGCAACACACCGCACCAGAACATTCGCATGCACGGTGACTGTCACCCCGGCAACATGATGTGCCGCGACGAAATGTTCCATATCGTCGACCTCGACGACTGCCGCATGGGCCCGGCGGTGCAAGACATCTGGATGATGCTCGCCGGTGATCGCCAGGATTGCCTGAGCCAGTTGTCGGAACTGATGGACGGCTACAACGAATTCCACGACTTCGATCCGCGTGAGTTGGCCTTGATCGAACCGTTGCGCGCCCTGCGCCTGATGCATTACAGCGCCTGGCTCGCCCGCCGCTGGGACGATCCGGCCTTCCCCCGCAGTTTTCCGTGGTTCGGTACCGAGCGTTATTGGGGTGATCAGGTGCTGGCGTTGCGTGAACAACTGGCGGCGCTCAACGAAGAGCCACTGAAACTCTTCTGACCCACACAAATCCCCTGTAGGAGCGAGCTTGCTCCGGGCGGCGTTCCGACGAAAAACTCAAGGGCAACGCGTTCATCCAGACGCACGCGTTATCGTTGACGTCCATCGCGAGCAAGCTCGCTCCTACAGTTATCCGTGTTCACAAATGTCCTACCTATTCAGTCAGGACATTCGTAGACAAATCTCCTTACAATCCTTCTCTTTGTTAGCTGCCTAAGCAAGGATTCTGCATGCAAGCCGCCAACCCGCGTCGCGGGTACATTCTGGGCCTGAGTGCCTACATCATCTGGGGACTTTTCCCCCTCTATTTCAAAGCCATCGCCAGCGTGCCCGCCGTGGAAATCATCATCCACCGGGTACTGTGGTCGGCGCTGTTCGGCGCCTTGTTGCTGATGGTCTGGAAGCATCCCGGCTGGTGGCGCGAACTGCGGGAGAACCCGCGAAGGATGGCGACCCTGGCCCTGAGCGGTGCTCTGATTGCGGCCAACTGGCTGACCTACGTCTGGTCGGTGAACAACGGCCGCATGCTGGAGGCCAGCCTCGGTTACTACATCAACCCGTTGGTGAACGTGTTGCTGGGCATGCTGATTCTTGGTGAGCGGCTGCGACGCATGCAGTGGATTGCCGTGGGTCTGGCGGCCGTGGGTGTGGCGCAACAGGTCTGGCAAGTGGGCAGCCTGCCGTGGGTGTCGCTGGCGCTGGCACTGACCTTCGGTTTCTATGGCCTGATTCGCAAGCAGGCACCGGTCAAGGCGCTGCCGGGGCTGGTGGTGGAAACCTGGATGCTGGTGCCGATTGCCCTCGGCTGGTTGCTGCTCAATCCGACGGCCAGCAGCGCCCAGGTCGAATTCTGGACCACCTCCCAGGCCTGGTGGCTGGTGGCCGCCGGCCCGATCACGCTGGTGCCGCTGGTCTGCTTCAACGCGGCTGCCCGGCATTTGCCCTATACGACACTGGGCTTTCTCCAGTATCTGGCACCGACACTGGTGCTGCTGCAAGCGGTCCTGCTGTTTGGTGAGCACCTGTCTTCCAGCACCCTGGTAGCGTTCATGTTCATCTGGGCCGGTCTGGCGGTTTACAGCGTCGATGCGTGGATAAGTTTGCGCCGCCGCAGCTGATCAAAAAACACACAGAACCCTACAGGCCACGTCTTCCGTGGCCTGCATCATTCCTTCCCAAGGTTATCCACAGCGTGATCCCCGCCGATTGTGCGCAAGTGGCTGAAACTGCTGGTTTTTTGATCAAGTCCTGAAGAACCCCGGCCGGTGTGGCCTGGCGGGGTGTCTCTACAGGTTATCCACAGGCGGGTGCACGATTAATCTGGATAACCCGATCAGGGTTCACTGCGCAGCACCAGCTCGACCATCAGGTCGTCCGCCAGGGTTTCCAGGCGCGATTGCAGTACGTCCAGCGACAACGTTAGCGGGACGGCAAGAATCGCTTCGGCATGGAACAACGGCTCGCTGCTCATTGGTGCCGGGCGCACTTCAGTGACCAGCCGCTCCAGGTTCACCCCCTGCTCGCTCAACAAGCGTGTGATGTCACGTACGATCCCCGGACGGTCATTGCCCACCAGTTCCATGGCGATCGGCTTCCAGGTGCAGAATTGTTCGATACTGCTTTCGGCGATCAACACGCGAATGCCCTGGACGGACAAGCCCTGCAGGGCATCGACCAGTTCGTCGTAGGCCTCGGCCGGCACACCCACTCGAAGAATCCCGGCGAATTGTCCCGCCATGCGCGACATGCGGCTTTCCAGCCAGTTACCGCCGTGTTCGGCGATGCATTGGGCAATGCGCTCGACTTGCCCTGGCTTGTCCGGTGCGAATACGGTGAGTACGAGGTGGTCCATGGCGCGGCCCTCTGGTCATGACTTTTGTTATAGAGAACCAAGTATAGGCAAGGGTAACCATTCAGCGCGGCAGTACTTTCTGTGGCGAGGGAGCTTGCTCCCGCTGGCTTGCGAAGCGAGCCCAATACCTTTTACGACTGCTGCGCAGTCGGGCGGGAGCAAGCTCCCTCGCCACAGAAAGCGCCGCTCCATAGCAGAGCACCGAAGACAATGTGTACAACTTTTGATATTTAACTGGAACAATCTACTGGTTTTTTGAGAACATCCCGATCCGCGCCGTGACCGCAATGCGTCATGGGGTCGCAGAACGACGTAATTAGTCTGATTTTCACAACCGCAATTCATCATGTAGTATGCCGCAGCGTGCACTACATAACGTTGAATCGATGTCTGCCGCAGGCACGTCCGCAACCCTGAAAGCCCTGTCAGCAAGGCCCCAAGCCGTTGATCGGTCCCAACCCAGCCGTCCGTAATGGGCATGTACTGGTAGAGGGGTTTGTGGTTTAAATGGCCAAAGGCTTCATTGTTAATTTGAAGAGCTGAAAAGCGAAATAGCTGAGCAGAGTGAGGCAAGCAATGACTGAACACGTTCAAGTCGGTGGCCTGCAGGTCGCCAAAGTCCTGTTCGACTTCGTGAACAACGAAGCCATTCCCGGTACCGGCCTCACCGCCGATAAGTTCTGGGCCGGTGCCGACAAGGTCATCCATGACCTGGCACCGAAGAACAAAGCCCTACTCGCCAAACGCGATGATTTCCAGGCTCGTATCGATGGCTGGCACCAAGCGCGCCAAGCTCTTGGGTCAGCCCAGCCGCACGACGCGAAGGCCTATAAAGCCTTCCTGCAAGACATTGGTTATCTGCTGCCAGAAGCGGCCGATTTCCAGGTAGCGACGCAAAACGTCGATGAAGAAATCGCCCGCATGGCCGGCCCGCAGCTCGTGGTGCCGGTCATGAACGCCCGCTTCGCGCTCAATGCCTCGAACGCCCGCTGGGGCTCGCTGTACGATGCGCTCTACGGCACCGACGCCATCAGCGAAGCCGATGGCGCGGAAAAAGGCAAAGGCTACAACAAGGTGCGTGGTGACAAGGTCATCGCCTTCGCCCGTGCCTTCCTCGACGAGTCAGCGCCTTTGGCGGCCGGCTCTCACGTCGACTCCACCGGCTACAAGATCATCGACGGCAAACTGGTCGTCGCCCTTAAAGGCGGCAGCAACACCGGCCTGCGCAACGACGCGCAACTGATCGGTTTTCAGGGCGATGCCGCTGCACCGACCGCGATCCTGCTGAAAAACAACGGCCTGCATTTCGAAATCCAGGTCGACGCCAGCACCCCGGTCGGCCAGACCGACGCAGCCGGCGTCAAAGACATCCTGATGGAAGCCGCGCTGACCACCATCATGGACTGCGAAGACTCTGTTGCCGCTGTCGATGCCGATGACAAAGTGGTGATCTACCGCAACTGGCTTGGCCTGATGAAGGGCGATCTGTCGGAAAACGTCGCCAAGGGCGGTCAGACCTTTACCCGCACCATGAACGCCGACCGCACCTATACCGCTGTCGATGGCAGCGAACTGAGCCTGCACGGTCGTTCGTTGCTGTTCGTGCGTAATGTCGGTCACCTGATGACCATCGACGCGATCCTCGACAGTCAAGGCAATGAAGTGCCGGAAGGCATTCTCGATGGTCTGGTGACCTGCCTGTCGGCGATCCACAACCTCAAAGGCAACACCTCGCGCAAAAACACCCGCACCGGCTCGATCTACATCGTGAAGCCGAAGATGCACGGCCCTGAAGAAGCCGCGTTCACCAATGAACTGTTCGGCCGCATCGAAGACGTGCTGGACCTGCCACGCAACACCCTCAAAGTCGGGATCATGGACGAGGAGCGTCGCACCACGATCAACCTCAAGGCCTGCATCAAGGCGGCGAGCGAGCGCGTGGTGTTCATCAACACCGGCTTCCTCGACCGCACGGGTGATGAAATCCACACCTCCATGGAAGCCGGCCCGATGGTGCGCAAGGCAGACATGAAGGCGGAGAAATGGATCGGCGCCTACGAGAACTCCAACGTCGATATCGGTCTGAGCACCGGCCTGCAAGGTCGCGCGCAGATCGGTAAAGGCATGTGGGCCATGCCGGATCTGATGGCGGCGATGCTCGAACAGAAAATCGCTCACCCGCTGGCCGGTGCCAACACCGCCTGGGTACCGTCGCCGACTGCTGCTGTGTTGCACGCGCTGCATTACCACAAGGTTGACGTGTTCGCCCGTCAGGCCGAGCTGGCCAAACGTGCGCATGCCTCGGTAGACGACATCCTGACCATCCCGCTGGCGGTAAACCCGCAGTGGACCGCCGAGCAGATCAAGAACGAACTGGACAACAACAGCCAGGGCATTCTCGGTTATGTGGTGCGCTGGATCGACCAGGGCGTCGGCTGTTCGAAAGTGCCGGACATCAACGACGTCGGCCTGATGGAGGACCGTGCAACGCTGCGTATTTCCAGCCAGCACATCGCCAACTGGCTGCGCCACGGCATCGTCACCGAAGACCAGGTCATGGAAAGCCTCAAGCGCATGGCGACAGTGGTTGACCGCCAGAACGCCGGCGACGCGTTGTACCGTCCGCTGGCCCCGAACTTCGACAGCAACATTGCCTTCCAGGCAGCCGTCGAACTGGTGGTCGAAGGCACCAAACAGCCGAACGGCTACACCGAGCCGGTCCTGCACCGTCGTCGTCGCGAGTTCAAGGCTGCCAATGGCCTGTAACTGAGCGTCTGCGCCGGACATGAAAAAGCCCTGATTGAAAGATCAGGGCTTTTTTTTGGTTCTTCACGCAATCCCGGAAAAAACAGATAACGCAATACCTGTAGGAGCTGGCTTGCCAGCGATGGTCGTTAACGATAACGCGTATGAACTGGATAAACGCGGCGCACTTGTGTCCATCGCCGGCAAGCCGGCTCCTACAGGAAATGTGCAAGGGCGGCAGGTTTGAGCTAAGGCTTCATCCCCAGCTCACGCTTGACCAACTCAAGCAAATGCCCGACATCAACCGGCTTGAGCAGAAAATCCACCACGCTCAAATGCATCGCGGCGATCGCATCCTTCACGTCGGCGTCACCCGAGACAATGATGATCGGCAATGCCGCCCTTTCCGATTCGCGTATCTGACGGATCAGGTCCAAACCATCAACGTGGCCCATTCGCAGGTCGGTGATCATTAAACCGATCGAGGGCTTTTTGATCTCGGCCTTGGCCAGCAGGATCTTGAGCGCCGCTTCGCCACTGGACGCCATTACACAGTGAATGCTGTCCATCGCCAAAATCTCTGACAGCAGCTTGCGGGCGTCTTTATCGTCGTCGACGATCAGCACCCGTTGCTGCGGCAGGTCAGGTTCTAGCATGACGGCACTCAGTGCTTCGCGCTCGGCGTCGCTCAAAATATCGTGGTCGGACATGGCGCTCCCTACATGTTCAATTCAGTTCCCTGGCGCAGTGCTGAAACATTGCTGAGCAGACCATCAATGTGCACTTCGTCGGATATTTTTCCAATAGCAGAATAGAGAGGTTTTTCTCACAGTTGCGTAAGGTTTTTCCGACATTCCATCACCCTGATCGCCTACCTAGACTTACGTCCAATGGGCACCCCGGCCAGAGGGGTCGACCATGTCCGGGTCATCCGACTACAACAATTCAAAAAAGACTGCGGTAATGGTTATGAGTAAAGCGGACGCCTTCACACAGGCAGGAAAAACCGCGGTGTTGCAGAACATCCAGGGCACGTTGCAATTCCTTCAGCGCTTCCCGCCTTTCAACCAGATGGAACATGCTCACCTGGCGTATCTGGTCGAGCAATGTCAGCTGCGTTTTTACGCCCCCGGCGAGAGCATCATCAAACCTGCCGACGGCCCGGTCGAGCACTTCTATATCGTCAAGCAAGGCCGGGTCGTGGGCGAGCGTCCGCACACGGCCAAGGGTGGCACCGAAACGGTCTTCGAGATCACCACTGGCGAATGTTTCCCCCTCGCGGCGTTACTGGGTGAACGGGCGACCCGCACCGAGCACCTGGCCGGCGAAGACACCTTCTGCCTGCAACTGAACAAACCGGCGTTCATCCGCCTGTTTTCGCTATCGGACACCTTCCGCAACTTCGCCCTGCGCTGCGTCAGCAGCCTGCTGGATCAGGTCAACCAGCAAGTGCAGCAAAAAGCCGTGGAAACCCTGGGCACCCAATATTCGCTCAATACCCGACTGGGCGAATTGGCCATGCGCCACCCGGTGACATGCGCCCCGCAGACGCCATTGCGCGAAGCCGTGACGTTGATGCACGAACAACAGGTCGGCAGCATCGTGGTAGTCGATGAACTCAAGGCGCCACTGGGGATTTTCACCCTGCGTGACCTGCGTCAGACCGTGGCCGACGGCAGCAGCGATTTCAATGAAGCCATCGAAGGGTACATGACCCGGGCGCCGTTTTTCCTGTCGCCTGATCACAGTGCATTCGACGCAGCGATTGCCATGACCGAGCGGCACATCGCCCATGTCTGCCTGGTCAAGGACCAACGCCTGTGCGGCGTGGTTTCCGAGCGCGATCTGTTTTCCCTGCAACGGGTCGACCTGGTGCACCTGGCCCGTACTATCCGCAATGCCCAGAAGGTGGAAAACCTGGTGGCGCTACGGGGCGAAATCGGTCAACTGGTCGAGCGCATGCTGGCCCACGGCGCGTCTTCGACGCAGATCACCCACATCATTACCCTGCTCAACGACCACACCGTGTGCCGGGTGATCGAGCTGACCCTCGCTGAAAAAGGCGACCCCGGCGTGCCGTTCAGCTGGCTGTGTTTCGGCAGTGAAGGCCGTCGCGAGCAGACCCTGCACACCGATCAGGACAACGGCATTCTGTTCGAAGCCAGGGACGCGGCCCATGCCGCCGAGATTCGCGGCAAGCTGCTGCCTATCGCCCAGCAGATCAACCAGAGTCTGGCGCTGTGCGGCTTCACCTTGTGCAAGGGCAATATCATGGCTGGCAACCCCGAGCTATGCCTGTCCCGGGCCGAATGGGCGCGGCGCTTTGCGGCGTTTATCCGCGAGGCAACCCCGGAGAACCTGCTGGGTTCGAGCATCTATTTCGATTTGCGCGTGGTCTGGGGCAGCGAGCAAGGCTGCGAGCAGTTGCGTCGGGGCGTTCTCGACCAGGTCAGCGACAACCGTTTGTTCCAGCGCATGATGGCCGAGAATGCGCTGCGCAATCGCCCGCCCGTTGGGCGTTTCCGCGAATTCGTGCTGGCGCGCAAAAATGGCGAGAAGGCCACCCTGGACCTGAAGATCCAGGGCCTGGCACCGTTCGTCGATGGCGCCCGGTTGCTGGCCCTGGTCCACGGTATCGAAGCGAACAACACGCTGGAGCGCTTTCGCCAGCTGGTTGCCAAGGAGGTCATCGATCCCCTGGACGGCGCCGCGTACGAAGAGGCGTATCACTTCATCCAGCAAACCCGCATGCAGCAACATCAACTACAGACCCGGGAGAATTTTCCTTACTCCAATCGAGTCGACCCCGACAGCCTCAATCATCTGGACCGGCGCATCCTGCGCGAATCCCTGCGCCAGGCACAACGCCTGCAAAGCAGCCTGACCTTGCGGTATCAGTTATGAGCCTGTTTTCATGGCTGCGCCCTGCGAGTCCCACCCTCCCGGTTCATCTGCAACATCGGCTGGACCAATTACCGACGGCTGCCGACCTGTCTGAGTGCAGCCTGCGCGAGCAACGCTGGGTGGTGCTCGATCTGGAAACCACTGGCTTGAACCTGAACAAGGACCAGGTGTTGTCCATCGGCGCGGTGGTGATCGAGGATGGGGCCATCGACTTTCGCCAGCAGTTCGAACGCACCCTGCAATATCCGCAAGTGAAACTCGGCCCCAGTGTGCTGATCCACGGCATTGGCCCCAGCGCCATTGCGGCGGGCAGCGACCCGGCAGAAGCGCTGCTCGATCTGATGGAGTACCTCGCAGACAGTCCGGTGCTGGCCTTCCACGCACCGTTTGACCAGCACATGCTCGGCCGCGCGCTGAAAGATCATCTGGGTTTGAAGTTGCAGCACCCGTTTCTGGACGTGGCGGACATTGCACCGCTGCTGTGCCCGCAAGCGCACATTCGCGAAGCCGGGCTGGACGACTGGATCGACTGGTTCAAGCTCGAAATCTTCGAACGCCACCACGCCAGCGCCGACGCCCTGGCCACCGCTGAACTGGCGCTGATCCTGTTCAGCCGCGCTCGGCAGCAGCAGATACATAGCCCGTTGAATCTGCAACAGCGATTGAGTCAGTGGAAGCGACGCCAGCAGACGCCTTCCTTCTGATCCTTGCACCATCCCTGTAGGAGCGAGCTTGCTCGCGATGGTCGTCAACGATAACGCGTCCAATCTGACACCCCGCGTTGTTCTCTGGCTCATCGCGAGCAAGCTCGCTCCTACAGAGACCGTCGCCAAATTCCCACCCGACCAACGCCAATTGCTTACCTCCCGCGCCTCTGACACAATCGCGAATTATTCTCGTTAGTTAATATTTCCCAATCGGTGTGCGGCGTGTCGTCAGTCCCAAGCCCTCAAAATGAGCTCGTCGGTGCGTTATATCGCGACCACCGCAGTTGGCTATTGGCCTGGCTTCGACGCAACGTCGGCTGCCCGCAGCGGGCCGAAGACCTGAGTCAGGACACGTTCGTGCGCTTGCTGGGCCGCGAGGAACTGAAGGTCCCGCGCGAGCCGCGGGCATTCCTGGTGGCGATCGCCAAGGGCCTGCTGTTCGATTATTTCCGTCGCGCCGCGCTGGAACAGGCCTATCTCACCGAGCTGATGCTGATTCCCGAAGCCGAACAACCATCGGCGCAAGAGCAGCAAATGATCCTCGAAGACCTGAAAAACATCGATCGTTTACTCGGCAAGCTTTCCAGCAAGGCCCGTGCGGCATTCCTCTATAACCGCCTCGACGGCCTCGGCCACGCAGAAATCGCCGAGCGCCTGGGGGTATCGGTGCCGCGGGTGCGCCAGTACCTGGCCCAAGGCATTCGCCAGTGTTACATCGCACTCTATGGTGAGCCGACATGAGTCCGTTCAGTTCCAAACCGGTATCGGCCAACGTACTGGATGCGGCGATTGCCTGGCAGTTGTCCATGGACTCTGCCAACCCGATAGAGCGCGAAGAATTCGCCAAGTGGCACGCGGCCCACGATGAGCACGCCCGCGCCTGGCGCCAGTTGGGCATGCTCGACCAGCGTTTCAGCGTGGCCAGCGGCCCGGCCCGCACGGCCCTGCTGCAATCACGCGAAGGCATCCGCCGGCGAGTGCGCAAGCTCAGTAGCGGTGTTGCCAGTATCGTTGCCGTGATCGGCCTGGCCCTGTTCGCCGGGGATCGTTACCTGCCGATTGACTATTGGATGGCTGACCAGCGCACCGCCGTTGGCGAGCAGCGCACTCTGCGTCTGGCTGACGGCACGCTGATCAATCTCAATACCCACAGTGCGCTGGATCTGCGTTTCGATGAAAAGCAGCGCCGCATTGTGCTTCAGGAAGGTGAAATCCTGGTGGAAACCGGTCATGGCGATCCCCGCCCGTTCATCGTCCAAACCCGTGAAGGCAGCATGCGCGCGCTGGGTACGCGGTTTCTGGTCAAGCGTGAAGAAGACGGCACGCGCCTGAGTGTGTTGCAGTCGGCGGTGGCGGTTCACCCTGAATCCACCCCGGACGAACAGATTCTGCGCGAAGGCCAGCAGGTACTGATCCGCAACAACGGCCTGGGCCCGGTTCAGGCGGTCAACCTCGGCGCGGATGCCTGGACCCGCGGTATGCTGGTGGTGGACAACACGCGGCTGGAAGATCTGGTGCATGAAATCGGCCGCTATCGAACCGGATATGTCGGGGTTGCACCGGAAGTGGCCGACCTGCGCATCACCGGCAGCTTCCCGCTGCGCGACACCGACCTGGCACTCAAGGCCCTGCTGCCGACCTTGCCGGTGCAGATCGAACAGCACACTCAATGGTGGGTGAAGGTCGTGGCCAAGGCTGATACCAAACCCTGAAAAACTTTGTGTCTAATCGGCCGCCATCGCGAGCAAGCTCGCTCCCACATTTTGAAATGCATTCCAATGTGGGAGCGAGCTTGCTCGCGATGGCGGCGTTCGACTCCCCGCAAAAACCTTTTTGACCCAATACCCGCCGCAACCGACTTCTGAATCGAAATTATTTTCATCCAGCCCTATCACTTTTTAATTTTCGTTCGGCAGACAGGCAATTGAGAAATATTTCCATTCAGGAGCCGTTGTATGCCTCGTTCGCTAGACTCCCTGATGCGCCGCAGTTTGCTGGCGCTCGCCATTGCCCTTTGCACCCCATTGGCCAGTAGTGAACTGGTCGCCGCTGAACAGACGTCCAGCGGCCGCGCCTACAACCTGCCGGCCGCACCATTGGCCAACACCCTGAATCAGATCGCCAGCCAGGCCGGTTTGGCCCTGTCGTTGAATCCATCCCTGGCCGCAGGCAAAACCTCGGCGCCAGTCAAAGGCCAGTTCGACGCAACCGGCGCCCTGCGCGAAGCCTTGCGTGGCACCAGCCTGCAACTGGAGCAGAGCAGTGCGGGCACCTACAGCCTGGTGGCTGTTCCCGAGGGTGTGATGGACCTGCCGGCCACCAGCGTGATCGGCGTGCAAGACAGTGAAAGCGCCTGGGGCCCGGCACCGGGCTACCTGGCCAAGCGCACCGCCGCCGGCACCAAGACCGACACCGCGCTGGTCGAGGCACCGCGTTCGATTTCCGTAGTCACTCGTGAGCAGATGGACGACCGCAACGCCCACACCCTCGATGATGCCGTGCGCTACTTGCCGGGCATCACCTCCAGCAGCTTCGGCAGCGACACCCGCTCCGACTGGTTGCGCGTGCGGGGTTTCGAGCCGACTCAATTCCTCGACGGCCTGCCACTGCCAAAGGGTGTGTACTCCAACCCGAAACAGGAAACCTGGAACCTCGACCGCCTGGCGCTGCTGCGCGGCCCGGCCTCCTCCGTGTACGGCCAGACCCCGCCGGGCGGCCTGCTGGACATGGTCAGCCGTCGCCCAAGCGCTGAAGACAGCAGCGAGATCCAGCTGCAATACGGCAGCGACAATCATCGCCAGATCAACTTCGCCAGCACCGGCAGGGTCGACGATGAAGGCCAGTTCCTGTACAGCCTCAGCGGCGTACTGCGCGACGGCGGCACGCCCATCGACCACATCGATGACAAACGCTACAACATTGCGCCAAGCCTGACCTGGAACATCGACGAAGACACCAGGTTCACCCTGCTCACGCAGTTCACCCGTGACGATACCGGTATCACCAGCCAGTTCTATCCGATCCAGGGCACCAAGATCGACATGCCGTTCGGCGAGATCTCCCACCACAAGAACCTGGGCGATCCGAACTACGACTTCTACGACCGCACCTACTACGCGCTGGGTTATGCCTTCGAACACCGCCTGAACGATGTCTGGCAGTTCCGGCAGAACCTGCGCTACACCAAGTCGGAGCTGTCGTTCCAGGCCGTGACCGTCAACAGCTACGGCCCCTCTTACGGTTCTGTCGTTGACGATCAAGGCAACACCGGCCGTGGCACCACCAATGTCGACGAAGACATCGCCCAATTCGCCGTGGACAACAACTTCCAGGGCGACTTCGTCATCGGCGACGTCACTCACACCTTGCTGATCGGCCTGGACCACCAGCGCAACACCACCAACTACCTCTCGGTCTTCGGCACCGCACCAGACATCAACGTCAACGACCCGGTCTATGGCTTGCCGATCACTCGTCCGGCACGCTCCACAGCCTTCTATGACTACGAACAGAAGACCCGGCAGACCGGTCTGTACATCCAGGACCAGATGGCCCTCGACCAATGGCGCCTGACCCTCGGCGGTCGTGAAGACTGGGTCCACACCGGCACCACGTTCTTCAACAAGGGCGATGCCACCAATACCGAGCGCGACAAGAACTTCAGCGGCAACGTAGCGATCAGCTACGTGTCCGACTCGGGCTTCGTGCCTTACCTGTCTTATGCCGAATCCTTCCAGCCGACCAGCAATGCCGTCGCCTCGCCGACCGAGTCGTTCAAGCCGACCGAAGGCAAGCAATGGGAACTGGGGATCAAGTACCAGCCACCGGGCAGCAACACGCTGCTGACGGCGGCGGTGTATGACCTGACCCAGAAAAACGTTTCCGTTACCAACAACGTGGGC
Source organism: Pseudomonas sp. A-B-19 (assembly GCF_019947515.1). Classification (NCBI taxonomy): domain Bacteria; kingdom Pseudomonadati; phylum Pseudomonadota; class Gammaproteobacteria; order Pseudomonadales; family Pseudomonadaceae; genus Pseudomonas; species Pseudomonas sp. A-B-19. The sequence goes on from NZ_JAGYGN010000022.1 coordinate 108,489, forward strand.
AACGTGACGGTCACCAGCCAGACCGGCGAAGTGAAAGTCAAAGGCCTAGAGCTGGAAGCCGTTTCCGACGTGACCGAAAACCTCAAGGTCACCGCTGCCTACACCCTGGCCAAATCCGAAGTGCAAGAGGGCATCTACAAGGGCAATCGCCTGCAACTGATGCCTAACCAGCAAGCGTCGGTATGGGGTGACTACACCTGGCACAACGGCGTACTGGATGGCTTCGGCATCGGCGCCGGCGCGCGCTATACCGGCAATACCTATGGCGACCAGGCCAACACCTGGCTGGGCAAGGCCGGCGCCTACACGGTGTTCGACGCGGTGGTTCACTACGACCTCGGTCGCCTGGACAACAGTCTCAAAGGCGCTTCGCTGGCCGTTAACGCGACCAACCTGTTCGACAAGGACTACATCTCGACTTGCGACAGCTACTACTGCTACTACGGCGACCAGCGCAGTGTCGTCGCAAGTGCAACCTACAAGTGGTAACGCGTTGATCTGACACGCCCAATGACCAGGCCGTCCTTCGTGGACGGCTTTGGTTTTTCCGAAGGCTATGAAATGAAAAGTAAAACAATTCGCCGCTGGTCCTTCGTCCACACCTGGTCCAGCCTGATCTGCACGGTGTTTCTCCTGATGCTGGCACTGACCGGCCTGCCATTGATCTTTCACCACGAGATCGACCACTTGCTGGGCGATGCACCTGAAGTGAAGGTAATGCCGGCGGACACCCCGCACCTGAATTTGCAGCAATTGGCAGAAGCGGCCGAGAAGCATCGCCCCGGTGAAGTCATGCAGTATTTCGGCTTCGAGGACGATGAGCCCAACGCGGTGCTGACCATCATGGCCGCAACCGCGGGCACTGAGCCGAACTCGTCCCACACCTTCATGCTCGACGCCCGTACCGGCCAAGCGCTGGAGACGCCATCGGCTAACGGCGGTTTCATGATGACCATGCTGCGCTTGCACGTGGACATGTTCGCCGGGCTACCGGGCAAGTTGTTGCTGGCGTTCATGGGGATTGTATTCGTGGTGTCGATGGTTTCCGGCACAGTGCTGTACTTGCCGTTCATGCGCCGCTTGAAATTCGCCACCGTGCGCCAGGACAAATCCACGCGCCTGCGCTGGCTCGACCTGCATAACCTGATCGGTGTGGTGACGTTGACCTGGGCTCTGGTGGTCGGCGTGACCGGCGTGATCAGTGCCTGTGCCGATCTGATCATTGCCGCCTGGCGCAACGACAGCCTCAGCGCGATGGTCGCGCCGTACCGCGATGCGCCACCGCTGACGCAACGGGCACCGGCCAGCCGCCTGCTCGACATCGCCAAGGATGTCGCGCCGGGCATGCAGCCGGACTTCATCGCCTTTCCCGGCACGCGATTCTCCAGCGAGCACCATTACGCGGTGTTCATGAAAGGCAGCACGCACCTGACCTCGCACCTCTTGACGCCGGTACTGATCGACGCCAGCACCCTGCAAGTCACCGCCGTGGCCGAACGACCGTGGTACATGGACGCCATGGGCATGTCGCAGCCGCTGCACTTCGGTGACTACGGCGGCATGCCGATGAAAATCCTCTGGGCGACCCTCGATGTGCTGACCATCATCGTGCTCGGCAGCGGGGTCTACCTGTGGGTGGTGCGGCGCAAGGCGGCCAGACCGGTGCTGGAAAAAGCGGAGAGCGCGGCATGAAGCCCCGGCAGTCGAACTTCTGGAAAGTGTTCGCCGTTCCGACCGTCATCGCGGTGCTTAGCGCAGCAGGGTTGTTTGCCGCGTTGCTCGGGGATGGTGTTTGGGACTCGTTGAGCTGGGTGGGGCTGGGCCTCCCCGCCGCTCTTGCCCTGCGCGGCCTCCTGCAACGCAGCTGATCCCTGTGGGAGCGAGCTTGCTCCGGGCGGCGTTCCGACGATGGGGCCATGTCTATCACCATTGTTGTATCTGACACACCGCCATCGCGAGCAAGCTCGCTCCCACAGGTTTTGCGAAAACCTTAAAAACCCAACAGTCATGCGATGACCACCCCCG
>NZ_JAGYGN010000023.1:0-106405 GCF_019947515.1 Pseudomonas sp. A-B-19
GACTGTGGACGCCGCAGGACTTCGCCTCAGCCCCTTGCTGAGCTGTTCAACCGCCGGATGCGGAAAACCGCACGTCCGGTGGTGTGGGAGGGGTAACGGGCGCAAGCCCGTTGCCTCCACCCAATCAAGGATCGATGCCGTACACAAAATCTGTATTCAAAGCATGACCCTGTAGGAGCGGGCTTGCCCGCGAAGAGGCCAGTGTGGGCACTAGAGATACAGGATCAGAAATAAAAAAAAGCCCCCGGACAATCACTTGTCCGGGGGCTTTTGCCTGCGGGCCCGCTTACTTCTTCAGGCCATAATGCTCATCGAGCATGCCCGGCGAGTTCGGGGCTTTCGGTGCATAGTCGCGAGGTGGCTCCTGATTGCGCGGTGGCGTCAGGCGTTCCCGTGGAGCCTGCGCTGCATCGGCATGCAGGGAGGCCAGCAGGCGTTGGCGAGTCTGTTCGTCCAGGGCCAGGCGATTGGCGCCCTCGGCGAGATGGTCCTGTACTTCCTGATAGCTCTGAGTCAGTTTCTTGACCAGTGTCGCGGTGCTGTTGAAGTGGGTCACCACCTCGTTCTGATAACTGTCGAAACGTTCCTGAATATCGTCCAGCTGACGCTGCGTGCGGTTAGGCGCGGCATTCGGCGCAAGGCGAGCGATCAGAAACCCAATGGCGACACCCACAACCAGGGCAAGAGTCGGTAACAACCAAACTAAGAGCGAGTGTTCCACGAGTCCTTCCTCTATAAACGGCTTTGCTTTACGTTAACGGCTCGAACCTGCGCTGTATACCGCGATTCACTCGCAAAAGACAGGCACAGACATTTTGCTAGACGAGTCGACCTGATCCGAGGTCACGGAGTTCCTTCCTTGCTGATGCGTGAAACCCCCGTAGTGATTGATGGCCCGGTTGGGCAACTGGAAGCCCTGTATCTTGATAATGAAGATCCGCGCGGCATAGCACTGATCTGTCATCCGAATCCGGTGCAGGGCGGCACCATGCTCAACAAAGTGGTTTCGACCCTGCAGCGCACCGCGCGTGATGCCGGTTTGATTACTTTGCGTTTCAACTACCGTGGAGTCGGCGCCAGCGAAGGCACCCACGACATGGGTTGCGGTGAAGTCGATGATGCCCAGGCTGCGGCCGAGTGGTTTCGCGCCAGGCACCCGGCATTGCCGCTGACCCTGTTCGGTTTCTCCTTCGGCGGTTTTGTTGCAGCAAGTCTCGGCGGGCGCCTCGAGGCCAGGGGCGAGCAGCTCAAGCACCTGTTCATGGTTGCGCCGGCAGTCATGCGCCTCGGCGATCAGGATCAACTGCCGCAACACGGCGAACTGACCTTGATTCAGCCGGAAACCGACGAAGTGATCGATCCACAAGTCGTTTACCAATGGTCCGACAAGCTCGAACGTCCCCATGAGCTACTGAAAGTGGCAGAATGCGGACACTTTTTTCATGGCAAGCTGACCGATCTCAAGGATCTGATCCTGCCGCGTCTCTCGAATTGATTGCAGTCTGACAAGCGATTACCCATGACGACTCGTACCCGTATCCTCACCGGCATCACCACCACCGGCACGCCGCACCTGGGCAACTATGCTGGCGCCATCCGCCCGGCGATCGTCGCCAGCCGTGACAGCAATGCCGATTCGTTCTACTTCCTGGCCGACTACCACGCCCTGATCAAGTGCGATGACCCGCTGCGCATCCAGCGCTCGCGTCTGGAAATCGCGGCGACCTGGCTGGCCGGTGGCCTGGATGTCGACCGCGTGACCTTCTACCGCCAGTCCGACATCCCGGAAATCCCCGAACTGACCTGGTTGCTGACCTGCGTTGCGGCCAAGGGCTTGCTCAATCGCGCCCACGCCTACAAGGCTTCGGTGGACAAGAACGTCGAGACCGGCGAAGACCCGGATGCCGGTATCACCATGGGCCTGTACAGCTACCCGGTGCTGATGGCCGCGGACATCCTGATGTTCAACGCGCACAAGGTGCCGGTCGGTCGTGACCAGATCCAGCACGTGGAAATGGCGCGGGACATCGGTCAGCGCTTCAACCACCTGTTTGGCCAGGGCAAGGAATTCTTCACCATGCCCGAGGCGTTGATCGAAGAGAGCGTCGCCACGTTGCCGGGCCTGGATGGCCGCAAGATGTCGAAGAGCTACGACAACACCATTCCGTTGTTCAGCAGTGCCAAAGAAATGAAGGACGCGATTTCGCGGATCGTCACCGACTCCCGCGCGCCGGGCGAAGCCAAGGATCCGGACAATTCGCACCTGTTCACCTTGTTCCAGGCGTTCGCTACCCCGGCGCAGTCCGACGAGTTCCGTAGCGAACTGTTGCAGGGCCTGGGTTGGGGCGAGGCGAAAAATCGTCTGTTCCAGCTGCTGGACAACGAACTGGGTGAGTCCCGCGAGCGTTATAACCTGTTGATCGAGCGCCCGGCGGATCTGGAAGACATCCTGCAACACGGCGCGAAAAAGGCCCGCGCGGTGGCAACTCCGTTCCTCAACGAACTGCGTGAAGCGGTGGGCCTGCGTTCATTCGTTGCCCAGACGCAAGTGGCGGCGACCACCAGGAAGAAAGCTGCAAAAGCTGCACGTTTTGTCAGCTTCCGCGAAGACGACGGCAGTTTCCGCTTCCGTCTGCTGGCCGCCGATGGCGAGCAATTGCTGTTGTCGCGCAACTTCACCGACGGCAAGACCGCAGGTCAAGTGACCAAGCAACTGCAAGCGGGCCAACCACTGGACGTACGCAGTGAAGCGCTGAGCTTCAGTGTATGGCTGGAGGGCGAGTGCGTTGCCGACAGCCCGACCTTCGCCGACAGCACCGCACGCGACGCGGCCATCGAGGCCTTGCGCATTGCCCTGACGCCGATTCAGGAATAATCAACGGCTCGGCCCGACCAAGGGCCGATTGCCATTCCTGCGGGCCGTCGCTACAGTGTCGGCCCGTTTTTGTTGCCTTGCTAACGAATTATGACGCCCCTAGAACGATATCAAGCTGATCTGAAACGCCCGGAATTCTTCCATGATGCCGCGCAGGAAACCGCCGTGCGTCATTTGCAGCGCCTGTACGACGACCTGGTCGCGGCCGAGCAAAACAAGCCGGGCCTGCTGGGCAAGTTGTTTGGCAAGAAGGATCAGACCCCGGTCAAGGGCCTGTATTTCTGGGGCGGCGTAGGTCGCGGCAAGACTTACCTGGTGGACACCTTCTTCGAAGCGCTGCCCTTCAAGGAAAAGTCCCGTACGCACTTCCACCGCTTCATGAAGCGCGTGCACGAAGAGATGAAGACCCTGGGCGGCGAGAAAAACCCGCTGACCATCATCGCCAAGCGTTTCGCCACCGAAGCCCGGGTGATCTGCTTCGATGAATTCTTCGTATCCGACATCACCGACGCCATGATCCTCGGCACCCTGATGGAAGAACTGTTCAAGAACGGCGTGACCCTGGTCGCGACTTCGAACATCGTGCCGGACGGCCTGTACAAGGACGGCCTGCAACGCGCGCGCTTCCTGCCGGCCATTGCGCTGATCAAGCAGAATACCGAGATCGTCAACGTCGACAGCGGCGTCGACTATCGACTGCGTCACCTGGAACAAGCCGAACTGTTCCACTATCCGCTCGACGCAGCCGCCAACGAAAGCCTGCGCAAGAGCTTCCGTGCGCTGACACCGGAATGCACGGCAGCGGTCGAAAATGACGTGCTGATGATCGAAAATCGTGAAATTCGCGCCCTGCGCACCTGCGATGACGTGGCCTGGTTCAACTTCCGCGAACTGTGCGACGGCCCGCGCAGCCAGAACGACTACATCGAGCTGGGCAAGATCTTCCACGCCGTGTTGCTCAGCGATGTCGAGCAGATGAGCGTCACCACCGACGACATCGCCCGACGCTTTATCAACATGGTCGACGAGTTCTACGACCGCAACGTGAAGCTGATCATTTCTGCCGAAGTCGAGCTCAAGGAGCTGTACACCGGCGGTCGCCTGAATTTCGAATTCCAGCGAACCCTGAGTCGTCTGCTGGAAATGCAATCCCACGAATTCCTGGCCCGGGCGCACAAGCCGTAAGTCAGTTCGGGAAATGAAAGAGGCCTGCACATGCAGGCCTTTTTTGTCCGCGCAATTCCTCCGCCCACAGGTTTGTACATTGTTTTGAAGTCAAATGTCTTCGTTGAGATACTGCGCAAGCTCGTGCTGTCGTTGGCAACCAAGCAGCAGCCAAAGCAGAATTCTGGCTTTTCGCGGACATAGAAAACCCGCCATCGATGCCCCCTTGCGAATCAAGTCCATTTCACCACCGCCAAAACCGTAAGAGGCACGTGCGGTGGAGCCGGAGCCGGTTCGGGTCGCAATGATCACGGGGATTCGTTCGGCGATATGCTCAATCATTGTCGCCCAGCGCTGCGAGATGTGGCCGGCGCCGAAACCGCCGATCACCAGCCCGTCGTAATCGAGTGCGAGAATATTTTCCAGCAGCAGGGTGTCGGCCGAAAGTGAGGCCTCAAGCAGCGCAACCTTCTGTGTGGTTTGTTGCGGCAGCGGTAACACCGTGCGTGGCCCTGGCGGGCGCAGGTAGCGAACACGGTCTTCCAACAGTAGGCCCGCGGGCCCCACGACCGGAGAGGAAAACGCCTGCAATGCCAGCGAATCGATTTTGCGTACGCTGCACGCTTGATGAATCTGTCCGTTCATCACGACCTGAACACCGCGCTGCCGGCTGTTCTGCGCCAAGGCAACGCGACATGCATCCAGCATATTGGCTGGTCCATCGGCACCTGGCTGCGCTGCGGAACGCATGGCACCGGTCAGCACCAAGGGGGTGTCGTAGGGCCACAGGTAATCCAAAAACACCGCGGCTTCTTCGAGAGTGTCGGTGCCCTGGGTTATCACGACCCCAGCGGCGCCCTGTTCGACCTGAAACTCAGCCCAGGACAATACGTTCAGCAAAAACTCGAAATCCAGGGAGGCACTGGGCAGCAGGCCGAGGGTCTCGACGGTGACTGCGGCCAGTGTCTTCAGTTCCGGTATGGAAGTCAGCAGGGCTTCGCCACTGACGGTCGGGATGACGCCTTCACCGGCATTGTTCGCTTGCATGCTTACCGTGCCGCCAAGTGCCGCGATGGACAGTTTGGGCAGGTCCATGGGATACCTCGCTTGTTTGTAATGAAAAGTGGCTGTATCCGCTTTTGAGGCCGCGATACAGCCGAATGGCTGGGGCATTAATCAGCGATCAGAAAACCGATCAGCGGTACGATCAGCAGTGTGCTGATGGCCATCGACAGTACATTGGCGATGTAGGCGTGCATGTCGGCCGGTAATTTCCTGGCAATCACGCAGGCAAGCGGTGGTGCGAGCAGTGCCCCCAGCAGTGCACTTGAGACGATAATCTGCCAGCTGCCGCCATAGGCCAGGATCGCCGCGGGCACCACTGAAACCAGCGGGATGTAAGTGGGATACCAGCCGCACAGCATCCATTGTTTACGCCAGATCAGCACGCCGATGGCCGAGGCCAATGCCTGCGCGCCGATGATGTGTAGCAACAGGCCCGATCCGTACGCGGGGCTTGAAGGGTTCAAGCTGTATGCCAGCAATGCCCCCAGTATCAGGCCAAGGCTGGCCAGCTCATTACCGAAGAACGGTGCTTCGGAAAAGTCCGCGAGAATCCGCCGCAGGCTCCAGATGACGCCATAGTCGGGCGCCTTGGCGGTGGCAATCGAGGCGGGTGGCGTTTGCGATGACCTGGATTTCACCAGGTTCGGCCAGTAGCGGCAAAACAGAAACGCCAGGACACTGGCAACCGCCATGCCCAGCACATTGCCGATCACCGCAGGCAAGGCCAGCGGTTGGCACACGTAGTTGACGATCAGCAGGCACATGGGCGTGACGAGTACCGCGCCCATGAGTGCGCCGTTGATCGTGACCTTCCAGCCTCCGCCAAACATCAGCACCATCGCCGCTGGCAGCGAGACGAATGCAACGAATGTGGGTTGCCAGGTTGTGGCTGTCACCGTCCAGCCCCACAGCAGATTGCTCAGCAGCAGCCCGAGCAACGAACTGGTGGCCAGCCAGGGCCAAAGTCCCGTTCCATAGGAGATGGCAAACCCTTGCCAGGATTTCCCCGTTCGATTCGCCCAGTAAGCCAGATAAGCGCCCGCCAGCAGGCCGATCGAGGCGAACTCGTGCTTGTAGAAAGCCACCTCGCTTATGTCGCCTAACACCCAACGCAACCAGGCACTCGGTTCGGGTAGCAGCGCTACCATGTCGCCGTACCCGGGCCAATGCGCTCCCCAGAAAGTCCGGTTGCTGAAAGAAAGCCAGACGATCAGCAGTGTCGCGCCGATCATTAGCAGGACGACGGCTGTATCAATCGGTGATTTGTGCGATTGTTGGTTTTTGTCGGTTGTAACTTCCATGGGATAGGCCTCCTGATCAACGTGGGAGGCAAGGGTGTTGGGTGTAGCCGAGCATCTGATCGTAAAGATCGGCTCGGCGATCGCGATGCAGATCGTTCAGGTTGTTCCAGATGGGCGCACTGCGGGAGCTGGTCAGGTCAACATCGGCAAACAGGATTTCCTGCCTGTTTGCCGAAGCCACGGCGCCAATCGGCCAGCCGTTGGTTCCGGCAATCAATGAGCAACCCAGGTAGCGCGCGCCGCGCTCCTCTCCAATCCGGCTGGCGGCAGCGATAAACACGTTGTTGACGTGAGCGGCGGTCATCGTCAGATACGACGCCATGCACTTACCGGCATCGTCGAACAGCGGCGGCGGTGTCCAGACCCAGTTGTTCAGGCTGCAAATGATGTCTGCGCCTTGCTGGGCGAGGATCCGTGGCACCTCCGGAAACCAGATGTCCCAGCAGATCAATAGCCCGATGCGGCCGATCGGTGTGTCGAAAACCGGGAAACCCAAGTCGCCGGGGGTGAACCAGAGCTTCTCCAGATTCCACAGATGGGCTTTGCGGTATTTGCCGATAAATCCGTCTGGTCCCACCAGAACGCCGGTGTTGAAGAGTCGCATGCCGTCGCGTTCGGCCAGGCCGGCCACGAGGTAAACGTTGTGTTCGCGGGCGAAGTCGATCCAGCGCTGCACGCTTGGCCCGTCGGGAACCGCTTCGGCATGGGCGAAGGCATCCTGTCGATTGCTGAAGAAATAGCCGGTATTGGAAAGCTCGGGCAGAACGATGAGATTCGCACCGCCGTTTACCGCTTCAAGCGCCAATTCCAGGCTACGACGCAGATTACCTACACATTTCTCGATGCCGACTTGTGGATCGAATTGCACGACTGCAACACGAACAGGGCTTGTTGGCTCAGTCATTCCGTTGTTCCTCTTTTTATTGTTTTTCAAACTGTTAAATTGCGTATGTATAAGAGGGGAGTCAGGAATGAGGTGTAAGTCAGCTAATTCGGTTTAGGTCGTAGTCCTTTTCCGAAAGTGGATCAGAGTGATGTTTGGTGGCAGTGGGCAGCCGACGCGAGAGGTAGAGCCATGTATTGCGTGCATGGCTCTGGAGCGGGGGATGTGATCAGATCTTGACTTGGTAGTGCGGGTAGTCGCTCAAGGAAAATCCGCCATTGAAGGTCGCGGCGGTTTTGTTGCAGATATGAATCACTGCATCGACAGCACCGCGAAAACATGGCTCCGTCCAACCTGCATCGACGGAAAATGACTCGCCGGACAAATACAAGCCTGATACATGAGCAAGGTCCCGGTTGTACTTCATCAGGCCGACGGCGTCGTAGTAGGTGCCCGGTCGGTAAAGCTTGGCACAGCCCAGAGCATTTTTATCAGTGATCCAACGCTGAACCACCGCTTGATCAATGCTGATGTAGGGAGAGATTCTTTCCTGGACGTTGGCAGAATTCATGAGTATGCGATCCAGCTCTTCGGCGCATTTTGATACCAGCTCTTTATCGCTGAGTGAGGCGAGCTTGGTTGCGTCATCTTCCCAGGTATAACTCAGCAGGATGCAGTCATAGCTGTAATTGTCGTTGTAGCGGTAGGTATAGACATCGTGGATAAAACTGTCGGTAACGATGGCTTGCGGGATGTTTTTGTTTTTCGAGAGAAATGATTTTTTCAGCGGTGCAAACACTTTGCAGCTAGTTTCCCAGTGTGCGGTTTTGTAGGCGTTAATCGTCTCGAAAGGCAGCATCTCCCGGGTGAAATTTTCGAGCTTGATTCGAGTTTCAATCAGCCAGGAGGGCAGTGTCATGATGACCGAGTCAAAGTCATCAAATTGCTCCTGGATTCGCTCGGGTTGACTGTGTTTCCCGTTGTAATAGACGCGTATTTTTTGATTGGTCAGCTTTTCCAGTTTCGTGACGGATGAGTCGGTGAGAAGCCCATTGCTTCTTTCGAGGCAATGTTCGTAGAAGGACTTTCCGGTTTCGTCGGTTTTCACAAACAGCAGGCATTCGTCCAGCGCGGCGAGGCCGATGTAGCGGGGCCTGTCGAAACTCTGCCCCATTGAGTCAAAAACGGCTTCGCTATTCAGGTAGGGCGAATCCAGTGGATCACCGTTTGAGTCCACTCGACCATGGATCAGTTGCAATTGGCTGCTGAAACCGAAAATCGCGGTACGCAGAGGGTAGAGGCAGCAGACGTCGTAAAAAGCTCCCCAGCTACCGTCACCTATACCTATCGCGTAAAAAATTGCGGACTCTTGCGCAGACATTCCCATTCCGCCGAAATCCCCGGGTGAGCGGTCATCCCAAGCTTCCAGCGCTGGCATGCTGACCAGGTCGCGGAACGAGACACTCTCGTATTTTTCAACGATAGAAGCCCAAATGGCTTCCCATCCCTGGCTCGCATAGAGCTCGGCAACGTGGCGGGTCATGCGATCGGCAAAGGCTTTCCACTTGGAATAAACCTTTTGCAATTCATCGCTGGGAGGCGGTGTGACGCCGTCTTCGTTTTTCCAGATCAACATTTGCGGCGCCGATCCACCGCCCATGCTGCCCTCCCGGAGATAGATGCCTGTCGAGTTAACCCATTGGCTACCGGGGTTGGCGAAGTCTGAAAACGCCAATTCAAATTGATTGGCGTAGTAAGCCATCAGCGACCGACCTTCTGTCGGTGGCTCATCCGCCCGGTTGAAAAAGGGCATGCGCATGGCGCCCATTTCAAACGGTGTATGGCTTGCTGTCGAGTTTCGGCTACCGGGAACAGTCAGATGCCTGCCGCCGATGCGTCTGGATTGTTCGATGAGGGTGATATGGGTAAAGCCGCAGCGATAGAGTTCTCTGGCGGCGGTCAGACCAGTGACGCCGGCGCCGATGATGCAGATTTTATGATGCGGGTCTGTTGCCCTGGCGATGCCGTTTTCCTGTTCTACCAGTGCACGATAGTCAAAGCACAAATCCGGCGGATTGGGAAAGCGAGCCGTCCATTTGTTTTTAGCCGATCGCTTTGTTCGGGCGGCCTCCTTGGCGATGTATGAAGGGTAGTTGTAGCTTGATCCGATAGTCATGGTTGCTCTTCCCTGATGGTGTTTGCAGGGAAGATGTTGAAGTTTTTAAGGGGCTGCGTCTGTGGGCAGGGTTGGGTTCTCTGGCGCTCTGTATTCCGCTTTTTTCGTAGGAAAATGCACAGCGAAAGAACTGCGTGGCCGGCGCAGGATTCAATGTGGAAGCGAGCAGGCTCGCTCCCACATGGGATTTGTTTGAGGCCTGGGCCTACGCAGCCTGCTGAAACTGCTGCCGATACTGATTCGGCGACAGTTCGGTGTGCTGGCGGAACAGCCGTGCGAAAAAGCTCGCATCGTCGTAGCCAACTTCATAGCTGATGGTCTTGATACTCTTGCGGCTGGCGGATAGCAGGCCCTTGGCGGTTTCGATGCGCAGGCGTTGCAGGTAATGCAGTGGCTTGTCGCCGGTGGCGGTCTGGAAGCGGCGCATGAAGTTGCGGATGCTCATGCCGTGTTCGCGGGCGACGTCTTCGAAGCGGAACTTGTCGGCGAAGTGTTCTTCGAGCCAGTGCTGGATCTGCAGGATGATCACGTCCTGGTGCAGCTTCTGCCCGCCGAATCCAATCCGGCCCGGTGAATAGCTGCGTTGCACCTCGTACAGAATGTCCCGGGCCACGGCCTGGGACACGTTGGCACCGCAGAAGCGCTCGATCAGGTAAATGTACAGGTCGCAGGCCGAGGTGGTGCCGCCGGCGCAGTACAGGTTGTCGGCGTCGGTCAGGTGCTTGTCCTGATTGAGCTGGACCTGGGGGAAGCGTTCGGCGAAGGCATTGAAGAAGCGCCAGTAGGTGGTCGCTTCCTTGCCATTGAGCAACCCGGCTTCGGCCAGCCAGAAAACACCGGTGGCCTCGCCGCACAGTACGGCGCCGCGCGCATGCTGCTGGCGCAACCAGGGCAGGACTTGCGGGTAACGTTTGCAAAGACTCTCGAAATCGTCCCAGAACGCGGGAAGAACGATGATGTCGGCGTTTTCCAGCCCGCCATCCACCGGAATCAGCACGTCGCTGAAGGTGTTGACCGGTTTGCCATCGGGGCTGACCAGGCGGGTTTCGAACGCCGGTGTCAGGCCCTGGCCCAGCTGTTTGCCGTAACGCAGGCTGGCGAGGTGGAAAAAATCCTTGGCTTGCATGAGGGTGGAAGCGAAAACCCGGTCGATGGCCAGGATGCTGACGCGCCGCAGGGGCGTGGAGGCTTGGTTAGACATAATTCAACTTTATTTTTATAGGGGGAAGTGGTCACCAGACGGCTGGATCGTCTTATTTTTTGTCGGATGTGTCCAGTGTCCTGTATCGGGAGCGAGGCTTAGGCTCTGAAGGTCAATTCCTTCTAATTACAAATAAAAGGTGTCGCATGATCCCCAGAACCCTGTTCAGTTCCGAGCACGAGCTTTTCCGCGACAGCGTGCGGACGTTCCTCGAAAAAGAGGCGGTGCCGTTCCATGGGCAATGGGAAAAACAAGGCTATATCGACCGCAATCTATGGAACAAGGCGGGGGAGGCGGGGATGCTGTGCTCGCACCTGCCGGAAGAGTACGGCGGCCTGGGGGCGGACTTTCTCTACAGCGCGGTGGTGATCGAAGAGGTGGGGCGACTTGGCCTGACCGGCATCGGCTTTTCCCTGCACTCGGACATCGTGGCGCCGTACATCCTGCATTACGGCAGTGAGGCGCTGAAGCATAAATACCTGCCGAAACTGGTGTCTGGCGAGATGGTTACCGCGATCGCCATGACCGAGCCGGGCGCCGGTTCCGATCTGCAAGGGGTGAAAACCACGGCCGTGCTCGATGGTGATGAATACGTGATCAACGGTTCCAAGACCTTTATCACTAACGGCTACCTGGCCGACCTGGTGATCGTCGTGGCCAAGACCGATCCGAAGGCCGGTGCGAAGGGCACCAGTCTGTTTCTGGTGGAGGCTGATACGCCGGGCTTTGACAAGGGCAAGCGCCTGGAAAAGGTCGGGATGAAAGCCCAGGACACCTCGGAGCTGTTTTTCCAGGACGTGCGTGTGCCCAAGGAAAATCTGCTGGGCCAGGCCGGGATGGGTTTTGCCTACCTGATGCAGGAGTTGCCTCAGGAGCGCCTTACCGTGGCCATTGGCGGGCTGGCATCGGCCGAAGCGGCGCTGCAATGGACGCTGGACTACACCCGCGAGCGCAAGGCATTCGGCAAGTCGATCGCGGATTTCCAGAATACCCGGTTCAAGCTGGCGGAGATGGCCACGGAAATCCAGATCGGCCGGGTCTTCGTCGACCGTTGCCTGGAGCTGCACCTGCAAGGCAAGCTTGATGTGCCGACGGCGGCGATGGCCAAGTACTGGGGCACCGACCTGCAATGCAAGGTGCTCGACGAATGCGTGCAGTTGCACGGTGGCTACGGGTTCATGTGGGAGTACCCGATCGCGCGGGCATGGGCGGATGCGCGGGTGCAGCGGATCTATGCCGGGACCAATGAAATCATGAAGGAAATCATCGCCAGATCATTGTAGGAGCGAGCTCGCTCGCGATGGTCGCCAACGATAACGTTGAAAACCTGACACCCAACGGTGTGCTCAGGTTTTTCGCGAGCAAGCTCGCTCCTGCAAGTGGGGGTTATGGAGCAGGATTCGGATGATCCTTGTGAATCGCCTCGATCCCTTCCAGTACTTCCTCCGACAGCTTCAAGTCGAAACTGGCAAGGTTGCTCTCCAGTTGCTCCATCGTGGTCGCGCCAATGATGTTGCTGGTCACGAATGGCTGTTGCGTCACGAACGCCAGGGCCATTTGCGCCGGGTCCAGGCCGTGCTCGCGAGCCAGCGCGACGTAACGGCTGCAGGCAGCTTGCGACTGCGGGTTGAAATAGCGGCTGAAGCGACTGTAGAGGCTCAGGCGACCTTTTGGCGGGCGGGCGCCACCTTCGTACTTGCCCGACAGGAAACCGAACGCCAGCGGCGAGTAGGCGAGCAGGCCGCATTGCTCGCGGATGGCGATTTCCGCCAGGCCGACTTCAAAGCTGCGGTTGAGCAGGTTGTACGGATTCTGGATCGACACCGCGCGCGGCCAGCCCCGGGCTTCGGCCAGGGCCAGGAAGCGCATGGTGCCCCACGGCGTCTCGTTGGACAGGCCGATATGGCGGATCTTGCCGGCGCGGACCTGCTCGTCCAGTGCTTCGAGAGTGTCCTCCAGCGGGGTCAGGTTGGCTTCGATCTTGTGCTTGTAGCCCAGCTGTCCGAAAAAGTTGGTGCTGCGCTCCGGCCAGTGCAGTTGGTACAGGTCGATGTAATCGGTCTGCAGTCGCTTAAGGCTGGCATCCACCGCTTCGGTGATGTGCTGGCGGTTGTGGCGCAGGTTTTTGTCACGGATGTAGTCGATGGTGTTGCCGGGGCCGGCGATCTTGCTGGCCAGGATCCAGTCGGTGCGGTCGCCGCGGCTCTTGAAGTAATTGCCGATGTAGCGTTCGGTGGTGGCGTAGGTTTCGGCCTTGGGTGGCACCGGGTACATCTCGGCGGTGTCGATGAAGTTGATCCCGGCACCCTTGGCTCGCTCAATCTGGGCGAAGGCGTCTGCCTCGCTGTTTTGCTCGCCCCAGGTCATGGTGCCGAGGCAGAGGGCACTCACATTCAGATTGGTTCGGCCTAGCTGGCGATAGTCCATCAGGTGCTCCTTGGGCAAAACAATCATAAAAGCAGGTTGAATTATTTTTCGCAATCTGCATAATTGCGCACCTCTTTCTGCAGTGGAAGTGATGCGCCGCCGCCGAAGAATCTTGCCGTTGAACGGACGCGCCGACCCGAGCCCCCGAAAGCGTCTGTATCCGGCTGCCTTTGACTTGTCAAAGTACGCACTATTCAGTAAGATCCGCCGTCTAATTTACAGGGCGGCCCCTGAGGCTATAAAGAATGAAAACTTTTACTGCTAAACCGGAAACAGTAAAGCGCGACTGGTTTGTCGTCGACGCTGCTGGTCAGACCCTGGGTCGTCTGGCCACCGAAATCGCGAGCCGTCTGCGTGGCAAGCACAAGCCTGAGTACACTCCTCACGTTGACACCGGCGACTACATCGTCGTAATCAACGCTGAGCAGATCCGTGTTACCGGTGCTAAAACCACTGACAAAATGTACTACTCCCACTCCGGTTTCCCGGGCGGCATCAAGTCGATCAACTTTGAAAAGCTGATCGCCAAGGCCCCTGAGCGCGTGATCGAGACCGCGGTCAAAGGCATGCTGCCTAAGAACCCGCTGGGTCGCGACATGTACCGTAAGCTGAAAGTCTATGCGGGCGCTGCACACCCACATACTGCTCAGCAGCCCCAAGAACTGAAGTTTTAACGGAATAGTACATTATGTCGGCGACTCAAAATTACGGCACTGGCCGTCGCAAGACCGCAACCGCACGCGTTTTCCTGCGTCCGGGTACTGGTAACATCTCCATCAACAACCGTTCGCTGGATAATTTCTTCGGCCGCGAAACTGCCCGCATGGTAGTTCGTCAGCCGCTGGAATTGACTGAGACTGTCGAGAAGTTCGACATCTACGTCACCGTGATCGGTGGTGGTGTAAGTGGTCAGGCTGGCGCAATCCGCCACGGTATCACTCGCGCTCTGATGGACTACGACGAGACTCTGCGCAGCGCCCTGCGTAAAGCCGGCTTCGTAACCCGCGATGCTCGTGAAGTTGAACGTAAGAAAGTCGGTCTGCGTAAAGCGCGTAAGCGTCCGCAGTACTCGAAGCGTTAATTCGCTTTCACGTTCAAAAAAGAACGCCCAGTTTCCTCACGGAGCTGGGCGTTTTTTTGTGCCTGCGATTTATCGAAGAATTGCGCTGTGACAACTTGCCACATCCGCAGACGCCCTATACTACGAGGCTTGGGGGTGATGGGCTCCGGTAATTACCTTGTCAGAATTGGGGCTTTTCATTACCATTCGGCAAAATTTTTATAAGTACATAGATTTACTTAGTAGACGCCTGATTTAACAGGCCACAAAGCTGATGGGAGAGGACTGAATGAGCAATGACGGCGTGAATGCAGGCCGGCGTCGCTTCTTGGTAGCAGCCACATCCGTGGTGGGTGCTGCAGGAGCGGTGGGGGCTGCGGTCCCGTTCGTGGGGTCATGGTTTCCCAGTGCCAAGGCGAAAGCCGCAGGTGCACCGGTGAAAGTGAATGTCAGCAAAATCGAGCCAGGCCAGCAGATGATTGCTGAGTGGCGCGGCCAGCCGGTGTTCATCGTCCGCCGTACTCCGGAAATCCTGGGGAATCTGAAGAAGATCGAGGGCCAGCTCGCTGACCCGACCTCCAAGAACTCGACGCAACCGACTTACGTTGATCCGGAAATCCGTTCGATCAAACCCGAGGTCCTGCTGCTGATCGGTATCTGCACGCACCTGGGTTGCTCGCCGACCTTCCGTCCTGAAGTGGCACCTGCGGATCTGGGTAAAGACTGGGTAGGTGGCTATTTCTGCCCTTGTCACGGTTCCCACTACGATCTGGCTGGTCGCGTCTACAAGTCGCAACCTGCGCCTTTGAACCTGCCAGTTCCCCCGCATTCCTATGAGACCGATGAAATTATTATCATTGGCGTCGATACGGAGAAGGCGTGATGAGTAAATTCATGGATTGGGTTGATGCACGCTTTCCCGCCACCAAGATGTGGGAAGACCATCTCAGCAAGTATTACGCTCCGAAGAACTTCAACTTCTTCTATTTCTTTGGCTCCCTGGCGCTGCTCGTTCTGGTCAACCAGATCGTTACCGGTGTCTGGCTGACCATGAGCTACAACCCGTCGGCGGAAGAGGCGTTCGCTTCCGTCGAATACATCATGCGTGACGTCGAGTACGGCTCGATCCTGCGTCTGCTGCACTCCACCGGCGCTTCGGCGTTCTTCATCGTGGTCTATCTGCACATGTTCCGTGGCCTGCTCTACGGTTCGTACCAGAAGCCGCGTGAGTTGGTGTGGGTCTTCGGCATGCTGATCTACCTGGCGCTGATGGCTGAAGCCTTCATGGGGTACCTGCTGCCGTGGGGCCAGATGTCCTATTGGGGTGCCCAGGTAATCATCTCGCTGTTCGGTGCGATCCCGGTCATCGGCAACGACCTGACCCAGTGGATTCGTGGTGACTACCTGATTTCGGGTATTACCCTGAACCGTTTCTTCGCCTTGCACGTGGTTGCCCTGCCGATCGTTATCCTGGGTCTGGTGGTGTTGCACATCCTGGCGTTGCACGAAGTCGGTTCGAACAACCCGGACGGCGTGGATATCAAGAAGCACAAGGACGAAAACGGCATACCGCTGGACGGCATTGCCTTCCATCCGTACTACACCGTGAAAGATATCGTCGGCGTGGTGGTGTTCCTGTTCATCTTCTGCTCGATCGTGTTCTTCTTCCCGGAAATGGGCGGCTACTTCCTCGAGAAGCCGAACTTTGAAGTGGCGAACGCCTTCAAGACCCCAGAGCACATCGCTCCGGTCTGGTACTTCACCCCGTTCTACGCCATCTTGCGCGCGATTCCGGACAAGCTCCTCGGTGTGATCGCCATGGGCGCGGCCATTGCTGTGCTGTTCGTCCTGCCGTGGCTGGACCGTAGTCCGGTCAAGTCGATGCGCTACAAGGGCTGGCTGAGCAAGATCTGGCTCTGGGTGTTCTGTATCGCATTCGTGATCCTGGGTGTGCTGGGCGTATTGGCCCCAACCCCTGAGCGTACGTTGCTGTCGCAGGTATGTACCTTCCTGTACTTCGCCTACTTCATTCTGATGCCTTTCTACACCAGGCTCGAGAAGACCAAACCGGTTCCGGAAAGGGTGACTGGCTGATGAAAAAACTATTTGCTGTATTGATGCTTGCTGCGCTGCCAGTGTTCGCTTTCGCAGCTGAGCACGGTGGCCCTGAGCTGGAAAAAGTCGACATCGACGTTTCCGATAAAGCAGCCATGCAGGATGGCGCGCGTACGTTCGCCAACTACTGCATGGGTTGCCACAGTGCCAAGTTCCAACGCTATGAGCGAGTTGCCGACGACCTGGGCATTCCCCATGAGTTGATGCTGGAGAAGCTGATGTTCACTGGCGCCAAGATCGGCGACCACATGAGCATCGGCATGCAGCCAGCGGACGCCAAGGCCTGGTTTGGCGCCGCGCCGCCGGACCTGACCCTGGTTGCCCGTGTTCGCGGTACTGACTGGCTCTACGGTTACCTGAAGTCGTTCTACGAAGATCCGTCGCGTCCATGGGGTGTGAACAACAAGGTCTTCCCGAACGTGGGCATGCCAAACGTCCTGGCCGGCCTGCAAGGTCGCCAGGTGGTTGGTTGCAAACAGGTTCAGATCGTCGAAGGCGGCAAAAAGCAATTTGATCCGCTGACCGGTACGCCATTGACTCATGAAGCGTGCGATCAACTGACCATCGTGCCGAAAAGCGGTGCTCTGACTGAAGAGCAGTTCGATGAGAAGGTCAAGAATCTGGTAACCTTCCTGGCTTACTCGGCTAACCCGGTTAAGCTGCAACATCAGCGCATCGGTACGTACGTATTGTTGTACCTGGCGTTCTTCTTCGTCTTCGCTTACCTGCTCAAGCGCGAATACTGGAAAGACGTGCACTGATAAAGCTTCAAGCTATTGCTGTTAATCGCGCGCGCCCAAGGGCGCCTCTGAAGATGTAGCGAACCTGGTTATCCAGTCGTTACGGGAGGCGCCCTCTGGGCGCGCTCGTTTTTGAGCGTTCGATAATTTCTACAAGCGAGGAGGATCGCCATGGGCGTGACCAATCGGTTGGCCTGTTACTCCGACCCCGCCGACCACTATTCCCACCGAGTGCGCATCGTACTGGCAGAGAAGGGTGTCAGCGCCGAGATCATTTACGTGGAAGCTGGGCGTCAGCCACCTAAACTGATTGAGGTGAACCCTTACGGCAGCTTGCCTACCCTGGTCGATCGCGACCTGGCGTTGTGGGAGTCGACTGTGGTGATGGAATATCTGGATGAGCGTTACCCGCACCCGCCGCTACTGCCGGTTTATCCCGTGGCGCGTGCCAACAGTCGCCTGCTGATACACCGCATTCAGCGAGATTGGTGTGGTCTGGTGGACCTGATTCTGGATTCGCGGACCAAGGAAGCGGCCCGTGTCGTGGCTCGTAAAGAGTTGCGCGAAAGCCTGACGGGTGTGTCGCCGCTGTTCGCCGACAAGCCGTTTTTCCTTAGTGAGGAACAAAGTCTGGTGGACTGCTGCCTACTGCCAATACTCTGGCGATTGCCGATCCTGGGTATAGAACTGCCGCGGCCGGCCAAGCCGCTGCTTGATTATATGGAGCGCCAGTTTGCGCGTGAGGCTTTCCAGGCGAGTCTGTCTGGTGTCGAACGCGATATGCGCTAAGGCTTAAGGAGCCGCTATGAACTCCAGTCGACCTTATCTGGTCCGCGCGCTCTATGAGTGGATTGTGGACAACGATTGCACCCCACACATGCTGGTCAATTCCGAGTATCCGTCGGTACAGGTGCCTCAGGGGTTTGCCAGTGACGGACAAATCGTCCTGAACGTATCGCCGCAGGCCGTGCGCCACTTGCACATGGATAACGAGGCGGTCAGTTTCGAGGGGCGCTTTGGTGGTGTGCCGCACACCTTGTACGTGCCTATTGCATCGATCCTGGGTATCTACGCCAGGGAGAATGGTCAGGGCATGGTGTTTGATCTGGAATCGCCGATGGGCGAGGACGAAGAGATCGAACCGGATGACGATCTTCCACCACCCGACAGTGAACCGCCGCGTCCAAGCGGTCGACCCAGCCTGAAAGTGGTGAAGTAATAAAAAAGGCGATCCGAGAGGATCGCCTTTTTTATTACGTAGGAGCTGGCTTGCCAGCGAAGGCGTCCGTGAGGTCGCCGTCGCCGCAGGAGCAGGTATCAATCGATGTACTCAAACAACTTCACAATCTTCTGCACGCCGGAAACACCTTGCACCAGGTTGGTTGCCTGCGCAGCTTCCTGCTTGGTCAGCAGGCCCAGCATGTAGACGATGCCGTTTTCAGTGACGATCTTGATGCGCGAGCCGGGGATGTTCGCATCGGCGAGCATCTGGGCCTTGATCTTGGAGGTCAGCCAGGTGTCGTTCTGGCGGGCCAGGAAGCTGGAGGGTGGCAGGACCTGCAGCTCGTTATGCACCTGCTTCACGCGCTGAACAGCGGCGGCGGCCTGTTCGGCCTTGGCCTTGAGGTCTGCACGTGGTGTTTGCCCGGCGAGCAGCACGACGCCATTGAAGCTGGTGACGACGATGTGCGAGTCCTTGTCCAGGGCCGGGTCTGCCTTGGCGATGTTCACGCCAACCTTGGTATCGATCAGGGTGTCGTCGATCTTGCTGCCCAGTGTGCGGGTGCCGCGGTCATCTTCAATCGGTGCTTCACGGCTGGCAGTCACCACCGAGGTGCAGCCACTGATGCCGAGGCACAGGGTCAAGGCCAGTAGGCCAAGGCGATTAGGGGTCATTCTTCACTCCCGAACAATTGGCTGTCGATCAAGTCGCAAAGGCAATGGATCGCCAGCAGGTGGACTTCTTGAATACGAGCGGTGACGTTGGCCGGTACACGAATCTCGACGTCCTCGGGCAACAGCAGTGACGCCATGCCGCCGCCATCACGTCCCGTCAATGCTACGACAATCATTTCGCGATCATGTGCGGCCTGGATCGCTTGAATTATGTTGGCCGAGTTGCCGCTGGTGGAGATAGCCAGCAACACATCGCCCGGTTGGCCAAGTGCGCGGATCTGTTTGGAAAAGATTTCGTTGTAGCTGTAGTCGTTGGCGATCGAGGTGATCGTCGAGCTGTCGGTCGTCAGGGCGATGGCCGGCAGGCTCGGGCGCTCGCGCTCAAAGCGGTTGAGCAGCTCGGACGAGAAGTGCTGGGCGTCGCCGGCAGAGCCGCCGTTACCACAGGAAAGCATTTTTCCTTCGTTGAGCAGGGCGTTGACCATGACCTGGCTGGCTTGCTCGATGTGCGGTGCAAGTACTTCCATCGCCTGTTGCTTGGTGTCGATACTGGCCTGAAAAAGCTGGCGAATTCGCGATTGCATGTCCATCTGTGTGACCTTAAGTGGCGCGGCTGTTCGGCACATGAATGTGCAGCCCGCAAAGCAAAGAGCAAAAGTGTTCGGTGATAGTGTCCGGTTCGTAATGCCGGCGATCAGCCGTCGAAGGCATTCTGTAGCCAGTTCAACTGATCGAGGTTGCTGTCGATGGCAATCACGTCGAAGCGGCAAGGGGAATTGGCCCAGCGCGACTCGCGCTGAAGAAAATATTGCGCGGCGAAAATCAGTTTTTGCCGTTTGCGCTCATCGATGCTATCGAGCGCGCCACCCCATTGAGTGTTTTTTCTGTAGCGGACTTCAACGAATACTACTGTATCGCCATCTAGCATGACCAGATCAAGCTCGCCGCGTTTGCACAGCCAGTTCTGCGCCAGCAGGCGCAGACCCTGTTGTTGAAGATGCTTGAGCGCATGACGCTCGGCATCCATGCCGCTTTGCTGGCGTGACCTGTCAGGCATCAGCGAGCGGTGTCCGGCAGGCGCTGGACCTGGCCATTGGCGAACTGGGCCCATGGCAACTGGCGCACGACACGCTGGCTTTGAGTCATGCCAAGGCTGCCCGATTCGCCGTCGATTCGGCTGTCCGGCAGAGACTTGAGCTGGCCCAAGCGCGGCGCCAGTCGATAGGCGTCCACGCCCATGGCATACAGACGCCCCAGGCTGCCGGCGGCTTGTGGCCACTGAGCGGTGACCTGGCGACGCAGCGGGTCGTTGGCGTCCAGCAACCATGGCGTCTCGCAGAAGCGGATGCCATTCATGTCATTGTACTGGTTGGCGTCGCCGCTGGCGCTGAACACGTGAGAGGTGGCATAGACCGGCACATCGCCTGCGTACTGGAAGTTCAGGGTCGGTTTGATCTGCTGGGCCTGTTGTGGTGTTGCAGCCAGGAATATGAACTCGATGTCCTGGCGACGCGATGGCTGGGCGGCGACTTGCGAGCCAACGGTGCTTTGCAGGCTCTTGGCGCGCCCTTCGCTCTGGCGCAGCTGGAACATGTCGGCAATCTGTTGGGCCAACTGGACCGGTTGATCGACGCGTTCGGTGGCGACGATGGTGCCGCCATTGGCTTGCCAGTCCTGGCTGAAAGCCTTGAGTACGCGGTCGCCCCACTCGCCCTTCGGCACCATGATGGCGGCGCGGTGCAGGCCGTCGGTGCGAGCGCGACGCGACACTTCACGGGCTTCGTCTTCAGCGGAAAGGCCGAACTGGAACAACTGCGCCGGCCCCTGATCGCCTTCGCTATAGTTCAGTGCGAGCGTGGTGATCGGCAATTGCGGGCGAACGCTCAGCTGTTTGACCAGCGGCTTCTCCAGTGGGCCGACGACCAGTTGCACGCCATCGGCCTGGGCCTTGCGGTAGAACTCGTCCATGGAAGTCAGGCGTGAGCTGTCATAGAACTCGATGGCAGGTGGTTTCTGCCCGGCCTGTTGTGCCTGGTAGTGAGCGGCCATGAAGCCGTCGCGCAGTGCTTTGCCAACCGAGGCCAGCGGGCCGTCCTGAGGCAGCAGCAGGGCGATCTTGCTCAGGGGCTGGCTGGCCAGTTCCTTGAGTTGGGTCAGTGGCTGCGGCAATTGAACGGCTGCCGGGTGTTTCGGATTGCGCGTGCGCCAGTTGTCGATGGCGGCTTGTTGCTGCTCCAGGGTGCCGGCGGATTTCACCGCCAGTGCCAAGGCCATCCAGCCGCCGAGATCGTCGGTGGTGTTCGGCTGCAACTGATCGGTCGGCAGCGAAGCGATCAGGGTCCAGATGGCTTCGTGGTTTTTGCTGGCTGCTTCACCTTTGAGCATCGGGGCGATGAAAATGCGCTGGCGAGCGGCGGCGAGGGTCTGGCCATCGGCTTCAAGTGCGCGGGCGTGAACGGTGCCGGTGCGGACCTGTTGTTCGTCGGGCAGTTCGCTCAAGTATTGCAGGCTGGGGTGGCTCAAGGCAGCCAGCGCGGCCTTGGGCTGATTACGGGTCATGGCCAGTTCAGCCGCCAGGGTGTTGGCGAAAATCTGTGGGCCCGGCTTGAGCTGCTCGGTCGGAACCTGTTGCAGGATTTGCGCGGACTGGCCGGCATTGCCCTGGCGATAGGCCAGGTCGGCAGCGCTCAAGCGCAGCAAGGCGGCATCTTCCGGTGATTTGCTGTGGGCGGCTTTCTCGAGCAGTTGCTCGATACTGGCGTCCGGTGTCTGTGGAAGTTCGCCAAGGCTGGAGGAGGGCGAGCTGGCGCAAGCCGCCAGCAAGGCAGCGAGGCAGAGGGCGGATAACAGCCGCAGGCTAGCGATCATGTAAGCGTTCCTGATACTCGATCAAATTAGCGTGGAATTGTACCCAAGCACTGGCCGGGGCGCGATGTTACTGGTGTGAATCAATCAATTTAGCTGGTGGAAATGTTGCGTCAGCGTACAAACAGTCGCCGAGGCCTCCTTTACTTGCGCGTATCGTGAGCCTCGCGACGCGTTACAATGGCGACTTTTACCGATCATGAGGTGTGCGCTTTGACTGCTCCAGGTGCTTTGAATTCCGCTGCTGGCTCGCTTTATGTGGTGGCGACGCCCATCGGCAACCTGGATGACATCAGTGCGCGGGCGCTGAAGATTCTGCGTGAAGTGGCCTTGATCGCCGCGGAAGACACCCGCCATTCCCAGCGCCTGATGCAGCACTTCGGCATTGCGACGCCATTGGCGGCCTGCCATGAACACAACGAACGGGATGAAGGCAGTCGCTTTATCACTCGCCTGCTTGCCGGTGACGACGTGGCGTTGATCTCTGACGCCGGGACGCCGTTGATTTCCGATCCGGGTTATCACCTGGTGCGGCAGGCCCGGGCTGCTGGCATCAATGTGGTACCGGTTCCGGGTGCCTGCGCGTTGATTGCAGCGTTGTCGGCGGCGGGGCTGCCTTCCGATCGCTTCATTTTCGAAGGTTTCCTCCCGGCCAAGGCTGTGGGGCGGCGGACACGTCTCGAGCAAGTAAAGGAAGAGCCGCGCACCTTGATCTTCTACGAGGCTCCGCATCGCATCCTTGAATGCCTGCAAGACATGGAACTGGTGTTCGGTCCCGAGCGTCCGGCGCTGCTTGCCCGTGAGTTGACCAAGACGTTTGAAACCCTCAAGGGCCTGCCACTGGCCGAGCTGCGCGAGTTTGTCGAGTCGGACAGCAATCAGCAGCGCGGCGAGTGCGTGGTGCTGGTGGCGGGCTGGTCCGCGCCCGAGGAGGAAGGTGCCGTCAGCAGCGAAGCGATGCGCATCCTCAACCTGTTGCTCGAAGAAATGCCGCTCAAGCGTGCGGCGGCTTTGGCGGCGCAAATTACCGGCGAGCGAAAGAATGTGCTGTATCAGATCGCGCTGAATCAGCAGAAGGGCGAGTAAACCCGACATACAGGTGTGCTCAAAGGCGCTTAACGCTTGTTCTTCGGGCGCTCTGCCGGTAACCTTCGCGGCGGAGAGTCGATTGGACAGTCGCTGCCCTCTATGAAAATTAGAGGGGGGAGGAAAGTCCGGGCTCCATAGGGCGAAGTGCCAGGTAACGCCTGGGAGGCGCGAGCCTACGGAAAGTGCCACAGAAAATAACCGCCTAAGCGCTTCGGCGCCGGTAAGGGTGAAAAGGTGCGGTAAGAGCGCACCGCACGTCTGGTAACAGTTCGTGGCTAGGTAAACCCCACTTGGAGCAAGACCAAATAGGGTCCCAAGGCGTGGCCCGCGCTGGGACCGGGTAGGTTGCTAAAGATGTCCAGTGATGGCCATCGTAGACGAATGACTGTTCAAGACAGAACCCGGCTTACAGATCGACTCTCCACCTTTTTCTCCTCTGCTTGATTTTTTGAGCGGGGGGCAGTTGATAGCAATTTCCCTCCGTGTACAGGCGTCGGGAGAAGCGGTTTTGTGATATCGATTAGCCCGCGCTTGTAGTGATCGCATAAACTCCACGCAGCACCGGTTTCCCTCCTTACACAATCATCCGCAGAACCTCTTTTGTAATACCAAAAAAATCTTACTCTTAATAAATTACTTTAACTTCCGAACGCAGCCTCCTGTGCTGATTCAAGTTATTGGACAGTTTCATCTGCCGGATTCTCGTTGCTCCTCCGTTAATGCTCCTAAATCTCAGTTCTGTAAGGATTTTCCTTTAATCCGCGCCTTGACGGTGTGGTGGGGGCATTCCTATAGTGTGCGCAAGTGGCGGAAAGTGGCATGAAGTGGGTTTTTTGAACTCAAAACGCTAGAATTTGGAGAAACGCTGACGTGTTTCGCGGAGCCAACGCTATCAGTCTCGATGCAAAGGGCCGTCTCGCTATGCCGAGCCGGTACCGTGACGAGCTCGATTCGCGGAGTTCCGGGCAGTTGATCGTCACGATCGATGCCGTTGATCCATGTTTGTGTGTTTACCCCCTCGATGAGTGGGAAATTATTGAAACCAAACTGCGCGCACTGCCTTCGCTCCGCGAAGAGAACCGTCGCCTGCAACGTTTACTGATTGGTAATGCCGTCGACCTCGAGCTCGATGGCAGTGGTCGTTTTCTGGTTCCGCCGCGTCTTCGTGAATATGCCAGGTTGGATAAGCGCGCGATGTTGGTAGGCCAACTGAACAAGTTCCAATTGTGGGACGAGGATGCCTGGAACGCGGTTTCTGCCGCTGACCTGGCTGCCATTCAACAACCGGGCGCTATGCCTGATGAACTGCGTGATTTGATCCTGTGACTATTGATAGCGGCTTTAACCACATCACCGTACTGCTTGACGAAGCCGTCGAGGCTCTCGCCGTACGTCCTGATGGCTGCTATCTGGACGGCACGTTCGGGCGTGGCGGACACAGCCGGTTGATTCTCAGCCAGCTCGGTCCCGATGGCCGGTTGCTCGGATTCGATAAAGATCCACAAGCGATTGCCACCGGGCAAACGCTAGCGGCCGAAGACGGCCGCTTTGTCGTTGTGCAGCGCAGCTTTGCAGAACTCGGTTCGGAAGTCGCCGAACGCGGCCTGGCCGGCAAGGTCAGCGGCGTGCTGCTGGATCTGGGCGTGTCTTCGCCGCAGCTTGATGACCCTGAGCGTGGTTTCAGCTTCCTCAACGACGGCCCGCTGGACATGCGCATGGATCCGTCCCGCGGAATCAGCGCTGCCGAATTCGTCAACACCGCTCCCGTGGAAGAAATCGCCCGGGTGTTCAAGGAATATGGCGAAGAGCGTTTCTCCGGCCGCATGGCCCGAGCAGTGGCCGAGCGCCGCGACATCAAGCCATTCGAACGCACCGGTGACCTGGCAGAAGTCCTGAAAGTCGCCAACCCGGCGTGGGAAAAAGGCAAGAACCCTGCAACCCGTGCCTTCCAGGGCTTGCGTATTCACGTCAACAACGAACTGGGTGATCTGGAAACCGGCCTCGAAGCCGCGCTGGAGTGCCTGGAAGTGGGCGGTCGCCTGGTAGTGATCAGCTTCCATTCGCTGGAAGACCGCATCGTCAAACTGTTCATGCGCAAACTGGTGAAAGGCGAAGCCGACAACCTGCCGCGCAACCTCCCGGTTCGGCATGTCGCCTTCGAACCGAAAATCAAAATCCATGGCAAAGCGCAGACGGCCTCCGATGCCGAACTCAAAGCCAACCCACGTTCCCGTAGTGCTGTCATGCGTGTGGCGGAGAAGCTGCGGTGAGCAAGCTTTTCGCCAAGCCATTGCCCGGCGGAAGCTTCTTCATGCTGCTGCTGTTTGTCGGCGTGCTCATTTCGGCCATTGGCGTGTCCTACAGCGCCCACTGGAACCGTCAGCTATTGAATTCGCTGTACAACGAATTGAGCGTGCGCGACAAGGCACAAGCCGAGTGGGGCCGGTTGATTCTGGAGCAGAGCACCTGGACCGCCCACAGCCGTATAGAAGTACTGGCCACCGAACAATTGAAAATGCACATCCCCGGTGCCGCTGACGTGAAGATGGTGGCGCCATGATGAAACTCGAAGGTGCACTCTTTCCTTGGCGGTTCCGCGTGGTGCTGGGTTTGCTGGGCATCATGGTGGCCGCGATTGCCTGGCGCATCATCGATTTGCAAGTGGTCGACCGTGCCTTCCTCAAAGGTCAGGGCGATGCCCGCAGTGTTCGTCATATTCCTATTCCGGCTCACCGTGGTCTGATCACCGACCGTAACGGCGAGCCCTTGGCCGTGAGTACTCCGGTCACCACCCTTTGGGCCAATGCCAAGGAAATGCAAACGGCCAAAGAGAAGTGGCCCGCACTGGCGGCTGCCTTGGGGCAGGACCCGAAAGCCCTGGCCGAACGTCTCGAAGCCCAGGCCAACAAGGAATTCATTTACCTGGTGCGCGGGTTGACCCCGGAGCAAGGCCAGGCGGTGCTCGATCTGAAAGTGCCGGGCGTTTACGGCATCGAAGAGTTCCGGCGTTTCTACCCGGCTGGCGAAGTCACCGCCCATATGGTCGGCTTTACCGACATCGACGATCACGGTCGTGAAGGCGTCGAGCTGGCCTACGACGAATGGCTGGCCGGGGTCCCCGGCAAGCGTCAGGTGATCAAGGACCGGCGCGGCCGGCTGATCAAGGATGTCCAGGTCACCAAAAACGCCAAGGCCGGTAAGCCCTTGGCGTTGTCCATTGACCTGCGCCTGCAATACCTGGCCAACCGTGAATTGCGCAACGCGATCATCGAGAACGGCGCCAAGGCGGGCAGCCTGGTGATCATGGACGTGAAGACCGGTGAGATTCTCGCGATGGTCAACCAGCCGACCTATAACCCGAACAACCGTCGCAACCTGCAACCGGCGATGATGCGCAACCGCGCGATGATCGACGTGTTCGAGCCAGGCTCGACCATGAAAGCGATTTCGATGAGTGCTGCGATCGAAACCGGCCGCTGGAAACCGAGCGACACCGTCGAGGTGTATCCGGGCTCCTTGCAGATTGGCAAGTACACCATCAAGGACGTATCCAAGACCGAAGGCCCGGTACTCGACCTGACCGGCATCCTGATCAACTCCAGTAACGTCGGCATGAGCAAGGTTGCCTTCGACATTGGTGGCGAAACCATTTTCCGTCTGGCGCAGAAAGTCGGCCTTGGCCAGGACACCGGCCTGGGCTTCCCGGGCGAGCGCGTCGGCAACCTGCCGAACTACCGCGAATGGCGCAAGGCAGAAACCGCCACGCTGTCCTACGGCTACGGTATCTCCGTGACTGCAATCCAGCTGGTTCACGCTTTCTCGGCCCTGGCCAACAACGGTCGCCTCGCACCGCTGACCCTGATCAAGACCGACAAGGCGCCGCAGACCACCCAGGTGCTGCCGGAAGCCGTCGCGAAAACCATGCAAGGCATGCTGCAGCAAGTGATCGAAGCCCCGCGCGGCGTATTCCGTGCGCAGGTGCCGGCGTATCACGTGGGCGGCAAGTCGGGTACTGCGCGTAAGACCTCGGTTGGCACCAAGGGCTACGCCGAGAACTCCTACCGTTCGCTGTTCGCCGGCTTCGGCCCGATGAGCGATCCGCGTTACGCCATCGTGGTGGTGATCGACGAACCCACCAAGGCCGGTTACTTCGGTGGCCTGGTTTCCGCGCCGGTGTTCAGTCGCGTGATGTCGGGCACCCTGCGCCTGATGAACATTACGCCGGACAACCTGCCACCTACTCAACAAGCGAACGCAACACCGGTCGTTCCGCTGAAAGCCAATGGAGGGCGCGGCTGATGTCTCTGAGCCTGAACAAGATTTTCCCTCACGCCGGCCACGATCTGCTGATTCGCGAACTCGCCCTGGACAGCCGTAATGTGCGCGCGGGCGATCTGTTCCTGGCCGTCCCGGGCGGGAAGTTCGATGGGCGCGCGCATATTGCCGACGCCTTGCAACGCGGCGCAGCTGCGGTGGCCTATGAAGTGGAAGGCGCCACGATCCTGCCAATTACTGAAGTGCCGCTGATTCCGGTCAAGGGCCTGGCGGCTCAACTGTCGGACATCGCCGGGCGTTTTTATGGCGAGCCGAGCCATCACCTGAACCTGGTGGGGGTTACCGGCACCAACGGCAAGACCAGCGTAACGCAATTGGTCGCCCAGGCACTGGACCTGCTCGGCCAGCACTGCGGCCTGGTCGGCACGCTCGGTACCGGTTTCTACGGCGCGCTGGAAAGCGGCCTGCACACCACGCCGAATCCGATTGCCGTACAAGCGACCCTGGCGGACCTGAAGAAGGCCGGGGCCAAAGCCGTGGCGATGGAAGTGTCTTCCCATGGCCTGGACCAGGGCCGTGTAACGGCATTGGCCTTCGATGTGGCGGTGATGACCAACCTGTCCCGCGATCACCTGGATTACCACGGCACCATGCAGGCTTACGGCGAAGCCAAGGCCAGGCTGTTTGCCTGGAATGACTTGAAATGCCGCGTGGTCAACCTCGACGACGAGTTTGGTCGGCAACTGGCCGCCGACAAGTGCGAGTCGCGGCTGATCACCTACAGCCTGGAAGATTCCAGCGCCTACCTGTATTGCCGCCAGGCGCAATTCGACGACGAAGGTGTGCGCGCCACGCTGGTCACGCCACAGGGCGAGCACCTCTTGCGCAGCACCTTGCTCGGTCGCTTCAACCTGAGCAATGTCCTGGCGGCGGTCGGCGCGTTGCTCGGGCTGGATTACGCACTGGACGAAATCCTCAAGGTGCTGCCAGAGCTCGAAGGCCCTGCCGGGCGCATGCAGCGTCTGGGCGGCGGCTCGCAGCCATTGGTGGTGGTCGACTACGCACACACTCCGGATGCGCTGGAAAAAGTCCTGCTGGCCCTGCGTCCACACGCCAAGGGCCGGTTGCTGTGCCTGTTCGGCTGTGGCGGCGACCGCGATCGCGGCAAGCGTCCATTGATGGCCGAAGTGGTCGAGCGCCTGGCCGATGGCGTGCTGGTGACCGATGACAATCCGCGCACTGAAGATCCATCGGTGATTTTCGATGACATCCGCGCCGGTTTCACGGCTGTGGATAAAGTGGAGTTCGTTGCCGGTCGCGGTCAGGCGATTGCCCGGTTGATCGCCAGTGCCTCGGTGGATGACGTGATTGTCCTGGCCGGTAAAGGTCACGAGGACTATCAGGAAATAAACGGCGAACGCCATGCCTTTTCCGATCTGGTCGAGGCCGATCATGCCTTGGCCGCATGGGAGGTGGCCCATGCTTAAGGCCTTGAAACTGAGTGAGCTGACCGGTGTGCTGAATGCTCGCCTGGTGTCTGCCGACGCAAGCTTTGACGGCGTCAGTATCGACAGTCGTGCAATCAAGCCGGGTCAGCTGTTTATCGCGTTGGCCGGTCCGCGCTTCGATGGTCATGATTATCTGAATGAAGTCGCCGCCAAGGGTGCCGTGGCTGCGCTGGTCGAGCGTGAAGTCGCTGACAGCACGCTGCCGCAACTGTTGGTCGGCGACACCCGTCAGGCGTTGGGCCAGCTCGGTGCGTTGAACCGCGCCGCGTTCACCCAGCCCGTTGCAGCCATTACCGGTTCCAGCGGCAAGACCACGGTCAAGGAAATGCTTGCGAGCATCTTGCGCACGCGCGGCGCAGTGCTGGCCACCCGTGGGAACCTGAACAACGACCTCGGTGTTCCGCTGACCCTGCTCGAACTGGCGCCGGAACATACCGCTGCGGTGATCGAGCTGGGTGCCTCGCGCCTGGGCGAAATTGCCTACACCGTGAGCATGACCAAACCCCATGTGGCCGTTCTCAATAACGCCGGGACCGCCCACGTCGGCGAGTTCGGAGGTCCGGAAAAAATCGTCGAAGCCAAGGGCGAGATCATTGAAGGGCTGGATGCCGATGGCGTCGCCGTTCTCAATCTTGACGACAAGGCATTCGGTATCTGGAAGGCGCGCGCCGGTGACCGCAAAGTGCTGACGTTTGCATTGAGCAACGCCAGCGCCGATTTCCATGCCAGTGACCTGGCCACCGATGCTCGCGGCTGTCCGGCGTTCAACCTGCACAGCCCTGAAGGTGTGGCGCGGGTTCAACTGAACCTGCTCGGCACCCACAACGTCGCCAATGCCATGGCCGCCGCCGCTGCCGCCCATGCCCTGGGTGTGTCGCTGTCCGGTATCGCCGCCGGCCTCGGCGCGGTGCAACCCGTCAAGGGGCGCACCGTTGCGCAATTGGCCAGCAATGGCATGCGCGTGATCGATGACACTTACAACGCCAATCCCACCTCCATGTGCGCCGCCGTTGATATACTGGCCGGCTTTTCCGGTCGCACCGTCCTTGTGCTCGGGGATATCGGCGAGTTGGGCGAATGGGCGGAGCAGGGGCACCGCGACGTGGGCGAGTATGCCCGTGGCAAGGTTTCTGCGCTGTACGCCGTCGGGCCAATGATGGCTCACGCCGTGAACGCATTCGGTCCACAGGCTTTTCACTTCAGCACGCAGGCTGAGCTGATCAAGGCCCTGGGTGCCGAACAAGACACAAACACCACCATTTTGATCAAGGGGTCGCGCAGCGCTGCGATGGAAAACGTCGTAGCCGCCTTGTGCGGGTCCAGTCTGGAGAAACATTAATGCTGCTGCTGCTAGCGGAGTATCTGCAACAGTTCTACAAGGGCTTCGCGGTCTTCCAGTACCTGACCCTGCGCGGGATTCTCGGTGTACTGACCGCGCTGGTCTTGTCGCTGTGCTATGGCCCCTGGATGATCCGCACGTTGCAGAACCGTCAGATCGGTCAATCCGTTCGCAATGACGGCCCGCAGTCGCACCTGTCCAAGTCGGGTACCCCGACCATGGGCGGCGCGCTGATTCTGTCCTCCATCGGTGTCAGCACTCTGCTGTGGGCTGACCTGAGCAACCGTTACGTCTGGGTCGTCCTGCTGGTGACCTTGCTGTTCGGCGCCATCGGCTGGGTCGACGACTACCGCAAGGTCATCGAGAAAAACTCCCGCGGGCTGCCAAGCCGCTGGAAGTATTTCTGGCAGTCGGTATTTGGCCTGGGCGCGGCGATCTTCTTGTATGTGACCGCCGCCACGCCGGTGGAAACCACGCTGATCCTGCCGATGCTCAAGGACTACAGCATTCCATTGGGCGCCGGCTTCATCGTCCTGACCTATTTCGTGATTGTCGGTTCGAGCAACGCGGTCAACCTGACCGACGGCCTGGACGGCCTGGCGATCATGCCGACGGTGATGGTGGGCGGCGGCCTGGGCATTTTCTGCTACCTGTCGGGTAACGTGAAATTCGCCGAATACCTGCTGATCCCTTACGTACCGGGCGCCGGTGAGTTGATCGTGTTCTGTGGCGCACTGATCGGAGCGGGCCTTGGCTTCCTCTGGTTCAACACCTATCCGGCACAAGTCTTCATGGGTGACGTCGGCGCACTGGCGCTGGGCGCGGCCCTGGGCACCATTGC
Source organism: Pseudomonas sp. A-B-19 (assembly GCF_019947515.1). Taxonomy (NCBI): domain Bacteria; kingdom Pseudomonadati; phylum Pseudomonadota; class Gammaproteobacteria; order Pseudomonadales; family Pseudomonadaceae; genus Pseudomonas; species Pseudomonas sp. A-B-19. The sequence goes on from NZ_JAGYGN010000023.1 coordinate 30,821, forward strand.
GGTGATCGTCCGTCAGGAAATCGTCCTGTTCATCATGGGCGGCGTGTTCGTGATGGAAACCCTGTCGGTGGTTATCCAGGTTGCCTCTTTCAAACTGACCGGTCGCCGCGTATTCCGCATGGCACCGATTCACCACCACTTTGAACTCAAGGGCTGGCCCGAGCCGCGCGTGATCGTCCGTTTCTGGATCATCACCGTGATCCTCGTGCTGGTCGGCCTTGCCACCCTGAAGCTGAGGTAGAAACTCGTGTCTCTGATCGCTTCTGACCACTTCCGCATCGTTGTCGGCCTCGGCAAGAGCGGCATGTCCCTGGTTCGCTTCCTGGCGAACCGGGGCGTGGCGTTTGCCGTGGCCGATACGCGGGAAAATCCACCGGAACTGGCCACGCTCAAGCGTGACTATCCGCACGTGGAAGTGCGTTGTGGCGAGCTGGACGTCGAGTTCCTGTGCCGTGCCGACGAGCTTTACGTGAGCCCCGGCCTGGCGCTGGCGACCCCGGCCCTGCAGGCTGCCGCCGCCCGCGGCGTGAAATTGTCCGGCGACATCGAACTGTTCGCGCGTAACGCGAAGGCGCCGATCGTGGCTATCAGCGGTTCCAACGCGAAAAGCACCGTCACCACCCTGGTCGGCGAGATGGCCGCTGCGGCGGGCAAGCGTGTTGCCGTCGGCGGCAACCTCGGTACGCCGGCGCTGGATCTGCTGCGCGACGACGTCGAGCTGTACGTGATGGAGTTGTCGAGTTTCCAGCTGGAAACCACCGATCAACTCAACGCCGAAGTGGCGACCGTGCTCAACATCAGCGAAGACCACATGGACCGTTACAGTGGTCTGCCGGCCTATCACCTGGCCAAGCACCGGATCTTCCGTGGCGCCAAACAGTTCGTGGTCAATCGTCAGGATGCCCTGAGTCGTCCGTTGATGGGAGAAGGGCAGCCATGCTGGACCTTCGGCCTGAGCAAACCCGACTTCAAATCCTTCGGTATCCGTGAAGAAGACGGCGAAAAATACCTGGCCTTCGAGTTCCAGAACCTGATGCCGGTGCGCGAATTGAAGATTCGCGGCGCCCACAACCAGTCCAACGCCCTGGCAGCCCTGGCCCTGGGCCATGCGGTCGGCCTGCCGTTCGATGCCATGTTGTCGAGCCTGCGCACCTTCGCCGGTCTCGAGCACCGCTGCCAGTGGGTCCGCGACCTCGACGGCGTGGGTTACTACAACGATTCCAAGGCCACCAACGTCGGTGCCGCACTGGCCGCCATCGAAGGCCTGGGCGCGGACATCGACGGCAAGATCGTGCTGATCGCCGGCGGCGACGGCAAGGGTGCCGAGTTCGGGGATCTGCGCGATCCGGTGGCGGCTAACTGCCGCGCCGTAGTGTTGATGGGCCGCGACTCCGACAAGATCGGCGAGGCCATCGGCGATGCCGTACCGCTGATCCGCGCCGGGTCCCTGGTCGAAGCTGTCGAGCAATGCCGCGCCGCCGCCCAGCCGGGCGACGTGGTGCTGCTGTCGCCAGCCTGCGCCAGTTTCGACATGTTCAAGAACTACGAAGACCGTGGTCACCAGTTCGTCCAAGCCGTGGAGGATCTGGCATGAGTCTCAAAGGCATCATCAAGCCATATCCATCGCCGCTCATCACCGGGCGCGGTATCGATCTCGACTTCCCGATGCTCGCCGGTTGCCTGACGTTGCTAGGCCTGGGGCTGATCATGATCGCCTCGGCATCGACCGAAGTGGCGGCCGTGCAGTCGGGCAGCGCCCTGTACTACATGATTCGCCACCTTATTTACGTGGTGCTGGGCCTGGGGGCCTGCATCGTCACCATGATGATCCCGATCGCCACCTGGCAACGCCTGGGCTGGTTGATGCTGCTGGGGGCGTTCGGCTTGCTGGTGATGGTGATCGTTCCGGGGATCGGCCGTGAGGTTAACGGCTCGATGCGCTGGATCGGCTTCAGTTTCTTCAACGTCCAGCCTTCCGAGATCGCCAAGGTGTTCGTGGTGATCTACCTCGCCGGTTATCTGGTGCGCCGCCAGAAAGAAGTGCGTGAAAGCTGGATGGGCTTTTTCAAGCCGTTCATCGTGCTGCTGCCGATGGCGGGCCTGCTGCTGATGGAGCCGGACTTCGGTGCCACCGTGGTGATGATGGGGGCGGCGGCGGCGATGCTGTTCCTCGGCGGCGTCGGGCTGTTCCGTTTTTCCCTGATGGTGGTCCTGGCCGTCGGTGCGGTGGTGCTGCTGATTCAGATGCAGCCGTATCGAATGGCGCGACTGACCAACTTTGCCGACCCGTGGGCCGACCAGTTCGGCGCCGGCTATCAGTTGTCCCAGGCATTGATCGCTTTCGGTCGCGGCGAATGGCTGGGCGTTGGCCTGGGCAACAGCGTGCAGAAACAGTTCTACCTGCCGGAGGCCCACACTGACTTCGTGTTCTCGGTCCTGGCCGAAGAACTGGGGGCGGTGGGTTCGTTGTGCACCGTGGCACTGTTCGTCTTCGTGTGTATTCGTGGCATGTACATCGGTTTGTGGGCCGAGAAGGCCAAGCAGTTTTTTGCAGCTTATGTCGCCTATGGCTTGTCGTTCCTGTGGATTGGTCAATTCCTGATCAATATCGGCGTGAACGTGGGCCTCCTGCCGACCAAGGGACTGACCCTGCCGTTCCTCAGTTACGGCGGCAGTTCGTTGGTGATCTGCTGTGCCTGTCTCGGCTTGTTGCTGCGCATCGAGTGGGAAAGTCGAACCCACCTGGGCAGTGAAGAGATGGAGTTCCATGAGAGCGACTTCGCCGAGGAGCCGAACCATGGGCGCTAACGTCATGATCATGGCCGGCGGCACCGGTGGCCACGTGTTCCCGGCGCTGGCCTGTGCCCGCGAATTCCAGGCACGCGGCTATACCGTGCACTGGCTCGGTACCCCGCGTGGCATCGAGAACGATCTGGTGCCGGCGGCCGGTATCGAGTTGCATCGGATCAACGCCAGCGGTCTGCGCGGCAAGGGCAAATTGTCCCTGCTCAAGGCACCGTTCATGTTGTTCAAGTCGGTCTGGCAGGCGCGGGCGATCATTCGTCGGCTGCAACCGGTCTGTGTCGTTGGATTTGGTGGCTTTGTGACCGGTCCTGGCGGCGTCGCGGCAAAACTGGCCGGCGTGCCGGTGATCGTTCACGAGCAGAACGCCGTGGCCGGTACCGCCAATCGGTTGCTGGTGCCGTTTGCCGCCCGGGTCTGTGAAGCGTTCCCCGACACCTTTACCCTGTCGAGCGGCCGCCGGACCACCGGTAATCCGGTGCGCACCGAGCTGTTCCTCGAGACATCGCGACCTGCCCTGGCGGGTCGCAAGGCGCGTTTGCTGATCCTGGGCGGAAGCCTGGGCGCAGAACCGTTGAACAAGTTGCTGCCTGAAGCCCTGTCGCAAGTCGCTGCCGATTTGCGTCCGGAAGTGTTCCATCAGGCCGGCAAAAACCACGATGAAGTGACTGCAGAGCGCTATCGCGCGGCTGGCGTCGAGGCGCAGGTGCAGCCTTTCATCAAAGACATGGCCCAAGCCTACAGCTGGGCCGACCTGGTGGTATGTCGCGCAGGCGCGCTGACCATCAGTGAACTGGCCGCCGCCGGTCTGCCCTCGATGCTGGTGCCTTTGCCTCATGCCATCGACGATCACCAGACCCGCAACGCCGAATATTTGGCCCGTGAAGGCGCAGCCTTCCTGATGCCGCAAAGAACGACCGGCGCAGCGGATCTTGCCGCTCGCCTGACAGAGGTCCTGATGCAACCACAACGACTCAACGAAATGGCTGCCGCGGCACGCCGCCTGGCCAAACCCGATGCCACCCGCAACGTGGTCGATAGCTGCCTGGAGGTGGCCCATGGTTGAGAGTCAGAAAGCCATGCCACAACCGGAAATGCGCCGTATCCGTCGCATCCACTTCGTCGGTATCGGCGGTGTGGGTATGTGCGGGATTGCTGAAGTGTTGTTGAACCTGGGCTATGAAGTGTCCGGTTCCGACCTGAAGGCTTCACCGGTGACCGAGCGTCTGGAGTCCTTCGGGGCGCACATTTTCATCGGCCACCGCGCCGAGAACGCCGCCGCTGCCGATGTACTGGTGGTGTCGAGCGCCGTGAACACGTCCAACCCGGAAGTCGCAACCGCGCTGGAACGGCGTATTCCGGTGGTGCCGCGTGCAGAGATGCTGGCTGAGCTGATGCGTTATCGCCACGGCATCGCCGTTGCCGGCACCCATGGCAAAACCACCACCACCAGCCTGATCGCTTCGGTGTTCGCCGCCGGTGGCCTGGACCCGACGTTCGTGATCGGTGGCCGCCTGAATGCCGCGGGCACCAATGCCCAGCTCGGCACCAGCCGCTACCTGATCGCCGAGGCCGACGAAAGCGATGCGAGCTTCCTGCACTTGCAGCCGCTGGTGGCCGTGGTCACCAACATCGACGCCGATCACATGGCGACCTACGACGGTGACTTCAACAAACTGAAGAAAACCTTCGTCGAATTCCTGCACAACCTGCCGTTCTACGGTCTGGCGGTGGTGTGTCTGGATGACCCGGTGGTGCGTGAAATCCTCCCGCAGGTCAAGCGTCCGACCGTTACCTACGGCTTCGGCGAAGACTGCGACGTGCGCGCCATCAATGTGCGCCAGCAAGGCATGCAGACCTTCTTCACCGTACTGCGTCCCGACCGCGAGCCACTGGATGTTTCGGTGAACATGCCGGGCAACCACAACGTATTGAATGCCCTTGCGACCATCTGTATCGCCACCGACGAAGGCGTCAGCGATGAAGCCATCGTCCAGGGCCTGTCCGGGTTCCAGGGTGTCGGCCGACGCTTCCAGGTCTACGGCGAACTGCCGGTAGACGGCGGCAATGTGATGCTGGTCGACGACTACGGTCACCACCCGACCGAAGTCGCGGCCGTGATCAAGGCCGTCCGCGGTGGCTGGCCGGAGCGCCGCCTGGTGATGGTCTACCAGCCGCACCGTTACAGCCGCACCCGTGACCTGTACGACGATTTCGTCAATGTGCTGGCTGACGCCAACGTACTGCTGCTGATGGAAGTCTACCCGGCCGGCGAAGAGCCGATTCCGGGCGCCGACAGCCGCAAGCTGTGCAACAGCATCCGTCAGCGTGGCCAGCTCGACCCGATCTACATCGAGCGTGGTGTCGACCTTGCGCCAGTGGTCAAGCCGCTGCTGCGCGCCGGCGACATCCTGCTGTGCCAGGGCGCCGGCGATATCGGCGGTCTCGCACCAAAACTGTTGAAAAGCGAGTTGTTCGCCGGTGCTGTCGCCGCGCCGGAGAAGGGGAAGTTGAAATGACTGCTGCGTACGCCAACCTGGTCTCCACGATCGCGCCGAAAGACTTCGGCCGCGTCGCCGTGCTGTTCGGCGGCAAGAGTGCCGAGCGTGAGGTCTCCCTGAAGTCGGGCAACGCCGTTCTGGACGCACTGCTAAGCGCCGGTGTGGACGCGTTCGGCCTCGACGTGGGCGACGACCTGCTGCAGCGCCTGCTCGACGAAAAGATCGACCGCGCCTTCATCATCCTCCACGGCCGTGGCGGTGAAGACGGCAGCATGCAGGGCCTGCTCGAATGCCTGGGCATTCCGTACACCGGCAGCGGCATCCTGGCTTCGGCCCTGGCCATGGACAAACTGCGCACCAAGCAGGTCTGGCACAGCCTGGGCATTCCGACCCCGCGTCACGCGGTACTCGGCAGCGAAGCCGATTGTATTTCGGCGGCGACGGAACTGGGCTTCCCTTTGATCGTCAAACCGGCCCATGAAGGTTCAAGTATCGGTATGGCCAAAGTGAGTTCCGCGTCCGAATTGATCGACGCATGGAAAGCGGCCTATACCTACGATTCGCAAGTGCTGGTCGAGCAATGGATTCACGGTCCGGAGTTCACCATCGCCACCCTGCGTGACCAGGTGTTGCCACCGATTGCCCTGGGCACGACGCACAGCTTCTACGACTACGACGCCAAGTACATCGCCAACGATACCCAGTACCGCATTCCGTGCGGTCTGGACAGCGCCAAGGAACAGGAACTCATGGACCTCACGGCGAAAGCCTGTGAAGCGCTGGGTATCGCCGGTTGGGGCAGGGCAGACGTGATGCAGGACGCCGAAGGGCAGTTCTGGTTCCTGGAAGTCAACACTGCACCGGGCATGACCGATCACAGCCTGGTGCCGATGGCGGCCCGTGCCGCCGGTCTGGATTTCCAGCAACTGGTTCTGGCCATTCTGGCCGAGAGCGTTGCCGGCAACACTGCCGGTAACCAAGAGTCGACGAGAGGTTAAGGCCATGCAAGGCGCTCAGCTCAGACATCAGCCCCCCGCATCGCCCGGCCGCAAGCCGGTGCCGCGGGGTGCCAGCCGAATGGTGGCCAAAGAGCCGATGTCCGTGCGCCTGCCGAAAGCCAACTTCGGTTTACTCAAAGCGTTGTTCTGGCCGGTAGTGCTGGTGGCGTTGGGGTTCGGTACTTACGAAGGCGCGACACGGCTGTTGCCGTATGCCGACCGGCCGATCACCAGGATCAACGTGCAGGGCGACTTGAGTTACATCAGCCAGCAAGCGGTGCAGCAGCGGATCGCCCCGTACGTGGCGTCGAGCTTCTTCACCATCGACCTGGCGAGCATGCGCACCGAGCTGGAAACGATGCCATGGATTGCCCACGCCGAAGTGCGCAGGGTGTGGCCGGATCAAGTGGTGATCCGCCTGGAAGAACAACTGCCGGTGGCCCGTTGGGGCGACGAGTCGCTGTTGAACAACCAGGGCCAGGCCTTCACCCCGCGCGAGCTGGCGAACTACGAACACTTGCCTCAGCTGTTCGGCCCGCAGCGGGCTCAACAGCAAGTGATGCAGCAATACCAGGTGCTGAGCCAGATGCTCAGGCCGCTGGGCTTCTCGATAGCTCGCCTGGAACTGCGTGATCGCGGCAGCTGGTTCCTGACCACCGGCCCCGGCAGCGCGGGTCCCGGGATCGAACTGCTGCTGGGACGCGGCAACCAGGTGGAAAAGATGCGCCGTTTCATCGCCATCTATGACAAGACGCTCAAAGAACAGATTACGAACATTGCGCGCATCGATCTGCGCTACGCCAACGGCCTCGCTGTTGGCTGGCGGGAACCTGTAGCGCCCACGGCAGCCCAACCCGCTGTCGCGAAGAATTAAGAAGAGGCAGGACCCATGGCAAACGTGCAAAGCGGCAAAATGATCGTCGGTCTCGATATCGGCACCTCCAAGGTGGTGGCGCTGGTGGGCGAGGTCGCGGACGACGGCACGCTGGAAATCGTCGGGATCGGTACCCATCCGTCCCGTGGCCTGAAAAAAGGCGTGGTGGTGAACATCGAATCCACCGTGCAATCGATCCAGCGCGCCATTGAAGAAGCGCAGCTGATGGCGGGTTGCCGCATTCACTCGGCGTTCGTCGGCGTGGCCGGCAATCACATCCGCAGCCTGAACTCCCACGGCATCGTGGCGATTCGTGACCGCGAAGTCAGCTCGGCCGACCTTGAGCGTGTACTTGACGCTGCCCAGGCCGTGGCAATCCCGGCTGACCAGCGCGTGCTGCACACCCTGCCGCAGGATTACGTGATCGATAACCAGGAAGGCGTCCGCGAGCCACTGGGCATGTCCGGCGTGCGTCTGGAAGCCAAGGTCCACGTGGTCACCTGCGCCGTCAACGCCGCACAGAACATTGAAAAATGCGTGCGTCGCTGCGGCCTGGAAATCGACGACATCATTCTCGAGCAGCTGGCTTCCGCGTATTCGGTCCTGACCGATGACGAGAAAGAGCTGGGCGTGTGCCTGGTGGACATCGGCGGCGGCACCACCGACATCGCGATCTTCACCGAAGGTGCGATCCGTCACACCGCGGTCATCCCGATTGCCGGCGACCAGGTGACCAACGACATCGCCATGGCGTTGCGCACTCCGACCCAGTACGCCGAGGAAATCAAGATTCGCTACGCCTGCGCCCTGGCCAAACTGGCCGGTGCCGGTGAAACCATCAAGGTGCCAAGCGTTGGCGACCGTCCACCACGCGAGCTGTCCCGCCAGGCCCTGGCCGAAGTGGTCGAGCCGCGCTACGACGAACTGTTCACGCTGATCCAGGCTGAACTGCGCCGCAGCGGCTACGAAGACCTGATCCCGGCCGGCATCGTGCTGACCGGTGGTACATCGAAGATGGAAGGCGCTACCGAACTGGCCGAGGAAATCTTCCACATGCCGGTGCGCCTGGGCGTGCCTCACGGCGTGAAAGGTCTGGACGACGTAGTACGCAACCCGATCTATTCCACTGGCGTCGGCCTGTTGATGTACGGCCTGCAGAAGCAGTCCGACGGCATCTCGTTCTCGGGCATCGGCAGTCGCGACAGCTACAGCAACGAAGAGCCACAGGCTCCGCTGCTGGACCGCCTGAAGAAGTGGGTCCAGGGCAATTTCTGAAGATTTACCGAAACACCGTTACACCGAAGCACGCAGTAGGCGAAAAAACTAGAGAATGTAAAGGAGAGGGAAAATGTTCGAACTCGTAGACAACATCCCCGCAAGCCCGGTAATCAAAGTTATCGGTGTCGGCGGTGGCGGCGGCAACGCTGTCAACCACATGGTCAAGAGCAACATCGAAGGCGTCGAGTTCATCTGCGCCAACACCGATGCTCAAGCGCTGAAAAACATCGGCGCGCGGACCATCCTGCAACTGGGCACCGGTGTGACCAAGGGCCTGGGCGCTGGCGCCAACCCTGAAGTCGGCCGTCAAGCCGCTCTGGAAGACCGTGAGCGCATTGCCGAAGTGCTGGCCGGCACCAACATGGTGTTCATCACCACTGGCATGGGCGGTGGTACCGGTACCGGTGCTGCGCCGATCATCGCCGAAGTGGCCAAGGAAATGGGGATCCTCACCGTTGCGGTGGTAACCCGTCCTTTCCCGTTCGAAGGCCGCAAGCGTATGCAGATCGCCGACGAAGGCATCCGCATGCTCTCCGAAAGCGTCGACTCGTTGATCACCATTCCCAACGAGAAGCTGCTGACCATCCTCGGTAAAGACGCAAGCCTCTTGTCGGCTTTCGCCAAGGCCGACGATGTATTGGCCGGTGCCGTTCGCGGTATCTCCGACATCATCAAGCGTCCGGGCATGATCAACGTCGACTTCGCCGACGTGCGTACCGTAATGAGCGAAATGGGCATGGCGATGATGGGCACTGGCTGCGCCAGCGGTCCGAACCGTGCACGCGAAGCCACCGAAGCGGCCATTCGCAACCCGCTGCTGGAAGACGTGAACCTGCAAGGCGCTCGCGGCATCCTGGTGAACATCACCGCAGGTCCCGATCTGTCCCTGGGCGAATACTCCGACGTGGGTAGCATCATCGAGGCATTCGCTTCCGAGCACGCGATGGTCAAGGTCGGCACCGTTATCGATCCGGACATGCGCGACGAACTGCACGTGACCGTCGTTGCCACAGGTTTAGGCGCCAAAATCGAGAAGCCTGTGAAGGTCATCGACAACACCGTCCATACTTCGATGTCTGCACAGCCACAACAACAGGCCCCTGTTCGTCAGGAAGCTCCAGCGGTGAACTACCGTGACCTGGACCGTCCGACCGTCATGCGCAACCAGGCCCAGGCCGGTGCTGCGGCTGCCGCGAAGATGAATCCGCAAGATGACCTGGACTACCTGGACATCCCGGCCTTCCTGCGTCGTCAGGCCGATTGATGAAATGTATCAGGGGTATTAGGGTGATTGGTGTTCAGCAAAGGTCTGGTCTGCTATCATCGCCAGCCTTTGTTGATACCAGTTCGCAATTTGCGCTGAAGCGGCCCATGCCATGATTAAACAACGCACCCTGAAGAATATTATCCGTGCCACAGGTGTCGGCCTGCACTCCGGGGAGAAGGTCTACCTGACCCTCAAGCCAGCGCCTGTCGACACCGGCATTGTGTTTTGTCGCGCCGACCTCGATCCCGTGGTGCAGATTCCTGCCCGCGCGGAAAACGTTGGTGAAACCACTATGTCGACCACGCTCGTTAACGGTGACGTCAAAGTGGACACGGTAGAGCACCTGCTCTCGGCCATGGCAGGCCTGGGCATCGATAACGCCTACGTCGAGCTCTCCGCGTCCGAAGTCCCGATCATGGATGGTAGCGCTGGACCTTTCGTATTCCTGATTCAATCGGCTGGACTGGAAGAACAGGACGCCGCCAAGAAGTTCATCCGCATCCTGCGTGAAGTGACAGTGGAAGACGGCGACAAGCGCGCCACTTTCGTCCCTTTCGAAGGGTTCAAGGTGAGCTTCGAGATCGATTTCGATCACCCGGTTTTCCGTGACCGCACACAAAGTGCAAGCGTGGATTTTTCCAGCACTTCGTTCGTAAAAGAAGTCAGCCGCGCCCGCACCTTTGGTTTCATGAGTGACATCGAGTACCTGCGCAAGCACAACCTCGCACTCGGCGGCAGCGTTGAAAACGCTATTGTGGTCGACGCCGATGGCGTACTGAACGAAGACGGCCTTCGCTATGAAGACGAATTCGTGAAGCACAAGATTCTCGATGCAATTGGTGACCTCTACCTGCTGGGCAATAGCCTGATTGGTGAGTTCAAGGGCTTCAAGTCCGGCCACGCACTGAACAACCAGCTGCTGCGCAAGTTGATTGAGCAGACAGATGCCTGGGAAGTCGTGACGTTCGAAGACGCCAGCACCGCACCGATCTCTTACATGCGTCCGGTTGCGGCCGTGTAAGTAAAAACCTCTCTAGTTTTTAAAGGCTGCCTTCGGGTGGCCTTTTTTTATGTCCGAAGTTTGTAGTGTCTGGGGAGGCCTCATCGCGAGCAAGCTCGCTCCTGTAGGAGCGGGCCCGCGAAGAGGCCAGTCGATTCAGCCTGGATTTCAACTGGCACAAACAACCCGATTACGACCCCCTTCCTTGGCCTGATACAACGCCTTGTCGGCACTGAACAGCAATTGCTCCAGGTTGATATCGCTGGCTTCAGTCCACGTGGCAATACCGATACTCACGCTCATCGGCGGCTCACCGGCGTCCACCAGTGGCAGTTTTTGCACAGCCTCGCGGATATGCTCGGCGATCTGCTGCGCGCCTTCGCTGCCAGTTTCGGCCAGGACCACCGAAAACTCTTCACCACCATAGCGAGCCACCAGGTCTGCCGGGCGATGGACACTGGCGCGGATGACCTCGGCCAATGCCCGCAAGGCGTCGTCGCCGGCCTGATGCCCGTGCTGGTCATTGAAGGCCTTGAAGTGATCGGCATCGATCATCAGTAACGACAACGGCTTGCCGCTGCGCTGGGCACGAAACCACTCATGGCGCAGGGTCTGATCAAGGGATCGACGGTTGGCCACGCCGGTCAAGGCATCGGTGGCTGCCAATTGCGACAATTCCTGCTCGGCATATTGGCGCAGTCGCAGTTCGCGGCAGAGCAGCCAGGTCAGCCACAACAGACCGATGCACAAAACCCCCGTCGCACCGTTGATCACATAGGCCGTGCGGTTCCAGGTGGCGAACACTTCATCGATGGAAAGGGCCACGATGACGGTCAGCGGCAGATTGCCGACCCGGGAAAAGGTGTACAGGCGCCGCTGATGGTCGACACTCGACACGCTTTCGAAGGTCCCACTGCGCTCCTGCAGCATGCGTGCGACGTTGGGGCGGCTGGAGAAGTTTTTGCCGATGGCGTTTTGTTCCCTGTACGGCTTCTGCGCCAGGAGAGTCCCGTCATCGTTGATGATGCCTAGCGTACTGCCGGAGCCGATTTCGAGGCTGTTGAACAGCTGGTCGAAGTAGCTCATGCGCATCGACGCCACCGCGACCCCCAGAAATTCACCTGTGGGCGAGGAAATGCGTCGGCTGAAACTGATGCGCCATTCGTCGCTGTCATCGCAGTCGCAACGTGTCTTGAATGGTCGGCTGATGAACATGCCAGCGTCGCGATTGAAGACATGGGCCTGGAAGTAATCGCGGTCAGCGAAGTTGCCCGGTTTCGGTTCGATCAACGATGAGTCGGCCAACACGTCGCCGTGCTTGTCCAGCAGCAGGATGTCGCCCTTGTAGCGCGCTGTGGTGGAGCGGTCGAACAGCACCAGGTGACGGATCTGCGGCGAAACCTGTTTCAGGTCGTCCCGTTGGGCGGCGGCGATCAGGCCCTGCAAGGTCAAGTCATAGAGCTCGACCGTACGCAGGACATCGGCATCGATCAGTTGCGCAATGGTGGTCGCGCTGCGTGTGGCGGTCTGCTGGGCATTGGCGTGCTCGCGGATCAGCAGGTAAGTGACGATACACAGGATCGAGATGACAGTCAGGGTGCTGCCGAGGATCACCATGATCTCGGGTCGCCCGGGCGGGCCTTGAAAATGCGGGGTGTGGCTTGCGGTCATAGGGCTGGCGTCTGCTAGAGGGACGTTGTAAGCGTAGTTGCATAAACGTAGCAGCCGGGTGAATCGTTCCTGTTGCTCGAACGATTGATCGAAGGGGGGGCGTCAGTGACTTTCGTTGCAGAAATTGCAATGAAGGTCGTCACTATAAAAAAAAGCCGCTGACAGCAGCGGCTTTGAAGACAACTTTTCAAAGGGAAGAGCCGATGAAAAGTGTCGAGGGAAACTGGCGTGACAGGTACAGATCAGCTGTCTTTCTCGGCCCGTGGCTGCGCCTGGGTGCTGGAGGCTTGCGGGGCCTGGGCGTCTTGCACTGCCTTGGCCGTCATCTCGACCCGATGCTCTTCGAACGCCGCAGCGCGTGACGCGTTATGCGTGACGAAAGTCTGCGACTCTTCCGCCATCGCCAAGGGCGACAGGAACAAAGAGGACAAAATGAAAGCGCTGGCAATACCCATACTGTTGGACATCTTTAAAACCTTCTTGCTTGGCAAGTGCTGTTTGGTGCGGGCAAAGATAAGGATATGGGGCGAGGGGAAAAAGAGTGGATTCATGAAAGGACTGTTACAGCAAAAGCAAAGATCGATAGTAGGGAGCGCACATTCCCTGTGGCGAGGGGGCTTGCCCCCGTTCGGCGGCGAAGCCGTCGTAATTCCGGTATGCAAGGTGTATCAGATAAATCGTGGTTGCAGTTTTGGGGCCGCTGCGCGGCCCAACGGGGGCAAGCCCCCTCGCCACAAGGGCGTGCCCGTCAGACCGGGAGATGTATGCCGAAGGTATTCATCCCATGGTCACTGCGCACGAACACATCGCCGCCGTGCATCAACGCAATGGCCTTGACGATGGCCAGTCCCAATCCATGGTTTTGACCGCTGTTGCTGCGCGAGGCATCGACCCGGTAGAAGCGCTCGAACAGCCGTGGCAGGTGTTCACGGGCAATCGGCGAGCCGGGGTTGGCGACGCCGATGCTGACTTGATGCTCCCGTGCTTCAATGCGCACCTGAATCACCTGCCCGGGCGCGGTGTGTTGCACCGCATTGTTCAGCAGATTGATCAACGCCCGGCGCAGATGAGCGATCTCGATCCGCACTTGCGCGTCACCGCTGACCTCAACCCGGACCTGAGCGTCCTCGAGAATGAAATCCAGGTACTCCAGGGTCGTGGCCACTTCATCGGCCAGTGAGGTTGAGGTGAGTTTGGTCGCTTTGCTGCCCTGATCGGCGCTGGCGAGGAACAGCATGTCGTTGATGATCGAACGCAGTCGCTCAAGCTCTTCGAGGTTCGATTGCAGCACTTCGAAGTAATGCTCGGCGGAGCGTCCGCGGGTCAATGCGACCTGGGTCTGGCCGATCAGGTTGGTCAGTGGCGAGCGCAGTTCGTGGGCGACGTCGGCGTTGAACGATTCAAGGCGCGAGTACGCTTGTTCAACCCGTTCCAGGGTCGAGTTGAACGAACTGACGAATTGATCGAGCTCCGGCGGCAATGGCGACAGGCGCAAGCGCCCCGAGCGCAACGGCGGGGCCAGGCGCTGGGCTTCCTGGGACAGTTTGATCAGCGGCTTGAGGCCGATCCGCGCTACCCAGTAACCCAGTGCCGAGGCCAACAGCACGCCGACAATCGCCAGGCTGATCAGTGCGATCAGCAGTTGATGCTGGGTATGGAAAAACGTCTCGGTGTCGATGGCGATCATGAAACGCAGCGGTGGGCGCTGATCCTTGGCCGGGAATTCGCTGACCAGCACTTTCAGTGGATAGGGGTGATCCGGCAAATGCATGTCGCGGGTGCCCAGCGGCCCTTGGGCAAAGGCGCGGATCTGCGGGGTCAGGTTGCCGTATTCATAGTGTGGATCGCCGCTGATGATCCAGAAACGGATGCGTTTGTCTTCTTCGCTCAGCAGATTGAGCTTGTTGTTGATCTTCACCCAGTGCTCGGGCGTGCCGTAACGGCCGACCGTGGATTGGAGCACGCTGTAGCGCGCGTCCAGCTCTGCTTCGGGCAACAGGCCCAAGCCCTTGTCGACCTGCTGGTACAGCGCCCAGCCGATCAACAAAAACACCAACAGCGCCACCAGCGTAAACATGCCGCTCAGGCGCAGGGCGATGCTGTTACTGGACACTACGGCTCTCCAGCACATAACCCATGCCGCGAATGGTGTGCAGCAGTTTCTCTTCGAACGGCCCGTCGAGCTTGGCCCGCAGGCGTTTGATCGCGACTTCGACGACGTTTGCATCGCTGTCGAAATTGATGTCCCAGACCATTTCGGCGATGGCGGTTTTCGACAGGATTTCACCCTGGCGCCGGGCCAGCACGCTGAGCAGCGAGAACTCCTTGGCGGTCAGGTCCAGCCGTGTGCCACCTCGGGTAGCCTTGCGGCTGATCAAATCTATCCACAGGTCGGCGATGCTCACTTGCATCGGTTCATGGCCGCCGCTACGGCGGGTCAGCGCTTGCAGGCGCGCCACCAGTTCCAGGAAGGAAAACGGTTTGCCCAGATAGTCATCGGCGCCTTCACGCAGGCCCTTGATGCGATCTTCCACACGCTCGCGGGCGGTGAGCATGATCACCGGTGTTTGCTTGCGCGCACGCAGGGCGCGCAACACGCCGAAGCCGTCGAGGCCCGGCAGCATCACATCGAGGACGATCACTGCGTAGTCGCTCTCCAGCGCCAGGTGCAGGCCTTCCACACCATCGCGCGCCATGTCCACGGTGTAACCCTGTTCCGTCAGGCCGCGGTGCAGGTAATCCGCGGTTTTTTCCTCGTCTTCGATAATCAGAACGCGCATGACCCCGCCTCAGTCTGTGCTCGCCAGCTCTCGCACTGGCGAAGGTTTGGGCCTATGAAATAACCGCTCCAGCCACAAGTATATGACTGGCGTGGTGAACAGCGTCAGCGCCTGGCTCACCAGCAATCCGCCGACCACCGCGATCCCCAGGGGCTGGCGCAATTCGGCGCCGGTGCCGTAGCCGAGCATCAGCGGCAGGGCACCGAGCAGGGCGGCGAGGGTGGTCATGATGATCGGCCGGAAACGTATGATGCAGGCCTTGAAGATCGCTTCTTCAGGCGAGAGTCCGCCATTGCGCTGCGCTTCGAGGGCAAAGTCGATCATCAGAATGCCGTTTTTCTTGACGATACCGATCAGCAGCACCAGGCCGATCAAGGCCATGATCGAAAAGTCCTGGCCGCAGATCCACAGCATGATCACTGCGCCGAGGCCCGCCGAAGGCAACGTCGAAATGATCGTCAGCGGGTGCACGAAGCTCTCGTAGAGCACGCCGAGAATGATGTACACCGCCACCAGCGCTGCCAGGATCAGCCACGGCTGGCTGGCCAGCGAACTCTGGAACGCCTGGGCGGCGCCCTGGAAATTGCCGCTGATGGCGGTCGGCATGCCGATGTCGATCTTGGCCTGGTTGAGCATGATCACTGCATCGCCCAACGCCACGCCGGGCGCCAGGTTGAACGACAGGTTGGCCGCCGGGAACATGCCGTCATGGGCGATGGACAGCGGACCGATGGTTGGCGCATCAAACCTGGCCAGGGCCGACAGCGGCACCATTTCCCCGCTCAGGGGCGAGCGCAGGTAGAAGTAATTGAGGCTCTCGGCCTTGCCGCGCTGCCTGGTGTCCAGTTCCAGGATCACGTTGTACTGGTTGACCTGGGTCTGGAATTCATTGATCTGGCGCTGGCCGAACGCATCGTACAGCGCTTCGTCGACGTCGCTGGCGGTCAGGCCGAAACGGGCGGCGGCGCTACGGTCGATGCTGATATGGGTGATGCTGCCACCCAGTTGCAAGTCATTGGAAATGTCGCGGAAGGCCGGGTTGGCGCGCAGTTTTTCCGTCAGGCGCTGGGTCCAGGTGCTGAGTGTGCCGCCGTCGTTGCTCTTGAGTACGTATTGGTACTGGGCACGGCTCGGGCCGGAGCTGAGGTTGATGTCCTGGCCGGCGCGCAGGTACAGGACGATGCCCGGTACTTTCATCAGTAGCGGACGAATCCGGTCGATGAACTGGCTGGCCGAGACATCGCGGTCGCCACGTTTTTTCAGGGTGATCCAGAACCGACCATTGGCGATGGTCTGGTTGCTGCCCGAGACACCGACGGAATGTGAAAACGTTTCGACTGCGGGATCGGCAGCGACGATTTCGGCCATTGCCAGGTGTTTTTTCACCATGTCGCCATAGGAAATATCGGCAGCAGCCTCGGTGGTGCCGAAGACGAAACCGGTGTCCTGGATCGGGAAGAAACCCTTGGGAATGAAGATGTAACCGGCGACGGCCAGGCCCAGCGATAAAGCAAACACACCGATCATCGTTTTCTGGTGGGCGAGGGCATGGCGCAGGCCTTTTTCGTACCAGGCCAACAGGCGTTCACCGAAGCCCGGTTTGTCGTGGGCGTGATGCACCGGCGCGCGCATGAACAACGCGGCCAGCATCGGCGCCAGGGTCAGGGATACCACCACCGAAATCATGATGGTCGAGGTGGCAGTCAGGGCGAACTCCTTGAACAACCGCCCGACCACGCCGCCCATGAACAGCAGCGGAATGAACGCAGCCACCAGCGAGAAACTGATCGACACCACGGTGAAGCCGATCTCCCCGGCGCCCTTGATCGCCGCTTCGCGCATGCCTTCGCCGGCCTCCAGGTGCCGGTGAATGTTTTCCACCACCACGATCGCATCGTCGACCACAAAGCCCACGGCCACCACGATCGCCACCAGCGTCAGGTTGTTCAGGCTGAAGCCCATCACATACATCAGGGCAAAGCTGGCGATCAGCGAAACCCCCAGCACTGCCGAGACAATCAAGGTCGCGGACAACTGGCGCAGGAACAGCGCCATCACCGCCACCACCAGCATGATGGCAATCAGCAGGGTGATTTCCACTTCATGCAGCGAGGCTCGGATGGTCTGGGTGCGGTCGATCAGCGTCTTGACCTGCACTGAGGCAGGAAGCATCGCTTCCAGCGCCGGCAAGGCGGCCTGGATGCGGTCCACGGTTTCGACGATGTTGGCCCCCGGCTGGCGGAAGATCACCAGGTTCACCCCCGGTTGCGAGCCGGCCCAAGCCTGGATGTAGGCATCTTCCGAGCCGTTGACGACTTTGGCGACATCGCGCAGATGAACCGGTGCGCCGTCCTTGTAGGAAACAATCAGCTGGCTGTAGTCCTCCGGGTGGAACAACTGGTCGTTGGTGGACAGGGTCGAGATGCTCGACTCCCCGTACAGCGCACCTTTGGCCAGGTTGAGGCTGGTCTGCTGGATCGCCAGGCGGATGTCGGCGAGGGTCAGGCCGATGGCCGCGAGCTTGTCCGCCGAAACCTGAACGCGGATCGCCGGACGCTGCTGACCGGTGATGACGACCTGGCCTACACCGTCGACCTGACTGAGCTGACGGGACAACAGGGTTTCCGTCAGGTCGCTGAGCTGCGGGCCGGGCATCAGCGAGGAGTTGACGCTGAGGATCAGCACCGGGCTGTCCGCCGGGTTGACCTTGCGCCAGGTCGGCAGGTTGGGCATGTCCTTGGGCAGCTTGCCCGCGGCAGTGTTGATCGCCGCCTGCACTTCCTGGGCGGCGGTGTCGATGCTCTTGTCGAGGGTGAATTGCAAGGTCAGGATGGTCGAGCCCAGTGCACTGCTCGAGGTCATCTGGGTTACGCCGGGAATGGCGCTGAATTGCACTTCAAGGGGGGTGGCCACCGAGGAAGCCATGGTTTCCGGGTTGGCGCCGGGCAGTTGCGCGGCCACCTGGATGGTCGGGAACTCTGCCTCCGGCAACGGCGCTACCGGCAGGCGTGGAAACGCGATGACCCCCAGCAGCACCAGGGCGAATGTCAGCAGGACCGTGGCCACCGGGTGGTCGATGCACCCGGCTGAAATCGAACCATGGCCCTTCATTGCGCCGCCTCCGATCGCACCACTTGCGGCGGCTCGGCCAGCACTTGCACAGTAGCGCCGGGCTTGAGCCGCGACTGACCATCGCTGACCAGCACATCACCGGGCTTCACACCTTTGATAATGTCCTGGCCGCTGCTTTGATAGACCATCTGCACCTGCACGGCTTCGACCTTGTCGCCATTGACCCGGTACACGAAGTGCTGGTCAAGGCCGCGTTGTACGACTGTCGGCGGCACCACCAGCGCATTTTTCTCCAGGGCCGTCTGAATCTTTACCGTTACCAGCAGGCCCGGCCAGAGCTTCTGCCCTGGATTGTCGAACTCGGCCTTGGCGCGGATGGTGCCGGTGCTGGCGTTGATCTGGTTGTCGATCAGGGTCAGGTGACCTTCGCCGAGCAGGTTGCCGGTTTCGCCGTCGGTGTCGGCACCGATGTAGGCCTTGACCTGGGCGTGCTGTGGGTCGTTGATCAGGCCCTGCAAGGTCGGCAGCATTTGCTGCGGCAGGGAAAACTCCACGGCGATCGGGTCGATCTGGGTGACAGTGAACAGGCCCTTGGTGTCGGTCATGCGCAGGAAGTTGCCTTCGTCCACCGTACGAATACCGACACGACCGCTGACCGGTGAGCGGATTTGTGTGTAGGAAAGCTGTACCTCGGCGGAATCAATCGACGCCTGGTTGCCTTGGGCGGTGGCCTTGAGCTGGTTGACCAGGGCCTGTTGCTGGTCGTAAGTCTGCTTGGACACGCCGTCGTCGACGCTCAGCAGTTTGTAGCGCTTGAGGTTGACCAGCGCCACTTGCAGTTGCGCCTGGCCTTCACCCAGTTGCGCCCGGGCCTGGTCGAGGCTGGCGCGGATCGACCGGTCGTCGATGGTGGCAAGCAGGTCGCCTTTTTTCACCAGTTGGCCTTCCTTGACCAGGATTTTGGTGAGAATGCCGTCGATTTGCGGGCGGACCACGACGCTGTGCAGGGACAACACCGAACCGATGCCGCTGACGTAGCGCGGCACGTCTTTTTCGGCAACGGCGACCACTCGCACGGGGATGGCGGTGGGAGGGGCGAGTTTGGCTTTGGCCGGTTTGGCGGCATACCACAGGCCCAGCGCTGCCAGGACGATCAGAAGGGCGACGAGCAGGGCCGATTTTTTCTGGATTCGCATGCGAGTGAGGCGCCAGGGCTGGGTGGTCGGTTGGTATTTTCCTTTATAAACCTGTTTGCCGGTCAGGAGGGTGACGGCTAACTGACGGCGCTGTCAGTTTGCGGTTTGGTTCAAGAGCTGCAGGCGAGCTGACACTCGGCCTGGCAGGAGCTGCCGAAGGCTGCGATCTTTTGATCTTGCCTTTTAAAAACAAGATCAAAAGATCGCAGCCTCGTTTCACTCGACAGCTCCTACGTGGGACCTGTCAATTCGCCACCCGAACCCCACCCAGACTCCCGCTCAATTCATACGCCGCCAGTTCCGCCTGGTGCGCCGCCAGCAATTCCGGCAATGAACCGCGCAGATACTCGACCCAGGTCTTGATCTTCGCATCCAGGTACTGGCGCGACGGGTAGATGGCGTACAGGTTCAGTTCCTGGGAGCGGTATTTGGGCATCATGCGTACCAGCGTGCCGTTGCGCAGGCCTTCTATCGCGGCGTACAGCGGCAGGACGCCAACGCCCATGCCGCTGATGATCGCGGATTTCATCGCGTCGGCGGAGTTCACCAGGAACGGTGAGCTGTTGATGGTGACCATTTCCTGGCCGTCAGGACCGTCGAAGGCCCATTTCTCCAGCGGAATCACTGGGCTGACCAGGCGCAGGCAGGCGTGGTTGAGCAGGTCGCCGGGTTTTTGTGCGCAGCCGTTGGCTTTGACGTAGGCCGGTGAGGCGCAAACGATGCTGTAGGTGATGCCCAGGCGCTGGGAGACGAAACCCGAATCCGGCAGTTCGCGTGCCAGGACGATGGACACGTCGTAGCCTTCGTCGAGCAGGTCCGGCACGCGGTTGGCCATGGTCAGGTCGAAGGTCACGTCCGGGTGGGTCTTGCGGTAGCGGGCGATGGCGTCGATCACGAAGTGCTGGCCGATGCCGGTCATGGTGTGCACTTTCAGTTGCCCGGCCGGGCGGGCGTGGGCGTCGCTGGCCTCGGCTTCGGCTTCTTCGACGTAGGCCAGGATCTGTTCGCAGCGCAACAGGTAGCGCTTGCCGGCTTCGGTCAGGGCGATACGGCGGGTCGTTCGGTTGAGCAGACGGGTTTGCAGATGGGCTTCCAGGTTGGAGACCGCGCGCGAGACGTTGGCCGTGGTGGTGTCCAGTTGTATGGCGGCGGCGGTGAAGCTGCCGGCTTCGGCCACGTAACTGAAGGCGCGCATGTTTTGCAAAGTGTCCATGGGGTGCTCTCTCGTCGAATGACAAATTGTGACACGAAGTTTCTGTTTATTTACAGGCGACTAAAGATCTACCTACGGATTATCTCGTTAACGGTAACAAAGATTCACAGGAATCCCAGCTTATCGCCTTTCAGGTCGCCCCATAGAATTGCGCTCACCTCTTACGCCCCGAACATCTCCCCACCTCAGGAAATCGCAGCAGTGCCGCGTCGCATCAGCAGAGCGCTTCAGCCGCTCAGTGTTTTGGCTTTAACCCTGGCAATCAGCGGCTGCATCGGAACCGGAGGTATTGCTCCACAGGGCAAGACGCTGGAGGCCAATTCACTGGCCACCGACGAAGCGATCCAGAGCGCTGCGCAGGATGCGCACTGGCCCACCTCACAATGGTGGCAAGCCTATGGCGACCCACAACTGAACCGCTGGATCGACCTCGCCCTGCAAGGCAGCCCGAGCCTGGCGATGGCCGCCGCCCGGGTGCGTCAGGCCCGGTCCATGGCCGGCGTGGCCGAAGCGGCCGAGTCTTTGCAGATCAATGGCGAGTCCACCCTCAAGCGCCACAACTGGCCGACCGACCAGTTCTATGGCCCTGGCGAACTGGCCAACAGCACCACCTGGGACAACAATGCCGCGCTGGGCTTCAGCTATGCCCTCGACCTCTGGGGCCGCGAAAGCAATGCCACCGAGCGCGCCGTGGACATGGCGCACATGACGGTTGCCGAAGCGCGTCAGGCGCAGCTCGAACTGCAGGACAACATCGTACGGGTCTACATCGAGTTGTCGTTGCATTACGCCCAGCGGGACATCGTCGAGGCGACCCTGAAGCAACAACAGCAGATTCTCGAACTGGCGCAAAAACGCCTGAACGGTGGTATCGGCACCCATTTCGAAGTCAGCCAGGCCGAGACGCCGCTGCCGGAAACCCATCGCCAGATCGATGCCCTCGACGAAGAGATCGCCCTGAGCCGCAACCAGCTCGCGGCCCTCGCCGGCAAGGGGCCGGGGGAGGGCGCGCAGTTGCAACGGCCTGCGTTGTCGTTGGGGGCACCACTGAAACTGCCGTCTTCGCTGCCCGCGCAATTGCTCGGCCAACGCCCGGACGTGGTCGCCAGCCGCTGGCAAGTGGCGGCGCAGGCGCGGGGTATCGATGTCGCCCATGCCGGTTTCTACCCGAATGTCGATCTGGTCGGCAGCCTCGGCTACATGGCCACCGGCGGCGGGGCCCTGGAGTTCCTGACCGGCAAGAAACTCAACTACAGCGTGGGGCCGGCGATTTCATTGCCGATCTTCGATGGCGGTCGATTGCGCTCGGAACTGGGCGAAGCCTCGGCCGGGTATGACATCGCCGTGGCCAAGTACAACCAGACCCTGGTCAACGCGCTGAGAAACATCTCCGACCAGTTGATCCGCCGCGAGTCCATGGACAAGCAGCAGGCATTCGCCGCCGAGTCGGTGGCCATCGCGCAGAAGACTTACGACATCGCGATGATCGCCTACCAGCGTGGGCTGACCGATTACCTCAATGTGCTTAATGCCCAGACCTTGTTGTTCAAGCAGCAGCAAGTGCAGCAGCAGGTTCAGGCGGCGCGTTTGAGTGCCCATGCCGAGTTGGTGACGGCGTTGGGCGGTGGCCTCGGTGCCGGTAATGACGTGCCGAATGCCGAACAGACCCAGGCACCGAAAACCCCGAGCCTTTTGCGTTGAACACAAAACCTGTGGGAGCGAGCTTGCTCGCGATGGCGGTGTGTCAGACGACATTGATGCTGCCTGACACTCCCTCTTCGCGAGCAAGCTCGCTCCTACATGACTGAGCAGGATTTCATGACTCCCTTGCCCGCACCCTTGCGCTGGCTGTACTCCCTGGAATGGCGCCGGGGGTTCTTCGACTGGGCACGCAGCGACGGCGTGACCTGGGTTTATATCTTCAAGGTACTGTTCGCGGCATTCCTGACGCTGTGGCTGGCCATGCGCCTGGAACTGCCGCAACCGCGCACGGCGATGATCACCGTGTTCATCGTCATGCAGCCGCAAAGCGGCCAGGTGTTCGCCAAGAGTTTCTATCGTTTTCTCGGCACCCTGGCCGGGTCGGCGGTGATGGTCGCGCTGATCGCCCTGTTTGCGCAGAACACAGAACTGTTCCTCGGTTCGCTGGCGATCTGGGTCGGTATCTGCACGGCCGGCGCCGCGCGCTGCCGCAACTTCCGCGCCTACGGTTTCGTTCTCGCCGGATACACCGCCGCAATGGTCGGTTTGCCCGCGCTGGCCCATCCGGAAGGTGCGTTCATGGCGGCGGTCTGGCGGGTGCTGGAAATCTCATTGGGCATTCTCTGTTCGACATTGATCAGCGCTGCAATCCTGCCACAAACCGCCAGCGCCGCCATGCGCAACGCCCTGTATCAGCGCTTCGGCGTGTTTGCCCTGTTCGTCACCGACGGCTTGCGTGGCCGCAGTCAGCGCGAGGCGTTCGAGGCCGGCAACGTGCGTTTCATTGCCGAGGCAGTCGGACTGGAAGGGTTGCGCAGCGTCACCGTGTTCGAAGACCCGCACATGCGTCGGCGCAATGGACGACTCAGTCGCCTGAACAGTGAGTTCATGGGCATCACCACGCGCTTCAATGCCCTGCATCAGTTGCTCGAACGCTTGCGCAACAACAATACGGACCATGCCGTGGCGGCGATAAAACCGGGCTTGCAAGACCTCGCCGAACTGCTCGACGGCTTCAGCGGTCGTGCCCTGACCAGCGCCGATGCGGCGCGTCTGGTTACGGCGCTGAGCGCATACAAGGCAGGGTTGCCGGTGCGGGTGCGCAGCCTGCGGGCGATCTTTCAGGAGAGCGAACCGAGCGACGACGAACTGCTGGATTTCCACACCGCGTACGAACTGCTCTATCGCTTCGTCGACGACCTGCACAGTTATGCACAGACCCACGCCTCCCTGGCCGATCACAGCCACGAACGGGAGCGCTGGGACGAGTCGTTCACTCCGCAAACCAACTGGATGGCCGCAGCAGCATCGGGGATTCGCGCGGCGTTCATCCTGGTGGTTTTGGGCAGCTACTGGGTGGCAACCGCCTGGCCGAGCGGCGCGACCATGACCCTGATCGCTGCTGCAACCGTGGGCTTGTCCGCCGCCACCCCGAACCCGAAACGCATGGCCTTTCAGATGGCGTGCGGAACGTTGCTCGGGGCGCTGATCGGCTTCGTCGAGATGTTTTTCATTTTTCCGTGGATCGACGGATTCGCGTTGCTGTGCGTGATGCTCGCACCGGTGATCGTACTGGGCGCGTTCCTGACCTCACGGCCGCAATACGTCGGCGTCGGCCTGGGCTTGCTGATCTTCTTCAGCACAGGTTCAGTGCCGGACAACCTCACGGTCTACAACCCTTACACGTTCATCAACGATTACATTGCCATGGTGCTCGGCATGCTGGTGTGCGCAGCGGCCGGGGCGATCATTCTGCCGCCCAACAGCCGCTGGCTATGGCGTCGCCTGGAGCAGGATTTGCGCGGTCAGGTGGTGTACGCCATCAGCGGCAAGCTCAAGGGCCTGGCGTCGAGTTTCGAAAGCCGCACCCGCGATCTGGTGCATCAGGCCTACGGTTTCGCGGCGGGGCAGCCGCAAGTGCAGCGCGAATTGCTGCGCTGGATGTTCGTGGTGCTGGAGGTCGGCCACGCGATCATCGAGCTGCGCAAGGAGCAGGCGATTCTGCCGGTGCATCCGGCCTATGCCGAATCCCGGCCATGGCGCCAGGCGATCCGGGTGATGGGGCGTGCGCTGGTGCGGCTGTTCCTGCAACCAAACAGCAGCAACCTCGAACGCGGGCTGATCGCGGTCGATCACGCGATCAGCCGTGTGCAGTCCACCGACGAACCCTTCGCCCCTCATTTCGATACCTCGGCGTTACGCCGGGTGAAGAGCTATCTGCACTTCATTCGCACCTCGCTGCTCGACCCGCAATCACCGCTTGCCACCTTCGCCATTAGCCAGCCACAAGGACTTGAACATGCCTCGTGAAATCGCCTTCCACGGCGTGTACATGCCAACCATGACCCTGATGTTTTTCATCGCGGCGGCGTTGGCCTGGGCACTGGACCGGTTCCTGTCCGGGTTCGATCTGTACCGCTTTTTCTGGCACCCGGCGTTGCTGCGCCTGAGCCTGTTTACCTGTCTGTTCGGCGCGTTGGCGCTGACTGTCTACCGTTGACTCTCTATCACTGACTCTCTATCTCTGAAGAATGCCCCCGATGAAAAAGTTTTTCAGCCTGCTGGCGACCTTGCTGGTGCTGGCCCTCGCGCTGTGGATCGGCCGCTCCTTGTGGGAGCACTACATGAACACGCCATGGACCCGTGACGGCCGTGTGCGCGCCGATATCATCAACGTCGCCGCCGACGTCACCGGTGAAGTGGTAGACGTGCCGGTGCGCGACAACCAACTGGTGAAGAAGGGCGATTTGCTGATGCAGATCGACCCCGAGCACTACCGTCTTGCGGTGAAGCAGGCGCAGTCGCTGGTCGCCTCGCGCAAGGCAACCTGGGAGATGCGCAAGGTTAACGCCCATCGTCGCGCCGATATGGACAACCTGGTGATCTCCCGGGAAAACCGCGACGACGCCAGTAACCTCGCCGACTCGGCCCTGGCCGATTACCAGCAGGCCCAGGCGCAACTGGAAGCCGCCGAGCTCAACCTCAAACGCACTGAAGTGCGCGCAGCGGTGGACGGCTACGTCACCAACCTCAACGTGCATCGCGGCGACTATGCGCGCATCGGAGAGGCGAAAATGGCCGTGGTCGACATGAACTCGTTCTGGGTCTACGGCTTCTTCGAAGAAACCAAGCTGCCCCATGTGCGCGTGGGTGATAAGGCCGACATGCAACTGATGAGCGGCGAAGTGCTCAAGGGCCACGTGGAAAGCATTTCCCGTGGCATCTACGACCGCGACAACCCGGAGAGTCGCGAGTTGATTGCCGACGTCAACCCGACCTTCAACTGGGTGCGCCTGGCACAACGGGTGCCGGTGCGCATTCATATCGATGAAGTTCCGGAGGGTGTGGTGTTGGCGGCGGGGATTACTTGTACGGTGGTGGTGAAGTCTGCGACTGGTGAGTAACCCTGTGGCGAGGGGGCTTGTCGGGTCGCCGCATCGCCCCGTTGGGTCGCGAAGCGGCCCCAAAACCTGCCATCAGGTCATTTCGGGCAAACCGCATTTACAGGTTTGGCGACTGCTGCGCAGCCGAGCGGGGGCAAGCCCCCTCACCACAGAAAGCGCATGCGTCAACCTTTGCAAAACGTCTCATGCAGATGCCGCCAGATCACCCGGCCATCCACCTGCTTCTCGAACACCACCGTGGAGCGACGATCCGAGTGCAGTCCGGTGGCATCGGTCTGTTGTTCGCGATAACTCACGGTCGCGCCGCCGTCGTACAACGCAATACCACGCAACTCACTGAGCTCGATGCGAAACCCCAGTTTCTTGCCGCCCGCCAGCGTGAACAGTTCGTTCAGCGCGTCAAAATCCAGCACCCGGCCCAGCGGCGAGACCATGGAGAACTGCGGAGAAAAACGGGTCAGCAGTTTTTCGAGTTCGGATGCGTCGCGTTCTTCAGCCAGCCATTGTTCGATGGCCATGTGGGCCTGGATCACTTCGTCGAAGTATTCGGTGTAGTCAGTCATGTTGTTTCCTGAAATTTTGTGGTGTCTGTTCTGACGCCATCGTGAGCAAGCTCGCTCCCACAGGATTGGCGCCATTTCAAAATCTGCGCATGACCTGTGGGAGCGAGCTTGCTCGCGATTGCAGGCGACTAGGTCTCAGAGTTGCCCACGCAACCCGAACCGCTTCATCAGCCCGGATTCGAGCAACCCCTTGGGCAACAAACTGGCCATCAGCGGCAACGCACGACTGCCATTGCCCAGGCGCACCAGGCGCGCAGGTTTGCTCCGCTGTACGGCCTTGAGTAACCCGGCGGCGAATTCACTGGCCGGGGTCGGTTTGTCCTGGGAAGCCCTGGCCCGGGCGCGAATGCCTTCGCGCAGCGGGAACCATGGCGATTGCTCACTGATCAGTTGCTCGGCTTCTTGCCCGGCGTTCCTGGCAAAGCTGGAAGCAATGGCCCCCGGCTGGACTTCCATCACCCGCACACCGAACGGCGCCAGTTCCATGCGCAAGGCATCGCTCAAGGCATGCACGGCGGCTTTCGAAGCGCAGTAGGCGCCGGCGAATGGCGTGACCAGCACACCCGAAACGCTGCCGATATTCACGACCAATCCTTTGGTCCGGCGCAGCACGGGAAACATCGCGCGGGTGACGCCGACGATTGCGAATACATTGGTTTCGAACTGGCGTTGCATGGCTGGCACACCACCATCGAGCAGTGGCCCCATGGCGCCATAACCCGCGTTGTTGATCAGCACGTCGAGACCACCACGCTCCTGGTTGATGCGGTCGCTCAGTTGCTCAAGGGCAACACCATCGTTTACGTCAAGTTGCACGGCGGTAAATCCGGCAGCGCTCAGCATGGCGACGTCTTCAGACTTGCGCGCACTGGCCCAGACCTCATAGCCGGCGCCCTTGAACGCATCGGCAAGGGCACGGCCGATGCCACTGGAACAACCGGTAATCAACGCAACGGGCATGGCGCATTCCTTGTGCAAAAAATGGGGGAGTGATCAGTCGGAAAAACTACCCTGCAACCGCTCGGCGCGAAACTCCAGGGTTTCCGGACGGTAGCCAGGGCGCAGTGGCGGCAGCGGCAAACAGTCTTCCCAGTTGCCTCCGGCCTGCAGTTCGCCTGGGCCACGATAGCGCGGTGCGGTGTATTGATTGTCGGCCAGGTTCACCGTATCGCCCGGTGCATAGGCCGCGACCCGCCAGCGCAACTCAGTGAGCGGCACGTCGTTGCCATTGTTCAGGGTCAATTGCAGCGGTCGATCGGCGGGACATTGCTGCGGCGCGTAGCTGATGCGCAACTCCAGGCGTTGCAGCTGCTTGAGTTCGCGATGGTCCATCCAGATGACCCAGGTAGCGACGATGCCCAGCCCCACGGCGGCGGCCATGGAAACGGGCAAGGCCTTGGCCGGATAGCGCAGCAACAGGACCAGCCAGGTGATGACCAGCAAGGCGCCGATGAACATGACGTAAATCTCGGGAATAGAGAGGGTCATCCTACCTAAGCGCAGGTGGGGTTGGCGATGGGCGATTCGGTGGTGTGCCGACTGACCCCATCGCGAGCAAGCTCGCTCCCACAATGGTCCGAGCCGAACACAAAATCTGTGATCAACCCAATACCCTGTGGGAGCGAGCTTGCTCGCGATGAGGCCAGGCAAGGCAATACAAAACTCAGTGCAAAAAAAGCCCCCGCCCAGCCTGCTGCGGATAGGGAACGCAGTGGACTGGATGGGGGCTTCTTGTTCTACCGATTGCTTACTGCGCGATCGTCTTCACCGCAACCCCACGCTCAATCGGCGTCGACCGCCCGTAGATATCTTCGAAGCGTTCGATATCGTCTTCGCCCAGATAGCTGCCCGACTGGACCTCAATGATCTCCAGCGGAATCTTCCCCGGGTTACGCAGGCGATGCACCGAAGCGATCGGAATGTAGGTCGACTGGTTCTCGGTCAGCAGGAACACGTTCTCGTCACAGGTCACCTCGGCGGTGCCGCTGACCACGATCCAGTGCTCGGCGCGGTGGTGGTGCATCTGCAGCGACAGGCACGCGCCCGGCTTGACCGAGATGTGCTTGACCTGGAAACGACCGCCCATGTCCACCGAGTCGTAGGAGCCCCACGGACGGTAGACTTCGCAGTGGTTCTGGGTTTCGCTGCGGCCCTGTTCGTTGAGGGTGTTGACCATCTGCTTCACGCCTTGGACCTTGTCCTTGTGGGCGATCATCATGGCGTCCTTGGTTTCCACCACGACGATGTTTTCCAGGCCGATCACCGACACCAGCTTGCCGTTGCCGTGGATCATGCAGTTTTTGCTGTCCTGGATCACCACGTCGCCTTTGGTGACGTTGCCGTTGGCGTCTTTTTTATTGACTTCCCACAGCGACGACCAGCAGCCAACATCGCTCCAGCCAGCGGTCAGCGGCACGACGCAGGCGCGTTGGGTTTTTTCCATCACCGAGTAGTCGATGGAGTTGTCCGGGCAGCAGGCGAAGGTGGCTTCGTCGAAGGTGATGGTGTCGGCATCCTGCTGGCTGCGTTCCAGGGTCAGCAGGCAGGTGTCGTAGATGTCCGGATCGTGCTTTTTCAGCTCTTCGAGGAAGCGACTGGCGCGGAACAGGAACATGCCGCTGTTCCAGAAGTAACCGCCGGACTGGACGAACTCGGTGGCGCGCTTCACGTCGGGTTTTTCGACGAAGTGCGAGACGCGGCTGACGCCTTCAGGCAGCAGCGAGTCGTTGGTCGACTTGATGTAGCCATAACCGGTTTCCGGCTTGGTGGCCGGCACGCCGAACAGCACCATTTCACCGTTTTCGGCGGCGACGGTGGCCAGGGCCAGGGCGCGTTGCAGGGCTTTCTGGTCTTCCAGCACATGGTCGGCCGGCAGCACCAGCATCAGCTCGTCGCGACCTTCACTGACCAGCATCATCGCGGTCAGGGCCACGGCCGGCGCAGTGTTGCGACCGAACGGCTCCATCAGGATGCGCTGGGATTCCAGCTTGCGGGCGGCCAACTGCTCGTTGACGATGAAGCGGTGGTCCTTGTTGCAGACCACGATTGGCGAATCCATGCCTTCGAACACCAGGCGTTCCAGGGTTTGCTGGAACAGGGTGTGTTCGCCGGTCAGGGCCAGGAACTGCTTAGGGAATTGCTTACGGGAAAGCGGCCAAAGACGTGAGCCACTACCACCTGACAAGATCACCGGAATCATGTTGTTACTCCTTGAATATCGATTGGTTAGAGCCACGAGAGTTCTGTCGTTTCACTCTTGTTTTTGTTCCGTGTCCGGCTGGCCTTTGTAGGAGCGAGCTTGCTCGCGATGGACGTCAACGAAAACGCGCGCTGTCTGGATAAACGCGTTGCCCTGACGTTTTTCGCGAGCATGCTCGCTCCTACAGGAGACATGGGTCAGCCTGAAAAATGTATTAGCGCGTCGACACCGGGCGTTTCACCCAGACCGGCGACAGGCTGCTGCCGCTGCCGGTGACGTACAGCACCGCGGCTTCACCGCGTTCCAGCGCGACCGGTTTCACGTCGCCGACTTTGGTGGTGCCGTCGTACAAGGCCAGGCTGACCTTCACCGGGTTGATTTCACGCTCGCCACGGCCTTTGGCTGCCACGCTCGGGACCACGTCGGTCTTGCCATCGGCGGTCTTCAGGGTCAGCGCCTTGTCGCTGAGGTTTTGCAGGCGTACCAGGGACTTCTGCTTGTTCTTGAACGGCGGCTCTTCGATCAGTTGCGGTGCGCCGCTGGCGTTGTTGACCAGGGTGTAATAGTGGTCGCCGGCCAGTTTCACCGGCAGCGTCTGGCTGCCGACCTTGGCGCTGTAGTCGCCACCCGGCATGAAGCTGAAGTCACTGCTCGACAGCGGTGCGACGTCGCTCAGGTTGGTGCTGCCGACGGTGGCGCTGACTTCGGCGTTGCTGGCGTTGTAGATGCGCACGAAGGTCGAGCCTTTCGGCGCGGTCGGGCCGTACAGGGCGGCGTCGCCACCGGCGAAAGCCTGTATCGACAGCACGCTGAGGCCGGCAACCAGGGCAAAGCGTTTGGCGAGACGACGCGGAGTTGTAGTGAAAGTCATGGTGTACCTCTCTTTCAGTTTTGCGCCCGGTCGGGCGTCTCGGATTTAGTGTTTGCGGCTACGTTTTGTTGGCGAGCGCCGGCTTGTTTAAGCTCTGCGACCCACTGCGGGTCGGCGTCGCCGATTTCGTTGTTCACAGGCAGATATCGTTCAGGGAACTCCCAGATCAGCACCTGTGGGGGGCTGTTCTTGAAGGCATCGCTTTTCAGGTAGCTGAGCATCGGCAGAATCGGGCCGTGGCCGTCTTCGGCGTAATTGACCACGTCGCTGTGCAGCGCCTGCTTGAGCGCGCCGACGAAGTTCCAGTTGGGGTTTGCGCTGTAGCTGGTGCCGATCAGGGCCACCGGCACTTCGGTATTGGCGAACAGCGCGTCGTCGCCGGCGGGCTGATCTTCAGCCGCGACCGTATTGCGCTTCTGCAAGGGTTCTGTCTTGGGCATCAGGTTTTCGAACAGCGGGTCCAGCGGCAGGAACAGACGCAGATCGCCCTTGTGGGTGATGGTCTCCGCCGGCTCAGTGACGAAACGCTGCGGCTCGCCGCTCAGCGGGTACTTGTCGGCAATGGTCTTGGCCAGACGGTTGGCGGCGATCTCGGCACCTTGCGGCGTCCAGTGGGTGTCGGTGCGCAGGAACACTTGCTGGCCATCCTGTTTGGCCTGTTGCAGCGGGCCGAGCAGGTCAGGGGCTGGAATCCGGTCGGCGGCCAGGCGTTGGTGGAAATCCTTGTAGAGGTTGGCGTGGATGCTCGCCGGTTTCACCTCACCGAGGTGTTCCGGGTACAGGCGCACTTTGGCCGGCACCACCGCCATCACCAGTTGCACGCCTTTCTCTTTCAGTGTCTGGCGCACGCCTTCGACCAGCGCGTAGTTGCCTTGCAGGTTCAACTCTTCGTTGACCACCGGGTGGAATTCTTCATCGCTGTACAACCATTGGTCGCGACCGAGCACCACGCCCGGACGACCTTCGTTGAACAGTTTGAAATCCAGCGCGGCCCAGAGATTGGTGCCCAGGCGCTTGATCGGGAACTCGTCGTCGTAGTGGGTTTCCACGGCCTTGGTCCAGCGACCGTTGAGCACCGTTGCGTCGGCGTTGGTGCTGAAGCCGAAGAAGCTGCGCACCGACCACAGACCCAGTACCAGCAGGGTCACCAGGAACAGCGCGATGTAGAAGATGCGTAATGAGCGGGTCATGGTCAGATCCCTCAGAACTGGAAGTAAAGGAACGGCGAGAAGCTTTGCGCCGAGAGTTTGAGAATCGAGGCGATGAACAGCAGCAGCACCAGCGCACGCATCACGTAGCGCGACCAGTCAGCGGTCCAATAGGCCGGTTGCACCTGGGCGTCGACGCCGACGGTGTAGCCAGGCTGGTGGATGTTTGCCGGGTTATCCCCAGGCACGGCCTTGATCGTTCCCGGTGTCGCAGCGGCCGGGCCGTCGGCATCGACGTTCACGGCAGGCTTGGTCTTGGCCGGTGGCTGGTTGGTGTAGAAATCGCGCAGGCCGAAGAACGCCAGGGTCACGTAAGCCACGATCAGCGTTGCCACTTGCAGGCCGGTGAGGCTGGCCTGGTTGAGTTCCGACAGCGACCAGTCGCCGAAGCTGAACATCGCGCCGTACATGCGCCCGGCGACGTGAAGGTTTTCCGCGCGGAAGATCACCCAGCCCATCACCACCAGCAGGAAGGTCATCACCCAGCGGATCGGGTTGAAACTGCGTGGAGAGGTGTTCAGGCCGATGGCTTTTTCAATCGCCAGCCACATGCCGTGCCACGCACCCCAGACGATGTAGGTGATGTTCGCGCCGTGCCACAGACCGCCGAGCAGCATGGTCAGGAACAGGTTGCGATAGGTCATCAGCGTGCCCTTACGGTTACCGCCGAGGGTGATGTACAGATAGTCACGCAGCCAGGTCGACAGGCTGATGTGCCAGCGCCGCCAGAACTCGGTGATCGACTGGCTGACGTAAGGCTGCTTGAAGTTCTCCATGAAGCGAAAACCCATCATCAAGCCCAGGCCGATGGCCATGTCGCTGTAACCGGAGAAGTCGAAATACAGCTGCGCGGTGTACGCCAGCGCGCCGAGCCAGGCATCGCCCGTGGTCGGGTTTTGCAGGGCGAAGCAGTGGTCGGCCACCACCGCCAGGGTATCGGCGATGAAGACTTTCTTGATGAAACCCTGCATGAACCGCGTGCAGCCCTCAGAGAACTTGTCGAGGGTGTGGGTGCGGTTGTTGAACTGGTCGGCCAGATCGCGGAAACGCAGTACAGGGCCGGCGATCAGGTGTGGGAAAATCGCCACGAACGCCGCGAAGTCGATCAGGTTGCGGGTCGCCGGGGTATCACCACGGTATACGTCGATGATGTAGCTGATGGACTCGAAAATGTAGAACGAGATCCCGATCGGCAGCAGCACGTGGGTCAGGATGAACGGCGAAAGACCCACCGACGTCATCATCGCGTTGATGCTGTCGACGCCGAAGTTGGCGTACTTGAAGTAGCCGAGGATGCACAGGTCGACGGCCACGCCGAGCAGCAGCCAGCGCTGCGCCGGTTTGGTCCTGACCCCGGCGGCACCGACTTTCAGGCCGATCCAGTAGTTCCACAGCGTGACGCCGGCGAACAGCGCGAGGAAGTCCACACGCCACCAGGCGTAGAACACGTAACTGGCAATCAGCAGCAGCAGATTGCGATAGCGTTGCCCGCTCAGGTAGTACAAGCCGAGGAAGATCGGCAAGAACAAAAACAGGAACACGTTGGATGAAAAAACCATCCCGGTCTCTCCTTGTTTGATGTGTAGGAGCTGGCTTGCCAGCGAAGGCGATGTATCAGGCGACGTCTTTGTCGGCTGTGAGGACGCTTTCGCTGGCAAGCCAGCTCCTACAGGGGGTTGTGTTTGGCTTTAGGAACCCTTGCTGCCCTTTTCATTGGCCGGGTCGTAGACCTTGGTCAGGTCACCGCCTAGGCGGAAGTTCTTGAACGGTTGCATCTTGTGCTTCTTCGCAAGCACGTCCGGCGTACAGGCGTAGAGCGAGCAGAACGGCTCGAGCCAGGCGAATTTCATGCCCTCTTTCAGGTCGGTCATGTCCTGTTCCTTGCCGTTCTTTTCCTCGAACTCATCCGGGTCTTTCACCCCGGCGAGTACCCGGTCACCCAGGCGTTTGAGTGCGCCATTGTTTTCCTGGCGCAAGTCCACGCCGTTGACCTGGGCGAAACTGGCGATCATCGCCAGCGGCGGCAGGGCGTAGTTGTGGTAGGCCAGCGCCCGTTGCTGGCGCTTGAGTTCATTGGGCAGGTAGCCGTCGGCGTCGATCTGGTTGGCGCCGACCTTGTATTCCTTCACCGCCCAGTCGAACAGGTCGCGACGGTTGGTGGCGACGGAAGTGGCCATCACCGACCAGGCGGCCCAGTACGAGTGGTTGTTGGTCTGGTCGAGCGGCAGGTTGTCCCAGTCAC
Source organism: Pseudomonas sp. A-B-19 (assembly GCF_019947515.1). Lineage (NCBI taxonomy): Bacteria > Pseudomonadati > Pseudomonadota > Gammaproteobacteria > Pseudomonadales > Pseudomonadaceae > Pseudomonas > Pseudomonas sp. A-B-19. Next base: position 64,661 of record NZ_JAGYGN010000023.1, read on the forward strand.
TGACCACCTGGTCGGCCATCTTGCTGAACCAGGCTTCGATCAGCTGGGCTTCCTGCTGATGGGTGGCCAGCGGATGGGAGTCGGAAAACTTCAGGCGGATATACGCCGAAGCCATGCTGCCCAGCGCCCATTTGCGCATCGACTTGCCGGTGTGGTTGAAGTCCCTGGACATCAAGGCATCCGCCCGAGCCCAGGTCGTCAGCCAGTTCAACGTGCACTCCAGTTGTTCCGGGCGGCCGTCACGCATGAACTGCATCACGCGTTTACTGGTGCCGCGCTCGATCTTGGTGATGTCGGCGGTACTTTCGCGGAAGGCTTTTTCCGACTGCACGTTCAGGGTCGCGCGGGCCTTGTCCGAACCTTCGTACTTGCTGCGAAATTGCAACGAGCCGGTGTACGGCGTCGGCATCGCATCGCAGCCTTCGCTTTTGTCGCCCGTCTTGAATTTATCCACAGGCGCAAAATAGCCCTGGGGTGGACGCAGTGGCGCAGCCGCTTGTGTGGCCCCGGCGAACATCGCCAGGCTCAAAAGCGTCGGTGCCAACAGTGTTGAAAATTTCGGATTGCGCATGGCAGACCTCATTGCCCGACCGAAGCAGTACGCTGCTCGGCGCCCGGGAACACGTTGCGTTTGCAAATTTTCGCTTCGACTTTCTGTGGCGCTGCACCCGCTTGTTCCGGGCCCTGGACTTCAACGGCCAGCAGGTTCTGCGAGGCCCAGTCTTCGTCCGTGCGCAACTCGAAAGCGAAACGCCCGTCAGTCTCGGAGGTTTCCGGTTTGTCGATCTTGATGTCCTCGTGGCGACCGTTCATGTACCAGAGGGTGGCTTGCAGGGTTTTCACCGAAGTGTCGGCGAAGCGGATGTCGACCTGGTGGCTAGCGTTGCGCAGGTCCAAGTTCTTGCTGTTGACCATCAACTCGTTTTTGCCCGGCTTGAGCGTGGCGCTGCCGGACATCTGCGCATCCTTGCCTTCGCAACCGTTGTCCAGCAACGCCATCATCTGGCGGTAGATGGTTTCCTGATCGAGGCGGTACAGCGGCGAGAATTCCCAGATGAGAATCTTCGGCGGGTTCTTCTGGAATTCATCGCTGCCCAGGTACTGCAGCATCGAACCTTCCAGGCCGCCGCCGGGGAACGCCACGTTGAGGATGTCGGCGCCGATGGCCTCTTCGAGGAATCCGGCGAAGTTGTAGTTCTTGCCACTGTGGGAGGTACCGACGAGGGTGATCTGCGGGTTACCGGAGTCGCCGAACAGATCGCCATCACCCGCTTCGCCCTTCGGCTCGGTGGTGAACTGATCCATGTACTGGATCGCGTAGCTGGTGCCGCAGAGTTGGCCGGCCATGTTGTGCAAGGTGCCGGTCTTGCCCATGCGCCCCGACTTTTTGGTCTCGAATTCGCGCTTGGGAATGTCGGCGAATTCAGGCAGTTGCTTGACCTTCTCGGCGACGATCTTCGCCGTGCGCTGGGCACCGTACGGGGTCCAGTGCTGGTCGCCGCGGAAGTAGAAATCGTGGGCGGGCAGGGTGTCGGGCAACGACTCGTTGGTCAGCGGCGACAGGTCCGGAACGACATAGCCCATCTGCGCGAAACGACCGAGCATGGACTTGTAGTTCTTCAGTGCCTTGTCGAAGTCGTAGCTGGCTTTCTCCGCCGGGTTGAGTTTGTTGCGGTTCACCAGGCCACGGGTCGGCTGGTACACGACAACCAGCTCCACGCCTTTGCTCTTGAACGCATCGTGCAGTTGTTTCATGCGTTTGTAGCCGGCGGGCGTGGTGTCGAACTCGGTGCGCAAGTCTTCCTGGGTACGGAACAACCAATCACCCTGGGCCTGCACCAGCGTGGTGAAGTTCTGCTGGTAACGGGTGGTGTAGTTCTTCGGATCGTGAGCAGCCGGGCACAGGCTGCAGCACGGTTCCGCGGTGAAGCTCGGCGCTTTGGTTTCATCGGCGCGAACACCACCGCTGGCCGCGAGAATGCCGGCGGTCAGGGCCGACAGGCTGAGTAATTTGATCAAGTGTGGGTGCATAAGATTATCCTCAGTCCCGCATTTCGGTCTGGCGTTCGACAGGGTCGATCAGCACGGCTTTCTGCTGGCGTACCAGCAAGTCGAGAATTTCATCCTGGCGATCGCCAAGGATGCCGGTGAAGCTGATGCCGCTGGATTTGGTTGGGGCGAGCATCGACACGCGATACAGCTCGACACTCAGCGGCGAGTCGATGGACAGCGGGCCGCTGCCGTTGGCCGCCAGTTCACCGCCGACCACGATCAACGACACCTGGGCGTCGAACGGGTCGAGCTTGATGTCACGGTCGGTGTTGCTCAGGTCCTTGATGTGCCCGTAGACACCGGTCAGGCCGTTGGCCATGGCGACGTTTTCGTAGAGGCGAATGTTCACGCTGTTACGAATGCGGATGCCGTGGCGCTTGTTGCTCAACACGCGGTTGCCCCACAGCAGGTTGTCGGCACTCTCGTAGAGGGTGATGCCGTCGGTGTGGTTCTGGTAGATCTCGTTGTGGGCAATCAGGTTGTTGACGCTGTTACGGTCGATCACCAGCCCCGAGAGGTGGTTGTCGTAGCTGCGGTTGTTGAAGATGAAGCTGTCGTTGACCTCACGGGAAATAATGATCCCGTGCTTCTTCTTCGTTCCATACACCGTGTTGTCGGCAATGATCAGACCGTGGGAACGGTCGTGCGGGTCGATGCCGTAGACGATGTTGTCTTTGTAGGTGTTGCCCTTGACCACGAAGTCGCGGGTTTCGTAGCAGTAGAAGCCGTACCACATGTCCGAGAATTCGGAGCCGACGATCCAGCCGGTCGGCTCAGGGCGCTTGAGCACCTTGGCCATGTTCGGCGTGTATTGGGAAATACTCACGCCGTAGGATTTACTGTTGGCGTAGCCGAAGCTGGCGATCTTGCTGTTGGCGATGTAGGTCTCGGTGCCGCCCCAGGCCAGCAGGAACGGACGGAATTCCTTGGGCGAAGTGAACGTCGCCGGGCCGTTGTCCTTCTCGCGCCAGCCAGTGATTCTGGTATCGCGAACGAACAGCTGGCCGTCGTTGACCAGGAACGCACCGGCCTCCTGGGACAGGCGCAGTTCCTGAGTCTGTTTGTCGATTTCCAGGATGCCGTGGCGACCGACCACGATCGGCAACCGGGAGAGGAACACACCTGGCGATGTTTCGCTGAAGTACTGCTTGGGCAGCTTCTTCGCCAGGTCCTTGAGGTTCATGTAGCCGTCGTCGACGAAAATCGCCTGGGGGATGCCGTGCTGACGCACCACCCACTCGGCCATCTTGTTGTCGCCACCGATGAAGTCCTTGAGGGCGTCTTCCTGCATCATCCGGCGCACGCTGATCTTGCCGGCCTTGCTGCGCACGATTTTCGCTGCGATAGCCTCGGCGGTGTAGCCGGAAACGTCCGGCAGTTTCGGCTTGGCCAGCTCCAGTGGCGCGGTCGGTGCGCTGCTGACGGTGTAGGTCTTGGCCTGTTGCAGTTCCTTGGCCACGGTTGCCGGCTTGGCCGGCTCCGCATTGGCCTGCTCTACATTGGCGAAGCCAGTCGCACTGGCCAGCAGCATCGCGCCGGCCAACAGGCTGATCGAGCCTTTTCGGGCTGGATGATTCATCTGGGAGACTCCCTTCGCAATGTGCATCAGAAGCGCCAGATCACGTCGATGAACGCGCGGTGCATGTACGAATCGACTTCCTTGCCATACGCATCGCCTGGCTTGAACACGCCGCCACGGAAACGCACCAGGGCTGACGGCTCATCGATCGCCTGGCTCATCGACGCCGGCAACAGGCCTTGCTTGAAGTACTTGGTGACCACCAGGTCCATCTCCTGACCGAGGTCTTTCTCGCCATCGTTCAGCGGCAGCGAAGTGCTGGAGAGGATCGCGCCGGTGACGTCGTCGGTGTTGTTCTGGACGGCGTTGATGCCATTGCTGCCGACCGGCTTGTTGCCGTCGACGCGCCAGAACTTGTGGTAGATCAGGCTGGCGTCGTATTCGTCGTTGAGCATCCACGAACCGAACAGGGTGGCGCTCTGCATGTTGTTCATTTCGCCACGGAAGGCTTCACCGAAGCGGTGCACGCGTGAGCGGGTGCCGGTGTAGTTCGAACGGTTGCTTTCCAGGCCGTTCTGTTCGTACTCGGCGCTGGCGCGGGCATAGGCGGCACCGACTTGCCATTGCGGATCGAGACGCAGGCGCACGCCGACATCGGTGGCCCAGCCGTTGAGGTTTTCACCGCGCTTGGCTTCAGCCGGCGGCGTGCCATCGGCGTTCAGCGGGTTGACCTTGTCGATGTCGCCGCTCATGCCGGTGATGCTGCCCCAGTAATTGACCGTGTTGGTATTGCGCCAGTTGTAGGCGTCGCTGTCGGCGGTGAGGCCGAGCCAGCTGATGTCGCCGTTCTGTTTCTTGTCCAGCGAATCCGCCGGCACACCCGGCTCCGGGAAGTCGAGCTTGCCGTTGTCGTGGGTGTGATGACCGCGAATGCCGACCCAGTTGCCCGGTGTCCACTGGTACGCGGCATCGGCGTAGGCGTGCAGGCGATCCTTGTCTTGCGGCGACAGCTCCTTGAGGTCGGTGCGGTATTCGCTGAAGCGTTCGGCGATACCGACGTTGGCGCGTAGCAAGGTGGTGTCGAAGGTCCAGTTCAGGGCTTCGATGTTGGTGTCACGCCATTGGCCGTCGTCATTGCGCAGGCGCTGGCGACCGAACTTCAGGATCTCGCCGGGGTAGGGCGTGAAGCCGCTGTAGCCGACCCAGAATTCGCGCATGGCCAGGTAGTTTTTCTTGGTCTGGCGATCATTGTTGTCGGAGTTTTCGGCGCCATCGGACTGTTGCAGGGTGTCGGTCTCGATGATGTCGGTGGACGTCACTGCCTGACCCATGGCGTAGGCGCTCCACGCGCCGCTTTCGCCGTAGACCCACGGACGCAGGTCGAGGCCGACGCCATTGACGTCACCGCCGGGAGCGGTGCCGAGGTCACGGTCGTCTTCGGACTGGCCGGTGATTTTCACGTCCAGGCCGAAGTTCTTGGTTTCAGTCATCGCAGCGAGCGTCGGGCAAGACCAGATCAGCGCGAATGTCAGGCCGATGCCGGCCTTCATGAATGGATTCAACTTCATTTGGATTCCTCGCTGACTTCTTCTTGCAGGGTGTGCAGTTCCGGCGTGTTCGGGCTCAGGGCACCGCGCATGGCCTGTTCTTGTTTCAACAGGCGTTGGGCCTCGGCCAACCGGTCGGGCGGCAATTGCGTTTGGATTGTTTGTGCAAGCTCAGTGGCTTGCGGGGTGTTCTGGGCCAGGGCCAATTGGCTGAAGACGTAGGCGTTCAGCGGATCAGGCTTGGTGCCCTTGCCTTGGGAAAACAGTTGGGCAATGGCGAAGTCGGCGCTGTTCTGGCCGTTGCGTGCAGCGGTCAGCAGATGGTCGAGAGCCTTCTGCGGGTAGACCTTGCCCAGGTAACCACGGCGATAGATCTGGCCAAGGTAGTAATCGGCGGCGACTTCGCGACCAACGGCTTTCTGGAAATGCTCTTCGGCGACCTTGGCGTCAGCCGGCACCAGTTTGCCTTCGAAGTAGAGCTTGCCCAGCAACAGTTCGGCGCGGGGCTGGTCGGCGGCGCGGCCGTTGTCCAGGTACTTCATCATCTGGTCGACGTCGCCCAGTTCCGGGAAGTCGTAGAGCAGTTGCGCGAGGCTGACCCACGACGCCGGGTAGCCCGGTGCGATCGGTTCGAGCAGCGACTGTGCGGTCTTCTCGTCGGTCTTGCCCAGCGTCGAATCGGCGAGCACGCGGGCGACGCTGTCGACGCGCTGCGCCGAAATGGTGCCTTGGGCGTGCGCCGCTTGCATCTGCTTGATCAGCTCGGCCTGTTGCTCGGGCTTGGCCTGTTTCTGATAGACCGTGGCCAGTTCGACGTAGCAGATGTCGCTGGTGCTGAGCGCGGCCTTGCAGATTTTTTCCACGTCATCCAGATGCTGGTCGTAGGTGCCCTGGGTGCGATAGAGCAGCACCTGCGCCAGACCGGCTTGCGGTTTGTTCTCGGCACGCCATTGGCTGATCTGCTGTTGCGCATTCACGTTGGGGAAGCTGTGCGGGTATTGCAGGTACAGCATTGCCAGCGGGATCAGCGTGTTGCCTTCGCCTGCCGCAGCGGCTTTTTTCAGCAGGGTTTCAGCTTCGTGTTGTTCCGCTTCGGTGGAACCGGGCTTGGCCACCAGCAAGCGACCGAGGCGTGCCTGGGCGCGCGGCGAAACGCTGGCCGCGGCGCGGTAAGTCGCCTCGGCCTGTTTCATCTGCGCCGGGTCACGGCTGTCGACCTGGATATCGGCCAGACCGACCTGGGCTTCGCTGTAGCCCAGGTCTGCCAGTTGCCGGTAATTCTGCGCGGCGGTGGCGGTATCGCCACGTTTGAGCGCTTCGTTGGCCAGGCGCTGGTCGGGCAGGCCGGCGCAACCGGCCAGGCTCACCGCCAATGCAACTGCACACAGCGGACCCATGTAGGAGCGAGCTTGCTCGCGATGCGGCTGGCTCGGTACATCAGACAAACCGCGCGGATCCCATCGCGAGCAAGCTCGCTCCCACAGGGTCGGTGGCGTGTTGAGGGTTGGAGTAGTCACAGGCATGTCCTCGACTTAAAGACCGACAGCCATGGCTTTGTCGATCAGCCAGTTCAGGTTCGGGCCACGGTCGCTGTTGACTTCCACCGGGCGGCCGGCGAGGGAGCTGTCCAGGGTTTCGTCCGGCTGGATCAGCACGCGGATGTCCGATGACAGATCGGCGCTTTTCAGGCTGGTGCTGCTGACGATCTTGCCGGTGCGGCTCTTGTCTTCGCCGGCGATCTGGAAGCGCACCGAAGTACCTGGGCGTACGTCACCGAACTGGCGATAGGAGAAGCGCGCTTCAACATTGGCTTCGCTGTTGCGTGGCACCAGTTGGAAGATCACGTCACCCTTGCTGGCGTACTGACCGTTGGCGACCATTTGCTGGGCCACGGTGCAGTCGCAAGGCGAGGTCAGGGTGCCGGTCATCTGCTTGCCGAACAGTTCTGCAACCTTGGCCGGTTGCAGTTGGTCTTCGTCCAGATGGCCCTTGAGCACGTCGAGCATGCTGGTGCTGAAGGTCGCCAGCGGTGCGCCCTTGGCGGCCACGCCGTCGGCTTTCACCAGGCTTTGCACGGTGCCGTCGCGGGGCATGGTGATGTTCACGCCCGGCACGCTGACCAGACCGGCCTGGGCGTGGCTGACGAAGTACATGCCGTACACCGATTTGAAAACAAAGCCGAATGCAGTCAGGCCGACAACGAAGACCCCCAGGCTGAAGGTCACGGCTTTCAGGCGGCCGAACGCGGTCATGCCGTGGCCGCCGTCCTTCATCTTGCGCGCCTTGGTGAAATTGTCGCGCTGCAGGGTCGCCAGCATTTCACCCACGCTGACGATGTCGCCAGCCAGGTGCGAAGTGATCAGGTGGCGCAGGGTCGAGATGTCCCGTGGTTCCAGATTCTGGAACTGGCAGCCGGCGCGTCCGGTCTGGCGGTCGAAGGAGCGGACCTGCAATTCGACGTCCATGGCCAGGCCGAGGTTGTCGATGAGAAATTGCAGGCGGGCCTTGTACACGTCACCGATCTTCAGCGGCAATTGACCGGCGTTGAACGCCAGGCCACCGGCGGACAGGTCGATCACCCGGGCTTCGACCGGTGTCCGGTCGGGGCCGAAGAAACGCAGCTTGGCCGGGATTTTCACGCGGGCGTGTTGGCGCTGGGCTTCGGATTCATGCACTACGTTGGCGTTGACGGCGGTATTCATAGGGGGCGTTTTCCTAGTTAATTCAGGCGAGTTCGGTCAGACCATCAACAGCAGCACGGCGACAAAAATGCTGCCGGCAGAGAAGGTCATGGTCCGAGACGACCAGGTGTTGAACCAACGTTGAAAGCTGGCGAGATCACGGGTCAGAGAAGTGGGCTGGCGAGTCCAGGACTGTTGATCGAGGCGGAAGAACACGTAGATCTTCACCAGCGCACCGACGATCTGGTTGTAATAGAGAATCGCCGGGTAGGCCGGGCCGATCCGGTGTCCGGAGCACGACAGCAACAAGGTCAGGATGAACCGGGTGATGCCGATCCACAGCAGGTACACCAGGATGAACGCGGTGCCGTACTTGAAGCTGGCGATCAACGCCACGGTCAGGCCCAGCAGCGAGGTCCACATCGACACGCGCTGGTCGAACAGCACCACCGAAGTGAACACGCCGAGGCGTTTGATCCCCAGGCCCAGGGCACGGGAGTTCTGGCGCAGGTTGTTGCCGTACCAGCGGAACATCAGTTTGCGGCTGGCCTTGATGAAGCTCTTTTCCGGCGGGTGTTCAACGGTGTTGATCGCCGCGTCGGGCACGTAGAACGTGTCGTAGCCCAGACGCATCAGGCTGAACCAGCTCGACTTGTCATCGCCGGTAAGGAACTTGAAGCGACCCAGGCGCCAGTGTTGCAGCGAGTCGCTTTCCACGTCGGCGATGAAGTCCGGGTTGGTGACCACGGTGGCGCGGAACACCGACATGCGGCCAGTCATGGTCAGCACGCGCTTGGACAAGGCCATGGAGCACATGTTGATGTGGCGCTGGGCGAAACGCAGCTTGTGCCATTCGCTCATGATGTAGCCGCCGCGCACTTCGCAGAATTCGTTGGTGGTCAGGCCACCGACGTTGCCGAACATCTGGAACCACGGCACGGTCTTGAGTACCACGCCTTCGGCCAGCACGGTGTCGCCATCGATCACCGCGACCACCGCACGATCATCCGGCAGGTGCCGGGAGATGGCACGGAAGCCGTAGGCCAGGCCATCGCGTTTGCCGGTGCCGGGAATGCGCACGAAATCGAGCTTGACCCGGGACGGCGGATTCATCCGGTTCCACAGGCTTTTCACCAGCAGCTCATCGGACATTTCCACGATGGAGCAGACCACGGTGGTCGGCAGGCCGCAGTCGATGGCTTCGCGGATTACCGAGCTGTAGACCTGCGCAGTGGTCAGGGCGTCGATACGGAAACTGGTGACCATCAGGAACACGTGGGACGGGTCAGCCGCTTTACCCAGCTTGCGCACTTTGCGCCGCAGGTAGGGGTAGACGATGTACAGAAAGATCATGCCGCGCACAAAGTGCGTGGCACCCATCGAATAGCGCCAGATACCCACGGCGCCAATCAGGAAAATGAAGTCCTTCGACTCGGAGTCGAACGTGGACACGGGCAACGCCATGGCGAGGCCCATCAGTAAACTCAGGTAGAACAGCCAACCGGCGGCCTGGAGTAGGCCGTGCTTTAGCCTGTGCATAATCTGCATCCGTCTCGATCTCGGGCGAGCCTTTGGGGTGGCCCGATGGGGTTAAGGCAGGCCTGTGAAAACTGGCGGCACCCGCTCTGGATGACGCCAGAATCCCTGTAGGAGCTGGCGAAGCCTGCGATCTTTTGATCTTCAGCAATCACGCCGGCGCCAAAAGATCGCAGCCTGCGGCAGCTCCTACAGATACCGCGTTACCAGCAGATACCTTCAGCCCGGCTATTGGTGCTGGTGGCCTTGGACATGAAACCCACCAGGTCGATCACCTGCTTGCCGTGCGGGACGTCCTGCACCAGAGCGCGGAATTTCTCGTCACGGTTGCCGAGGATGATCACGTCGGAGTTGTTGATCACCGCGTCGAAGTCGGAGTTCAGCAAGGACGAGACGTGAGGGATCTTCGACTCGATGTAGTCCTTGTTCGCACCGTGAACGCGGGCGTACTCGACGTTGCTGTCGTAGATGCTCAGGTCATAACCCTTGCCGATCAGCATTTCCGCCAGGTCGACCAGCGGGCTTTCACGCAGGTCGTCGGTACCGGCCTTGAAGCTCAGGCCCAGCAGGGCGACTTTGCGTTTGTCGTGGCTGGAAACGATGTCGAAAGCGTTCTGCACCTGGGATTCGTTGCTGCGCATCAGCGAGTTGAGCAACGGCGCTTCCACGTCCAGGGAACCGGCGCGGTAGGTCAGGGCACGCACGTCTTTGGGCAGGCACGAGCCGCCGAAGGCGAAGCCCGGGCGCATGTAGTACTGGGACAGGTTGAGGGTCTTGTCCTGGCAGACCACGTCCATCACTTCGCGACCGTCGACGCCGACCGCCTTGGCGATGTTGCCGATCTCGTTGGCGAAGGTGACCTTGGTGGCGTGCCACACGTTGCAGGTGTACTTGATCATCTCGGCGACGGCGATGTCCTTGCGGATGATCGGTGCGTCGAGCTCTTCGTACAGCGATTGCAGAACGTCGCCGGACGCCTTGTCGAATTCGCCGATGACGGTCATTGGCGGCTGGTCGTAGTCGGCGATGGCGGTGCTTTCGCGCAGGAACTCAGGGTTCACGGCCACGCCGAAATCAACGCCGGCCTTCTTGCCGGAGCAGTCTTCGAGAATCGGGATGACCACGTTGGCCACGGTACCCGGCAGTACGGTGCTGCGCACGACGATAGTGTGGCGGGTGGTCTTGTCACGCAGGACAAAACCGATTTCGCGGCACACTGCCTCGATGTAGTTCAGCTCCAGGTCGCCGTTCTTCTTGCTCGGCGTGCCCACGCAGATCATTGACAGATCGGTGTCGCGAATCGCCTCGGCGAAGTTGGTGGTGCCACGCAGACGACCTGTCTGGATGCCTTGGGCCAGAAGTTCGCCCAGGCCCGGTTCAACGATCGGCGATTTGCCGGCATTGATCATATCGATCTTGTCTTTGGCCACATCGACGCCTACGACGTCATGGCCCCGTGCAGACAGGCAACCGGCACATACCGCGCCGACGTAACCCAAACCAAAAATGCTGATGCGCATCGCAATTACCTCTCTGTTATCAAGCCTGTATACATCAAGCCATTAGATGGCCGGAGTTAATGGTGTTCAGCGTGTTTTAGTGCACTCGCAAGTGTGCCTTACAGGCACAACGATGCCCTGTGCTGGCATATAAGTTACGAGTGTCTAAATAAATGCACTCAAGGTGTGCGCAACTAGGCCTTGTTGTTATGGTTTGCCCTGTTATGCAGCCTATCCTCCTGTCGGAAGGATGCAGGTGCAACGGCCTTGCACGCTCGATGTCAGGCCGAAAGCCCGTAGATCAAGCGGTTGGGTGCTCGGGTGAGCACGTTTATAGGGGCGCTGTCGTGGCCTTGTAGGGGATAGTCATACCGCGTTATCTCCTGTTCGATTGCTGTTGTCCAAATCAGTGATTAGTCAGCGCAAGTTAGTGTTTCAACTTCGCTACATGAATCGCTTATCTGCGTAAGTTATCTCGTACACGCTCGGCGAGAATCGTTACCGGTGGTATGAGCGGCGCGTTTGGACATAGTTCCAGTCCGCTCATCGTGAAATCTGAAATTTCTTGAAATATTGAGAAAGATGGCACTGCTCTCAAATTGATAGCACTTGCCGTTTCGCCCTTTATATATAGGCGGATCATTGGGTGGGATATTTTTTTGCCACTACTGTTAAAAAAAGTCAGTGCCACTACGCAAAAAAATGTTCGAAGTCGAGTGAAACTAAAGTTAGAAAATCGGGTGATGATTTTTTGGCGCCATAAATATGGCGAAAAGGCGAGGAAGGTTGAAGTGAATCAAGGGTCGGCGCACGAGGGGATGTGGAGGGCGTGCGCCGACTGGATGCATCACTCTGGTGCGTGATCGCGCAGAAACACCAGATTGTCCGGTCTGGATTGTTCGGCGCTGTAGCGATAGCCTTGAACGTCGAACTGCTTGAGGGTGGCCGGGTCGTTGATGCGTTCTTCGATGACGAAGCGGCTCATCAAACCACGGGCCTTTTTCGCGTAGAAGCTGATGATCTTGTACTGGCCGTTCTTCAGGTCCTTGAATTCGGTATTGATGATGCGCGCGTTCAAGGCGTTGCGTTTGACCGCCGAGAAATACTCGTTGGACGCCAGGTTGAGCAGCACGTCATCGCCTTGATCGACCAGGGCTTCGTTCAGCCATTCGCTGATGCGTGTACCCCAGAAAGCATACAAATCCTTGCCCCGGGCGTTGGCCAGCCTGGTGCCCATTTCCAGGCGATAGGGTTGCATCAGGTCCAGCGGGCGCAGCAGGCCATAGAGGCCCGAGAGCATGCGCAGGTGTTTCTGGGCGTAATCGAAATCGGCTTCGCTGAAGGTTTGCGCATTCATGCCGGTGTACACATCACCCTTGAAGGCCAGCAGCGCCTGCTTGGCGTTTTCCGGGGTGAACGCGGGCGTCCAGCTGCCGAAACGCGCGGCATTGAGCCCGCCGATCTTGTCGGAAACGTGCATCAACTCGCTGATCTGCGCGGGCGTCAGTTCGCGCAATTGCAGAATCAACTCCTGGGAGTGGTCGAGGTACTGCGGCTGGGTGAAGCGCTGGGTCGCCGGCGGTGTTTCATAATCGAGGGTCTTGGCGGGTGAAATCACCATCAGCATGAAGTCGTCTCCTTTAATCGTGGCGGCGATTCTAGGGGGTTGTCCTCGTTGACTCCAGCTATCGCGTCCATAGGTGATGGCCGGTGGCTTGCATAAAACCCTGTGGGAGCGAGCTTGCTCGCGATTGCGGTATGACATTCACCAAAGATGGTGCCTGAACTACTGCTATCGCGAGCAAGCTCGCTCCCACAGTGGTTCAGTGTTGCTGCAGGAGGTGTGTCTGGATCAGCTATAGTGCCGCGCGGGTTTTGTTATGGAGACATCCCATTGCGTATCGCTTTTCTCATCTCGATCTGGCTACTGAGCTTCGGCGCCCTCGCGGCACCTGGCGATGTGGCGACGCTCGATCGCGGCACCTGGCCAGAAAAACTCGGCAACCCGACGCTGTTCGACGTGGCATCGAGGGCCGAGATCCTCATGTTTTCCAATGTGCTGTTGGCCAGTGAGTCGCTGGATGAACCCGCCCTGGCCCAGCGCCTGGGCCTGCGCACGATCAATCTGGAGTCGGTCAACCGGGTTCGTCAGCGTATGTGGCAACGGTTGCTGGCCAACTACAACTACGCCCAGCAGAGTTGCGACCAGGATGCCTCCTTCTGTTTTCTGGTCGAAGACATGCCGACCCTGCACGAACAGGCCGTCAGGTTCCAGGTCAGCGCAGACAGCTACTACATCAAGTGGGCCGAGCCGAGCCGCGTGTTTCACACCCAATACCTGGACGAGCAGTTGCGCAAGGCCGCGCTGTTCCCGCAAACCAGCAGCGAAGTCGATCGTTTTGGCGACTATGAGCGCAGCGGCGACGAGATGCATGACCGGCTGTTTCTGCTGACCTTCGACAGCGCCGCCAACGCCGCGCCGGACAATACCGCCTGGGTCACCGAGTACCTGCGCAAGTCGAATATGAGCGGGACATTCTTCGTCCTCGGCAAGGACATCCAGGCCCGTTTGGCCGAGCATTCGGTCAGCAACCTGCAAGCGACCTACTCGACCCAGTGCATTGGCGTACAAGGCTGGGAATTCCGCTCCCACAGCCACTGGCAGGACTGGCAGGACTCGGTGCGCCGCAGCGCCGAACTGGTCAAAAGCAAGCTGCCGGAGAACTACGTGCCACTGTTCCGTCCGCCTGATGGCCAACGCCGTTCCGATGCCGAAGGCTTCTTCAAGGCTCAGGGTCTGCAGGTCGCGCTGTGGGACATCGACGCCCAGGACGGCGCCGGAAAACTCAAGGGCAACCCGAGTGCACAACGGGTGCTGACCCTGATGTTGCTGTGGCGGCACGGGGTGATCAATTTCAATGTGAAGCAGGATGGGGTGAAAACGGCGTTGCCGTGGCTGGTCACGCAAACGGCGCCGGTCGGAATCGGCTGGGAAGATTGCCAGGATGCGTTTCGCTGAAAACGACAAAACCCCGTAAACATCGGGTTTTTGGCGATTTTGGAAGGGGATTCGTTGCAGGTCGACTTACGACTGTAAACGGGTGATGGCAGTCCGCCAAGTGCTATTGGTCATTCTGAAAAATAAACTTCAAAAAAGCGTCAAAGTACTTTTTTCTGTCACACGTTTTGGAGTATTACGAAGACAGACCGCCGAAACCTGCAACACAGGTGGCGTCTTCCAAGACCCCGCATGTATGCAGAACACTTGAGTCCCCGCAGGTGTATTCGGCAGTCACTTCGAGGCGCAGCACCGTCAAGGTATTGCGTCGAATGGCTCCCACAAAGGTGACCGAGTATGGATGATCACGGACGTAGCTCTTCTTCCAACCAGCCAATCCTTTATGTACTCGATACCAACGTATTGATTCACGATCCAAACGCGCTGCTCAACTTCGAAGAACACCACGTCGCCATCCCGATGACCGTGCTTGAGGAGCTCGACAAACTCAAGAGCGGGCATCACAGCGTTGCCGCCGAATGCCGCCAGGCCATCCGCCTGATCGACAAGACCCTGGGCGATGCCTCACCCGAAGATGTCGAGCAGGGTGTGCCGATCCAGCGTGGCAAAAGCGGACCCAAGGGTTTGCTGTCAATTCTGATGAGCAGGAACGCCGAGCCGAATCTGATTCTGCCCGAGCACCTGAACGACAACAGAATCATCAACCAACTGATCGATCTGCACACACGCGACCCGAAAAAGCCCGTGGTGCTGGTCACCAAAGACATCAACATGCGCCTCAAGGCGCGCGCCTGCGGGATCGAGGCCGAGGACTACAGCACCGACCAACTGGTCGACGACGTGTCCTTGCTGCCCAACGGCTACCACAACATGACCGGCTCTTTCTGGGACCGCGTGAGCAAGGTCGAAACCCGTCAGGACCACGGCCGCACCTGGCATCAGGTACAGTTGATCGACAACCTGCCAGCGGTGCACATCAACGAATTCATCATTGATGAACAGGGCTTTGTCGGCTGGATCAAGGAGATCGAAGTAGACCGCTTGCTGATTCTCGACTTGCACCAGGAACCGTTGCTGCACCAGGAAGCCTGGGGCCTGAAACCGCGTGATATCTATCAGAGCCTGGCGTTGTACGCTTTGCTCGATCCGGACATTCACCTGGTCAACCTGTCGGGTGCCGCGGGTTCCGGTAAAACCATCCTGGCGCTGGCCGCTGCGATCGAGCAGACCATGGTCAGCAAACGTTATCGCCGCATCATTGCCACCCGTAGCGTGCAGGGTCTGGATCAGGAAATCGGCTTCCTGCCCGGCACCGAGGCGGAAAAAATGGAGCCGTGGCTGGGCGCCATCACCGACAACCTCGAAGCCTTGCATATGGACGACGAAAGCACCCATGGCAGCGTCGACTACATCCTCAGCAAAGTGCCGTTGCAGTTCAAATCCCTCAACTACATCCGGGGCCGCAGCTTCCAGCAGAGCCTGATTTTGATCGATGAATGCCAGAACCTCACGCCGCATCAGATGAAAACCATCATCACCCGTGCCGGCGCCGGCTCCAAAGTGGTGTGCCTGGGCAACCTGGCGCAGATCGACACCCCTTACCTGTCCGCGACCAGCTCCGGCCTGACCTACCTCACTGAACGCTTCAAGGACTTCCCGAACGGGGTGCACATCACCCTGCAAGGGGTACCACGCTCGATCCTGGCCGAATACGCCGAATCGCATTTGTAACTGTCCACCGGAACCGGGCGGCCTGGAAGCCGCCCGGTTTTTTATGCCCGACACAAAACCTTGTAGGAGCTGGCTTGCCAGCGAAGGCTGCTTTGAGGCTTGCGTTGAATTCAAGGCCGTCTTCGCTGGCGAGCCAGCTCCTACAGGAATGCGTCCGTCTGATAATCAGGCGTGCGGAAAATTGATCTGCAGGTTTACAATCGATGCTCCTGATCAGGAGTAATCCCGTGCTGACTCATCTCGATTCCCAAGGTCGCGCCAACATGGTCGACGTCACTGAAAAAACCGTGACGTTCCGTGAGGCGACGGCCCAAGCGCTGGTGCGCATGCTGCCCGAAACCCTGCAGATGATTGTCAGCGGCGGCCACCCCAAGGGTGATGTGTTTGCCGTGGCGCGCATTGCCGGCATTCAGGCAGCGAAGAAAACCAGCGATCTGATTCCCCTGTGCCATCCGTTGATGCTGACCGGCGTCAAGGTCGAACTCAGTGCCGAAGGCGACGATTCGGTGCGCATCGTGGCGCGCTGCAAGCTGTCCGGGCAGACCGGCGTCGAAATGGAAGCCCTGACCGCCGCCAGCGTCGCCGCGCTGACCATCTACGACATGTGCAAGGCCGTGGACCGCGGCATGACCATCGAAAGCGTGCGTCTGCTGGAGAAGGTCGGCGGCAAGAGTGGTCATTTCCAGGCAGAGCAGTCATGAACGTTACCGTGAAGTTTTTCGCCCGTTATCGTGAAGCGCTGGGGCTGGACTCTGTGAAGGTTCAAGGCGATTTCGCCACCGTCGACGACGTTCGCGCATTGTTGGCCCAGCGTGACGGTGCCGAGGTGTTGAGCGAGCAAAACCTGATGTGTGCCCGCAACGAAGACCTCTGTCAGCTCAACGAGCCGGTCAGCGAAGGCGATGAAGTGGCGTTCTTCCCGACTGTGACCGGGGGCTGAACCATGGCCATTCGCGTGCAGTCCACGCCGTTCGACCCAGGTGCCGAAGTCAACGCCATGCACGATGCCAATGTCGGTGTGGGTGCGGTGGTGAGTTTTGTCGGCTATGTGCGCGACTTCAATGACGGCCTCGACGTTGCCGGGATGTTCCTCGAGCACTATCCGGGCATGACCGAAAAAGCCCTCGGCAAGATCGCCACCGAGGCCCAGCAGCGCTGGCCGCTGCTCAAGCTGGAAGTGCTGCACCGCGTCGGCGCCCTGGAACCGGGCGAGCCGATTGTCTTCGTCGGCACCGCCAGCGCCCATCGTCAGGCGGCATTCGACGCCTGCGCCTTTGTCATGGATTACCTGAAAACCCGTGCGCCGTTCTGGAAGAAAGAAAACACCAGCGACGGGCCGCGATGGGTCGAAGGGCGTGACAGTGATCATGCGGCGGCGGATCGCTGGAAGCAGTAAGTCCTGCGGCGTTTTCAAGTCAGTCATCGTCGGAGCGCCGCCCGGAGCAAGCTCGCTCCCACAGGGTTCTGCGTCGTACACAAAATTTGTATACAACCAAATCCACTGTGGGAGCGAGCTTGCTCGCGATGGCGTCATCTGCACCACTAAAAATCTTGAAGAACCACCACCCGACCATCGGCCGGCACGGGCTGCATTTGCCTCATTGACGATTTATACATAAAAGTCCAGTATGGAATTATAAGTACAAAAAAGGTTTCCGCCCGTTTCAGCTTTTTCTTCTGTCTTGCCAAACCAACAACAACCGCGAGAAAACGAACATGAAGAAGTTCCCCCTCATCACCGGTCTGGCCCTGAGCCTGTTGGCGTGCAGTTCTGTGTTTGCCGCCGAGAAAACCTTGCGCATCGGTATCGAAGCGGCTTATCCACCGTTCGCCTCGAAAACCGACAAGGGCGAAATCGTCGGTTTCGACTATGACATCGGCAATGCCTTGTGCGCACAGATGAAGGTCAAGTGTGTGTGGGTCGAAGGCGAGTTCGACGGTCTGATTCCTTCCCTGAAGGTGAAGAAAATCGACATGGCGCTGTCGTCCATGACCATCAACGAAGACCGCAAGAAGTCGGTGGATTTCACCCACAAGTACTATTTCACCTCGTCGCGTCTGGTGATGAAGGATGGCGCGGTGGTGGATGACCAGTACGCCAGCCTCAAGGGCAAGACCGTCGGCGTGCAGCGTGCCACCACCACCGACCGTTACGCCACCGAGGTGTTCGAGCCCAAGGGCATCAACGTCAAGCGCTACAGCAACAACGAAGAAATCTACATGGATCTGGCAGCCGGTCGCCTCGACGCGATTTTTGCCGACACCATTCCGCTCAATGATTTCCTGTCGATGCCCCGTGGCAAGGGTTACGCCTTTGTCGGGCCGGAGCTGAAAGATCCGAAGTATGTAGGCGAGGGTGCCGGGATTGCCGTGCGCAAGGGCAATACCGAACTGGTCAGCGAGCTGAACACGGCCATTGATGGCATTCGCAGCAGTGGCGAGTACCAGAAGATTTCCGATAAGTATTTCAAGTCCGACATCTACGGCGACTGATAGATCGCCATCGCGGGCAAGCCCGCTCCCACAGGGATCTCTGCAGAACACAGAATTTGTGTTTTACGCAGAACCAATGTGGGAGCGAGCTTGCTCGCGATGAGGCCCTGCCAGCCAATACATCTCTTGAGACTTAGCCCTTCAATTCCTTCAAATGCTTGTACACCGTCGCGCGGCCCATGTTCAGCACATTGGCCACGTAGTTCGAGGCGCTTTTGCCCTTGAACGCGCCTTCGGCGTGCAACGCCAGCACCAGTTCACGCTTGTGGTCGCGGGTCAGCAGATTCAGACTCAGCTGGCGTTCGCGCAGCCAGGCGTGGAGGAAAGTGTTGATCCGCTCCTGCCAGTCATCGCGGAACAGTGAATCCGGTTGTGGGATCAGCTTGGTCGGCGACAGGAACAGGTCCAAAGCGGCCTTGGCATTTTCAAACAACGAAATGTTCAGGTTGATGCACAGCACCGCCAGCGGATGACCTTCGCTGTCCCGTAGCACCGTGCTGAGGCTGCGAATCTTCTGACCATCCCAGTTGAGCTTTTCGTACGGCCCGATGTTTCGTTCGCTGACATCGTCGCTGAGCATGTCCTCCAGCGCCGAGTCGTCGCCGATTTCCCGTTTGGACAGGTTGTTGGCGATGTAGTCGACCTTTTGCGTACGCAGGTCGTGCAGCACCACTTCGGCGTGGGGAAAGAACAGTGTGGCGATGGCATCGGCGATCGCCCGGAAGTTATCCAGCGACGCAGTGTTCGGGACCGAGTCTTTTTCGGGGGCGTTCATACAGTGGAACTCCAGGCAGCGTCAGCGCCCCATCAAAGGGGCGCTGAAAGTGTGCCGTAATCGTGTGGGCGCGTCACCTGAGGATCAGGATCAGCCGAGGCGGGCAGGGGAGAGCATTTCGGCATTCAGGCCGAAACGGCCGAGCGACTCGGGCAGCGCTGCACCGCGCACCAGGGCTGCGCTGGCCTGGCCCATGGCCGGCGAGGTCTGGATGCCATAACCGCCCTGTGCCGCGACCCAGTACAGCCCCGGCACTTGTGGATCGAAACCGGACAGCAGGTCGCCGTCACTGACGAAGCTGCGCAGGCCGGCCCAGGTGCGGGTCGGACGGCGAATGGTCAGGGTCGTGGCTTCTTCGATCTGGTAGATACCCATGGCGATGTCCAGCTCTTCGGGCTGCACGTCGTGGGGTTCCACCGGGTCGGCGTTGGCCGGCGAGCCGAGGAACATCCCGGCGTCAGGTTTCATGTAGAAGGATTCGTCGAGGCTGACCAGCATCGGCCAATGGTGGATGTCCACGCCTTCGGGGCCGGCGAAGATGAACGCGGCACGGCGTTTGGGTTGCAGGCCCAAGGGCTTCGCACCGGCCAATTCACCGATCTTGTCGGCCCAGGCGCCAGCGGCGTTGATGATGATCGGCGCGCTGAACGTCTGGTTGCTGGTCTGGACGTGCCATGTGCCTTGATCGTCGCGGCTCAGGCTGACGACTTCGCGGTCGGTATGCACTTCGCCTTGATTACGGCGGATGCCGCGCAAATAGCCCTGGTGCAGGGCATCGGTGTCGATGTCGCTGGCGGTCGGGTCGTAGATGGCGCCGTGGACTTTTTCCCGGCGCAGGATCGGCACCAATGCGCAGGCCTCATCGACGCCGAGCAATTGCATCTCTGGCACCGTGGTTTTTGCGCTCTGGTATTGCCTGTTCAGTTCATCCGGGTCACCGGTGAAATCCACGGTTATCTCGCCGCGCGGAGTCAGCAGCGGGTGTTCGCAGAAACCGTTGGGCGGGTTGTCGAAAAAGTCCCGGCTGGCCAGGGTCAGCGCCCGCACTTGCGGGGTGCCGTAGGCCGCGGTGTACAGCGCCGCCGAACGGCCGGTGGAATGATAGGCCGGATGGGATTCGCGTTCGAGCACGATCACGCGACCGTGCTGCGACAGCCAGAAACCGGTGGAAGCGCCGGCAATCCCGCCGCCGATGATGATGAAATCTGCCTGGCTCATGAACGTCTCCTGATAACGCGCGATGCCAATGGTTCGGTACCCTTGTAGGAGCGAGCTTGCTCGCGATGGTGGATCAGGCACCGCTGTGTCAGCTGACACACCATCGCGAGCAAGCTCGCTCCTACAGGGGGGGATTAGTGCTGCAGGCGATAGATCGCATTGGCCAGCGCAATGTCTTCCAGGCCCAGGCCGATGGAGCGGAAAAACACATGGCGATCGTAATCAGGGCGCAGGACTTTTTCGCTGAGCAGGTCGGGCAGGTCGCCGACAATCGCGCCCTTGTCCCAGCCGTGCCGTTCGGCGGCGATCAGCATTTCGCCGGCCGAGCCCGGAGTGGTCAGACGATAGTCGCAGAACACCTGCATGTCATTGAGGCTCTGCGGCGGCACTTCGTGGGCACGTGGCGCGTTGGTGCTGATGGAGGTGATCAGTGCCGGTTTGCGTAAGTGAGACGGATCGATCACCGGGCCGGGGGAGGAGGTGCAGAGCATGATCACGTCGGCGTCCTCAACGGCGGCTTCGCGGCTGTCGAGGATGTTCAGGCGTGGTTCGATGTTTTTCAGCAGGCCGACGGTGTCAGGATCGTCGCTCAGGTTCGGCGAGTACAGGCTGATGCTCTGCCAGTCGCGCAGGCCTTTCACGTAATGCAGGTGCGCCTGGGCCACTTTACCGCTGCCGATGATGGCCAGGCGACTGGCTGTGATCGGGGCGAGGGCGTCGACCGCTACGGCGGTGGTTGCCGCAGTACGCGCGGTGGTCAGTTCGCCGGCATCGCACAGCAGCAGCGGCTGGCCGCTCTGCGTCGACATCAGCAGAGTCCACGCGGTCACCAATGGTCCCTGATCACGGACGATGTACGGCGAAGTCTTGATCCCGTACACGCCGTCTTCGGCCAACACACCCAAGTAGTTGATGAAGTCGCCGGCACCCTGTGGGAACTCCACCAGTTGCTGCGCCGGTTGCACTGCTTGCCCGGTCGCCAGGTCACGGAACATTTTGCGCAGGATCTGCGGTACGTCGACCTGCGCCAGCAACTCGCGAGCCTGGTTCTGGTTGATCACTTGGGGCGTACTGGACATGGTCGGCTCCGGAATTGAAAGTAAACTAATTTGTCTATTATGGACTTTTAGTTATCGCGAGCAATATCCAAAGCAAAAAAAAGCGCAGTCCGTTTCCGGCTGCGCTTGTCTTTTGAGCCTCGCTTAATGAGGACGTTTGCGTTCAACGGCCCGTAGCAGATGCGTCGGTGGCGTCTCACAGCTGATCTTGCGCCCCAGCAGTTCTTCGATGGACGGTAGCTGGTAGGAGTCGTCTTCACCGGCAAAGCTGATGGACACACCGTCGGCGCCAGCACGACCGGTTCGGCCGATGCGGTGCACGTAGTCGTCCGGCACTTCCGGAAGGGTGAAGTTGATCACGTGGCTGATGCCGTCGATGTGGATGCCGCGGCCGGCCACGTCGGTGGCCACCAGTACGCGGATCTTGCCTTCGCGGAAACCTTCCAGGGTCTTGATGCGCTTGTGCTGCGGCACGTCGCCGGACAGTTGCGCGGCGTTGATGCCGTCGCGCACCAGGCGTTCTTCAATGCGTCGCACTTCATCCTTGCGGTTGGCGAACACGATCACCCGCTCCCAACCATTGTCGTTGACCAGGTTGTAGAGCAGTTTGTATTTGTCGGCGCCGGCCACCGCGTAGATGTGCTGCTCGACGTTTTCGCTGGCCACGTTCTGCGCTTCGATCTCGACGATCGACGGGTCGGTGGTCCATTGCTTGGCCAGGTTCATCACGTCTTCGGTGAAGGTCGCGGAAAACAGCAGCGTCTGACGCTCGGACTTCGGTGGCGTCTGGCGAATGATCTGGCGCACTTGCGGGATGAAGCCCATGTCGAGCATGCGGTCGGCTTCGTCCAGTACCATCACTTCGACCATGTCCAGGTGCACGTCGCCGCGCTGGTTGAAGTCCAGCAGACGGCCTGGTGTGGCCACAAGGATGTCGCAGTGGCGGGCTTCGAGGTGCTTGAGCTGCTTGTCGAAGTCCATGCCGCCGACGAACGTCATGACGTTGAGGCCGGTGTACTTGGTCAGGTCGGCGGCGTCCTTGGCGATCTGCACCACCAGTTCGCGGGTCGGCGCGATGATCAGCGCCCGCGGCTCACCCATGTAGCGCTCTTTCGGCGGCGGGGTTTGCAGCAACTGGGTGATGATCGAGATCAGGAACGCGGCGGTTTTTCCGGTACCGGTCTGGGCGCGGCCGATGGCGTCTTTGCCCGCGAGGGTGAAGCCCAGCACCTGGGCCTGGATCGGCGTGCAATACGGGAAGCCCAGGTCCTGGATGGCGTGCATCAGCTCAGGGGCGAGTTTGAAATCGTGGAAGCGGGTCTTGCCTTCCTGGGGTTCGACGACGAAGTCTTCGAGTTTCCATGGGATGACCGGCGCCTTGGGCTTGGGTTCGCGGCGCGGTTTGGCGGGTTTCGGCGTTTCGCTGTGTGGCTGTTCCGGGGCTGTTACTGCCGCAGGTTGGGCAGCTTTTGCGGTCTTTGGCTCATGCTTGGGTGCCGCGGTAGGGGCGGCCCGTTCAGACTGATTACCGTCGGTGCGGTGGCTGGGAGCGTGAGACGCAGGGCTGGGAACTGGCGCGAGTTGCTCAGTCTCGCTTTTACCGAACATTTTCTTGAGTGCTTTGAGCACGGTCATCTCATCAATTGGTTAAGGAATGTACGCCGGCCAGTGTAATGCAAGAACCGGGCGCGGCGTAGGGGGATGGATCAAAGGGCGCTTTTAATCCTGAACGCTCAGCGCAAACGCTCGGCGAGCCAGACGCCGATGTCGCGAATCTCCTCGGGTAACACTTCGTGCTCCATTGGGTATTCCTGCCATCTCACGGTGACACCACGCAGCTTCAAGTGTTCGTAAGCGCTGCGTCCCATTGAGTTTTGCACCACGTTGTCGTACTGGCCATGCAAGCAAAGCACGGGAATGCGCTGCTGGCTGGCGGACAGTTCGAGCGTATCGCTGAAAGTCGGCGCATAAGTAGAAAGGGCAAGTACGCCACCCAGTGGTCCCTGCCATTTCAGGAATGCGGTGTGCAACACCACGGCACCGCCCTGGGAAAAACCTGCCAGGACAATCCGCGAGGCGTCTATTCCGCTGGTGCGCTGCATTTCAACCAGTTCGATGATCCAGTCGGCCGACTCTTCGAGTTGTTCGCGATTGATCGCGCGTGCCGGGCTCATGGCCAATATGTCATACCAGCTCGGCATCTCGTAACCGCCATTGATGGTCACGGCGCGGCTCGGTGCCTGGGGCAAAACGAAGCGGGTGCTCAGCAGGCTTTCCTGTAGCGCTTCGGCCACTGGCAGGAAGTCATAGCGGTCGGCGCCCAGGCCATGCAGCCAGATGACGCAGGCGTCTGCGGTCTTGACGGGTTCAAGAATCAAGGGGTTGGTCATGGCTGCTCCAATGTTGTGCGTGCGCGCTCATTAAGTGCGTGATCCAAGTGCGCGTCAGGTTGATCCGTTAAGAAGATGTCGCAAGGGTACAAGTTTTGCTATTGACCTGCAGCTGAAGCGCTTCCGCGGGCGGTGTGGTACGGGCTTTGCTATGGAGAAACGGTGCAATGCATCTCGCACCTGGCGGTAACACTATCAGTGTACTGCCGACTGTGGGATAGCAATGATTCCGGTGATGGATGTTCGCCAAGGGCCGCTACGGGGCTTCGCGAACGTGAAAGGGCTACAGCCCCGTTCGGCCGACTGGTGAGAGCGAGTTTTCCATGACGTGGATTTTCTCCTACTAGACTCATAGCTAATGTCTTACGTCGGTTGACCCCAAAAAAAGCCAACACGGGTCGACTACGCCTCAAAAGGGTGCGACAGGACTCACGCTCCGACACAACAAGAGCAAAACTGGAGGTTTGAATGAAGATGTTGAAATCCACCCTGGCTATCGTGACTGCAGCCGCGGTACTCGGTGTCAGCGGGTTTGCCCAGGCGGGCGCAACCCTGGATGCAGTGATGAAGAAAGGTTTCGTGCAGTGTGGCGTCAGCGATGGCTTGCCAGGCTTCTCGGTTCCGGATTCCACCGGCAAGATCGTAGGTATCGATGCTGACTACTGCCGTGCAGTAGCGGCGGCTGTCTTCGGCGACGCGACCAAGGTCAAGTTCAGCCAGTTGAACGCCAAGGAGCGCTTCACCGCGCTGCAATCCGGCGAAATCGACATCCTGTCGCGCAACACCACCATGACCAGCTCCCGTGACGCGGGCATGGGCCTGAAGTTTCCTGGCTTCATCACCTACTACGACGGCATCGGCTTCCTGGTAAACAACAAGCTGGGCGTCAAAAGCGCCAAGGAACTGGACGGTGCAACCATCTGCATCCAGGCCGGTACCACCACCGAACTGAACGTTTCCGACTACTTCCGCGGCAACGGCCTGAAATACACCCCGATCACCTTCGACACCTCCGACGAAAGCGCCAAGTCGCTGGAATCCGGTCGTTGCGACGTACTGACCTCCGACAAATCCCAGCTGTTCGCCCAGCGCAGCAAGCTGGCTTCGCCAAAGGACTACGTGGTTCTGCCGGAAACCATTTCCAAGGAACCTCTGGGCCCGGTCGTGCGTAATGGCGACGACGAGTGGCTGGCCATCGTGCGCTGGACTGGCTACGCCATGCTCAACGCTGAAGAAGCCGGCATCACTTCGAAGAACGTCGAAGCCGAAGCCAAGGGCACCAAGAACCCGGACGTTGCCCGTCTGCTGGGTACCGACGGTGAATACGGCAAAGACCTGAAAGTGAAGAAAGACTGGGTCGTACAGATCGTCAAGCAAGTGGGTAACTACGGTGAAGTGTTCGAGAAAAACCTCGGCAAGAGCACTCCGCTGGAAATCGACCGCGGGCTGAACGCTCTGTGGAACGCTGGCGGCATTCAATACGCACCACCAGTGCGCTGATGGTTCTATCACCCGGTGGGCCAACCGCCGGGTGATGTTCTGTTCCATTATTTGCGGGGCACTTCATGCAAAATTCAATCGGCGCACCAAAGCAGAGGCTCAGCCTCAGCGATCCAAAAGTGCGTGCGTGGCTATTCCAGATCATCACCATTGTGGCGGTGGTCTCGATGGGCTGGTATCTGTTCGATAACACCCAGACCAACCTGCAACACCGGGGCATTACCTCCGGTTTCGACTTTCTGGAGCGCAGTGCCGGTTTCGGCATCGCTCAACACCTGATCGACTACACCGAAGCGGACACTTATGCCCGGGTGTTTGTCATCGGCCTGCTCAACACCTTGCTGGTGACCTTCATCGGCGTGATCCTGGCGACAATCCTCGGCTTCATCGTCGGTGTGGCACGGCTATCGAAGAACTGGATCATCGCCAAACTGGCCACGGTCTACGTGGAGGTCTTTCGCAACATTCCGCCGCTGCTGCAGATCCTGTTCTGGTATTTCGCGGTGTTCCTGACCATGCCGGGGCCGCGCAACAGCCATAACTTCGGCGACACCTTCTTCGTCAGCGCCCGCGGCCTGAACATGCCCGCCGCGTTGATGGCCGATGGTTTCTGGCCGTTCGTAGCCAGTATTGTAGTGGCCATCGTCGCCATCGTGCTGATGAGCCGCTGGGCGACCAAGCGCTTCGAAGCCACGGGTGTGCCGTTCCACAAGTTCTGGGTCGGCCTGGCGATGTTCCTGGTCATCCCCGCGCTGTGCGCACTGATCTTCGGCGTGCCGCTGCACTGGGAAATGCCGAAGCTGCAAGGCTTCAACTTCGTCGGTGGCTGGGTGCTGATCCCGGAACTGCTGGCGCTGACCCTGGCCCTGACCGTATACACCGCGGCGTTCATCGCCGAGATCGTGCGCTCGGGCATCAAGTCGGTCAGCCATGGCCAGACCGAAGCGGCGCACTCGCTGGGGCTGCGTAACGGTCCGACCCTGCGCAAGGTGATCATCCCGCAAGCGCTGCGCGTGATCATTCCACCGCTGACCAGCCAATACCTGAACCTGGCGAAGAACTCCTCGCTGGCGGCCGGTATCGGTTATCCGGAAATGGTCTCGCTGTTCGCCGGCACCGTGCTCAACCAGACCGGGCAGGCGATCGAGGTGATTGCCATCACCATGAGCGTGTACCTGGCGATCAGTATCAGCATTTCCCTGCTGATGAACTGGTACAACAAGCGCATTGCGCTGATCGAGCGGTAAGGAAAAGCGCATGAGCACTCATACTTTCAAACCTGACATGCCTCCACCGGGCCGCAGCATCGGTGTGGTGGCGTGGATGCGCGCGAACATGTTCTCCAGCTGGCTCAACACCCTGCTGACCCTGTTTGCGTTTTATCTGATTTACCTGGTGATTCCGCCGATCCTGAGCTGGGCCATTCTCGACGCCAACTGGGTGGGCACGACCCGCGCCGACTGCACCAAGGAAGGCGCCTGCTGGGTGTTCATCCAGCAGCGTTTCGGCCAGTTCATGTATGGCTACTACCCGCCGGAAATGCGCTGGCGCGTGGACCTGACGGTGTGGCTGGCGATCGTTGGCGTGGCGCCGTTGTTCATCTCGCGCTTTCATCATAAAGCGGTGTACGGGCTGAGCTTCCTGGTGCTGTACCCGATCTTTGCCTACTTCTTGCTGCACGGTGGCATCTTCGGCCTGACCGATGTGGCGACCAGCCAATGGGGCGGCCTGATGCTGACCCTGGTGATCGCCACCGTCGGCATTGCCGGTGCGCTGCCGCTGGGGATTGTCCTGGCCCTGGGTCGCCGTTCGAACATGCCGGCGATTCGCGTGGTCTGCGTGACCTTCATCGAATTCTGGCGTGGCGTGCCGTTGATCACGGTGCTGTTCATGTCCTCGGTGATGCTGCCGTTGTTCCTGCCCGAAGGCATGAACTTCGACAAGCTGCTGCGGGCGCTGATCGGCGTGATTCTGTTCCAGTCGGCCTACGTGGCCGAGGTGGTGCGTGGCGGTCTGCAGGCGATTCCCAAAGGTCAGTACGAAGCCGCTGCCGCGATGGGGCTGGGCTACTGGCGCAGCATGGGCCTGGTGATTCTGCCGCAAGCCCTGAAGCTGGTGATCCCCGGCATCGTCAACACCTTCATTGCGCTGTTCAAGGACACGAGCCTGGTGATCATCATCGGCCTGTTCGACCTGCTCAACAGCGTCAAGCAAGCTGCGGCCGACCCGAAATGGTTGGGCATGGCCACCGAAGGTTATGTGTTCGCCGCCCTGGTGTTCTGGATTTTCTGTTTTGGTATGTCGCGCTATTCCATGCATCTGGAACGCAAGCTCGACACAGGCCACAAGCGC
The DNA here is from genome assembly GCF_019947515.1 of Pseudomonas sp. A-B-19. Lineage (NCBI taxonomy): Bacteria > Pseudomonadati > Pseudomonadota > Gammaproteobacteria > Pseudomonadales > Pseudomonadaceae > Pseudomonas > Pseudomonas sp. A-B-19. The sequence continues at coordinate 92,031 of NZ_JAGYGN010000023.1, forward strand.
TAAGTCGCTACCTAATTTAGGAAGTTCTTTTATGAGCGAAGCAATCAAACAGCCTGTGAGCCCTGAAGGCATTATTCAGATGCAGGGCGTGAACAAGTGGTACGGCCAGTTCCACGTGCTCAAAGACATCAACCTCAACGTCAAGCAGGGCGAGCGTATCGTCCTGTGCGGGCCGTCGGGTTCCGGCAAGTCCACCACCATCCGCTGCCTCAACCGTCTGGAGGAGCACCAGCAGGGCCGCATCGTGGTCGATGGCGTGGAACTGACCAACGATCTCAAGCAGATCGAGGCGATCCGCCGTGAAGTCGGCATGGTGTTCCAGCACTTCAACCTGTTCCCGCACCTGACCATCTTGCAGAACTGCACCCTGGCGCCGATGTGGGTGCGCAAGATGCCCAAGCGCAAGGCCGAGGAAATTGCCATGCACTATCTGGAACGCGTACGCATTCCGGAGCAGGCGCATAAGTTCCCGGGGCAACTGTCCGGCGGTCAGCAGCAGCGTGTGGCGATCGCCCGCGCGCTGTGCATGAAACCGAAAATCATGCTGTTCGACGAACCGACTTCGGCGCTCGACCCGGAGATGGTGAAGGAAGTACTCGATACCATGATCGGCCTGGCCGAAGACGGCATGACCATGCTCTGCGTCACCCACGAAATGGGCTTCGCCCGCACCGTGGCCAATCGCGTGATCTTCATGGACAAGGGTGAAATCGTCGAGCAGGCGGCGCCGAACGACTTCTTCGATAACCCGCAGAATGATCGCACCAAGCTGTTCCTGAGCCAGATCCTGCATTGATCGAACCCAGGCACTGAAATAAACCCGGACCGAGTTCCGGGTTTATTTTTGGTGCGATTTACGTCCACCTGTAGGAGCTGGCTTGCCAGCGAAGGCGATCGTCCATTCAGCATTATGTGCCTGATATACCGCTTTCGCTGGCAAGCCAGCTCCTACAGGGGTTGTGTGGATTGCCTGGTCTGACTAATATGTCAGGAAATTCATCCTATGATTGGATGAGGGGGCGAATTCCATGTCTGAAATATCCCCGATAGTGAAACGATCCCTGGTCGATCAGGCCCTGGACCAACTGCGCCTGCGCATCAACCAAGGCGTCTGGGTCGTGGGTCAGCGGTTGCCTACCGAGCCTGAGTTGTCCGCCGAGCTGGGCATCAGCCGCAACACCGTGCGCGAAGCCATGCGCGTGTTGGCGTTTTCCGGTTTGATCGAAATCCGTCAGGGCGACGGCAGTTACCTGCGCGCGGTGATCGATCCGCTCGATACCTTGAAGGCGCTGTCCCGTTGCTCCCTTGAGCAGGCCCGGGAAACCCGGCACATCCTTGAAGTCGAGGCCGTCGGCCTGGCAGCCATGCGCCGCACCAATGAAGACCTGGTGGCATTGCGCGAGGCGCTGGGTGTCAGCGGTAGCCACTACCACGGCGATCTCGACACCTACATCGCCTGCGATCTGGTGTTTCACCGCCGCTTGGTGGACGCTGCGCACAACCCGACCCTCAGTGAGTTGTACCGCTATTTCTCCAGCATCGTCGGCGCACAGTTGCGCCAGACCCTGAGCATCGTCCCGCGCCGCCAGGAAGTGTTCGACCTGCACATCGCGTTGCTCGATGCCGTCGAACAAAGCGACCCGGAACGGGCCAAAACCCTGTCGAGGCAGTTGATCGATGAACCTTGAAACCGAGAAGTCGATGCACCGCAGTGATTTATCCACAGTGTCAAAACGTTCGGCAGAGCTGGAAGAGCTGTTGATCGACGCCGAGGCCGATGACGAACAGGTCCAGCAAACCCACCCGGTTCTGCGCCGGCCGTGGCTGTTGCTGATGGGCCTGATACTTGTGGCGCTGAACCTGCGCCCGGCGCTGTCGAGCATGGCGCCGATGCTCAGCGAAGTGTCGAAGTCCCTGGGCTTGTCCGCATCGCAGGCCGGTTTGCTAACGACGTTGCCCGTGCTGTGCCTTGGCCTGTTTGCACCATTGGCGCCGGTGCTGGCGCGTCGTTTCGGTGCCGAGCGGGTGGTGCTGGGCATTCTGCTGACCCTGGCGGGCGGGATCATCCTGCGCAGTTCGTTCGGTGAGATCGGTCTTTTTGCTGGCAGCGTGCTCGCCGGTGCCAGCATCGGCGTGATCGGCGTTTTGCTGCCGGGCATCGTCAAGCGTGACTTCCCGAAACAGGCCGGGACCATGACCGGCGTCTACACCATGGCCCTATGCCTGGGGGCGGCGATGGCGGCGGGTGCGACAGTGCCGCTCAGTGAGCATTTCGACAAAAGCTGGGCGGTGGGTCTCGGCTTCTGGGTCATTCCGGCCTTTGCGGCGGCACTGTTCTGGCTGCCGCAAGTCGGCCAGAAACACGGAGCGCACCATGTCGCCTACCGCGTTCGGGGACTATTGCGTGACCCGCTGGCCTGGCAGGTGACCTTGTACATGGGCTTGCAATCGTCCCTGGCCTACATCGTGTTCGGCTGGTTGCCGTCGATTCTGATCGGACGTGGCCTGACTCCGACCCAGGCCGGGCTGGTGTTGTCGGGTTCGGTGATCGTGCAACTGGTCAGCTCCCTCGCCGCGCCATGGCTGGCGACGCGCGGCAAGGATCAGCGGTTGGCGATTGTGATCGTGATGGCCCTGACGCTCGGCGGTCTGTTCGGTTGCCTGTACGCACCGATCGAAGGCTTGTGGGGCTGGGCGATCATGCTCGGGTTGGGGCAGGGCGCCACGTTCAGCCTGGCATTGACCCTGATCGTGCTGCGCTCGCGCGATTCCCATGTGGCGGCGAACCTGTCGAGCATGGCCCAGGGCTTCGGTTACACCCTGGCGTCCATGGGGCCGTTCGCGGTCGGTATCGTGCATGACTGGACCGGCGGCTGGACGGCCGTGGGCTGGATTTTTGGCGTCATTGGCCTCGGTGCGATCACCGCCGGGCTGGGTGCCGGGCGGGCGCTGTATGTGCAGGTGGTCAGCGAGAGAATTTAAAGCAGTCAAGCACTACAAATACAGGACTTCCAGCGTCGCAGAACCATCGAGGATCACTTTGTCGGTGAGATCCAGGGTCGAAGTGGGGGCAATGACGGCCTCTACCGTTACCTTCGTGGTGAGGTTCTGGATCGGCACCGGGCCTGAGAGGCTGCCGGCATTATGGGTAAACCCCAGGAGACTTCTCTGAGCCATCGGTATCGGGTTCGAACTGGCGCGGCTCCAGGCCGTCCCGTCGGTGGTGGAGTCGGTTCGGTACAGGCGGGAGAAATGGTCGGCGCTGGCATCCGTGGGGTCGACGTTCAGTGAATACAGGCCGATTTTATTGCTGCTGTTGTCCAGACCGAGGCCGTAGTAAATCTCGCTGTTGACGGCAGCCGAGCCTGCGCGGTTGTCGTGCATGAGCAGGGCAAAGGGGGTCGGGGCATCGCAGCCAACCTGTAGGGTCAAGCTCTTGGGTGGCAGACGAGTGCTGTTGTCGCGATCAAGATCGTTTTTCGACATCCGACCGAAATCCACCCGACCGCCATTGGACAGTTTCACGTGACAGGCGGCGGGCGCAAAACGTGCACGCAGGGTTATCTCTGCGGAGCGCCCCGCGGCGACCGGCTCGAACAGCCCGGAGGATTCCCAGACAGCGGCGTCACGAAGCTGCGACACCTGCGCCTGTGTCCAGGCTGTCAGTTGAAGTTGAGCTGACAGGTTTTTCCCTCGCACGGCGACGCCACTGCGCACTGGAACAATGGCCTGCCCGGGTCGCCAAGGCAGGCCTGAGGCTGTGGCCTGCGGTGCTTGGCCGGCAGTGGAAATCAAACCCAGGTCCACCGGTTGTCCATCTAGCACCGCATCACTGATGTGTACGGTGTAGCTGCCGTGGTCGGCGAGCCGATAGCGCTCTGCGGTCGCAGCGATGGCGCGATAAAACACACTCATGTCGGCGGGTTGCGGGCAATTCAGGTTCAAGCTCACGCGACGCTCACCCAAGGTTTGCTCCTGGGGTTCGGGAGTGCGAATCGCCCTTTGCATCAAACCGTAATCGAGTACCGACTGGCTCAGGCTGAGCCGGCAGTCATCGGCGAGCGCCCGGGCATCAGGCATGAGCCCGCCCAGCGTCAGGGTGGCGAAGGTCAGCATCAAAGGTGCGGGCAGTTTCATGCAGTCATCCTTATGGCGTGCGGCATTGGGCGAGGGCGGTTTCGAAGTACGCCTGGGCGTCGGCCTTGGCCGGCAACTCGAAGTGCAGTTCACAGCGATCCATGCCAGGTGCGGTTATCCACAGGGTGGGAGTCGCTAGGACATTGGGCAGAAACACCAGCCCGCCTTCCTGTGCAAGCGTGACGAATTCGTCATCACCGGTGCTCACCGTTGCGCCACGGGGCAGCGATGCGCCGTTGTCCAGAGTGACTTTGAGCAAGGCGCGGCGAGTCTGAATGACCCCGAACTCGACCTTGTCGACGGCGCCGCGCCCGGCGGATATCACCGCCAGGCCGTTGTTGATATCGAGATTGCGCGGCAGCGAGCGGGTGTCGACTTCCACCGGGTTGCGGCCATAGGCCGTCACGTGAGGAACCACGGCTCGACCTTGCCAATCGGTCCACACCGGGCCGCTGGGGGTGGAGACTTTGATGGCGGCGGCATCGCCTACCGACAGCAACGCGAAGGTGTCGCGCACGGGATAAGGAGACAGTGTCAGGCCATCGCCATGCAACACCGCCCCACCGCGTGCTCCCACCTGGTAACTGGGGCGCTCGGCATCAGTGCGGGTATAGCTCACGTCCAGCTGACTGTAGCGTGGCAGGATAGAAACACCGGCGGAAGACTGCACTTGTCTGTCGCGACTGTCATGCTCAACGCCGACCCGGTAACTCAAGTGATCGTTGAGTTGTTCGTTCAAACCCACACCGCTGCGATATTCGCCGGCAGAGCTGCGAACCCAGGTTCGCCCCCGACGGTTTTCACCCAACGGAATGCTGAGGTTCAGATAGGCACTGTCATCGATATGCCGGGTGCCGCTGACTTGCCATTGCACCGTGGCCGAGACCGATACACCACCGATGAGGGTGCCCCAGGATGCCATGGCGCGGCTGCTGCTTTGTCCGTCGAAGGACGTTGAGCGGCTGAGGCTGGCGCTGAGTGCACCAGTCCCGGGAGGCGACCAGGACAGCCCCAGGTTTTGTTGGTCGCGATAACGGGACCGGTTGCGCGACTCGGTTTCGAGCACCGCTTGCGACAGTTCGCGATAACCGAAGGTCCGGTGGGACGTCCCGGCATTCATCGACCATTGTTCACCCAAGCGATGCGACAGGTTCAAATCGGCCTGAATGCCTTTTCCCGGGTGGCCGGAGCTGGCTTCGGAGGTTTGCAGGGTTGTCTGCAGCTGTGTGCCGGTCCAGGGCAGCAAGCCCACGCCTGCGCCCATTGCTCGATAATCCGCGGCCCCCGTGGCGCCCGTGCTGAGCATGACGTGGGGATTCAATGCCCCGCTCCAGCTGCCGCTGATCAGCCAGGGATCGTTGGTCTGTGTATCGCCTGGCTGACGTAGCTGGCCGGCTGTCAGCGAAAAGCCAGGCGCCGGGAGGTCCATCCCGAGCAGAGACGCCGGGACGGTAAAGCGCTGCTCGCTGCCAGTGGTTTCCTTGACCACGACCTCGACATCGGAACGACTGTCGAGACGCTGAACGTTGCTCAGGGAGAAGGGGCCCGCGGGCACCACGGTCGAGTGGATCAGCGACCCGTTCTGCCAAATTTCGATCTGGGCCTGGCCGTGGGCAATGCCTTCGATGGGCCTGCCTTGGATTTCGGTCTGCAGCGCCTGCTCGGTCATCAGTTGCACGCCGGTAATCTGCGCAGTGGCCAGTACCGGGTTATAGAGGTTGATCTGACCGGCCTGAAGCACCGCTTGATGAGCGGTGAAGGTACGTTGGGCGTACGCCGCCAGGTGACTGGTGCGGGACACATCGTTCTGCCAGGTCTGCACCTGGCGGCTGCGAACGATCCAGTCGCCGGCGTTGAAACCGACTTCGGTGTTGGCCGACAGGAAGCGATTCGATTGGCTACCGTAATGGCTGTATAGGCTGTTGACGTCATAGTTGAGCAGTCCGGCGAAGCCACCGGTCTGATAACCCGAGAAGTCCCGGACCTTTGCACGCATGGCGTCCGTGGGCACGATCAATGACAGACCGAGATTGGCGGGGTCCTGTTCGATCAGGGTTTGCGGCCAAGTACCGAGAACGTCAAAACAACGAGGGTCGTTGGTGGAGGCGGTGGGCTCGCTCAGGTTTGCCGCATCAAGCAAGGCGTGGTCAAAGCACAAGTCGCCCTCATTGTTGAACGTAACGTCTACGCGTCCCTGGCGCTGACCATTGACGGTGAGTGTGATCGGATGGTGGCCCGCGGCGAATCGCGGGGCGTTCAGCAGTTGGGTCGCCAGCGCCGGATCGATACCGCGCTGGACCAGCGTCTTCTGGTCGAACGAGGTCAGTAACGAAGCACTGCCGGGATCTTCGGCGCGAGCGTCGAGCACCATCAGCATGTTGGTCATCAGCAACACCACGCCGGTGCACAGCGGCGGCAGTCGAGGACGAGTGTCGGCACGCCTGAAAGCAGGCATGGCTTCGCCGCCACGGTATTTCAGTACAGTGTTCATGGGGTTCACTTGGGTTGACCTGTGCGCTGGCCTGGACCACTACGGCATCAGGTTCGCGTTGGAACATCAGCGCCCGCTTTTCCCGGTTGGGGCTATCGGTGTTCCGGTTCTAAGGGGTGATCGGGGCGTCGTAGGGCGGCACTGCAAAGCCGTAGACGGTCGCCGGTTGAAGGCGTACCTGGGTGGCGGTTCTTGCTGGCACCGACACGCTGATCCGGTCACCGGGCAACAGGTAGGTTCGCGGCAGCATTGCGGGGTCCCCGGAAGGCAGCATCTGTATTTCCTGAGCCAGGCGTACGACGTAAGGTGTCTGGTTGCTCACGGTCAGTTGGCCATCCTGCAGCGTCCATCGCAGGTCGGTCCACGGAGTGCGGTTAGGCGCCAGGCCAGCGGGGTGAAGGATGACCGGCAGGTTCTGGCGCACCGTTACACCCACCCGGGCATGCCCGGCTTCGGCAGCTGGCTTGCCTTGGGGGATGCCTTCAAAGATCACGCGTTTCAACCGCTGGGTGAGCAGGGGCTTTTCCGATTGCAGGATGAAGCGGATCAACTGGGTCCTGGACGGTTCAACCCGGGCCAGCGGTGGCGTCACGAACACCAGGGGCTCGGTGTCTTCTGGAATGTTTTCAAGGGTGACGTGCAGCAACACCAGGCTGTCATCGGTATTGGTCACGGATACGGATGCCTCACCGTTGGCCTCGTTGACGATCACCACGGAGGTGTCGGGAACCATGCCGTCGGCTTGAGCCAGCTGGGGCAGGAACCATGCAAGTGCACCGACACCGAAGGGGATCATATGGCGTGCGAATTTTAAAAACATCGTCATGACGTGCCTTATTGATGGTCACGAAAAAAGGTCGCTGACATGGGCCGTACTCGTGAATCACCGATAGCGCGAGAGGCAGAAGCGAGGACTTTGGCGGGAACCCTTCAGAGCACGGACAACGGCTGGAGTCAGCCGTTGTCCGAAGACACTATCGAGTTACAGGTAGATGATCTGCAGGGTTGCCGAACCATCGATTTTCTGTTCGTCGGTTAGCGTAAGGCCGTTGGCCGGGGCGATGGCGGTCAAGAGCAAAATGTCCACGACGACATCTTGAACATCGTGGGGCGCGGTGACGCCTGTCTTGGTGTTGCCGAATGAAAGCAGGTCATCAGGTTGAAGCGCGGAGTTGGCAAGTTCAAGCCAGGTTTGGCCGTTGTCCTGAGACTGAATCGCCAGCGAAGGAACGTTTGCGACCGGATTCTGGTAGTGCAAAAAATAACGCCCGAGCTTTTCATTGCCGTTGATCAGGCCTAATCCGAAGGCGCCGGCAGTAGACGAGGTGCCGGCCCTGTTGTCGACGGGAACAATTGCAAATCGCACAGGTGCGTCGCAGCTCACGGTCAGTTGGAGGGTTCTGTCTTGAAACTGGGTGTGGGTGTCCTGATTCAGATCCTTTGCGGAGATTTTCCCATAATCCACAACACCACCACCGGACAGGCTCGGTGTGCAGGCTGCCGGTGTAATCACGCCCGTGACGGTCAGGTCGGTGCTGGAGCTGCCGTAAGCGAACGAAGTCACGCTAAAGAGTAATGCAGTGCCTAGGGTCATCAGTGTCTTGTTCATGTATTCACTCGTTCTTGAAAAAAGTTGGATGAGGTGACGGTGGGTCCGGCACAACGCCGGTGCAGACAAACTGCTTGATAGGCGCAACTTAGCGAGAAGGGTGTTTGGGAGGAATGCAACAAATACGAAAAGGGATGGCTGTTTGTATTCAAGGATGTTGCGACTACAAAAAGCATTCTTTCGGAGTGCGGTCAGGAGATAGTCTTTCTCTGTAGCCTGGTGCGCGAAACGATGTAGGCCGTTTCTGTTGTTTGCTGGGTAAAAAGCCCCGGCCCCTGAATACATTGAGGAAAGTCAAAACGAGGCTTTTTAGGGGCGTTGTGGAGGGCGCAGAACGACGCTATTTTCCGAATCTTCCAGCCACAAGTAGGAGGATTCCCACGGTGCGAGTCGTAATTGCAGATGACCATTCCGTCGTTCGCATCGGTCTGCGGATACTCGTCAATGCCAGCCGGCAATGTGAAATTGTGGGAGAGGCTGATGGTGCGGACAGCCTGATGAGCCTGCTTGCAGAAACGCCCTGTGATTTGCTGATTACCGATTTCGCCATGCCGGGCGGGCAGCACGCCGATGGTTTGAAAATGCTGAATACGATTCAGCGACGCTACCCGACATTGCCGATCATTCTGGTGACGATGTTTACCAGTATGACAACGGCGAAGGCGGCGTTGGCTCAAGGAGTATCGGGCATCGTCGCCAAAGCCGACTCGGCAACCGAACTGTCCCTGGCGATCAACGCGGTGTGTGACGGACGACGCTACCTCAGTGAGCGTTTGCGCACGCTGCTGGCCAATACGAGCAGTCAGTTGCTCGAATCGCGACTGTCGGCCAAAGAGCATGAAGTGGTCCGGATGCTGGCCAGCGGCATGACCGTCAGCGAAATCGCCAGCCACTTCAAACGCAGCGTCTCAACCATCAGCAAACAAAAAAACATGGCCATGCTCAGGCTGGGCATCTCTACGGATGTCGATCTTTTCTCCTATGCCCGTGACAGCGGAATATCGCCCTAGCCTAGTGGTAGATTGGCAGTCCTGATATTTTCGTGGCGAATGCCAATAGTGTTCAGCGCATTTACGGATTATCGTGCAGGCATTCTCAATTTTACGGAGCTTGTGCATGAGTGACGCCAACAGCGCATTGATTACCCGGTTCTATCAAGCGTTTCAGCGGCTGGATGCCGAGGCCATGAGCGCCTGCTATACCGATGACGTGGTGTTCAGTGATCCGGCGTTCGGCGAGCTTCGCGGTCGCGATGCCGGTGACATGTGGCGCATGCTGACCACTCGGGCCAAAGATTTTTCCCTGACGTTCGACCATGTTCACGCCGATGAGCGCACCGGCGGTTCCCACTGGGTCGCGACCTATCTGTTCAGCCAGACCGGCAACATCGTGATCAACGATATCCAGGCGCGTTTCGTCTTTCGTGATGGCAAGATCTGTGAGCATCATGACCGTTTTGATCTGTGGGCCTGGTCGCGTCAGGCGCTGGGTTTCAAAGGTCTGTTGCTGGGCTGGACGCCACTGGTGCGCAACGCTGTTCGCGCCCAGGCATTGAAGGGGCTGAAGGCATTCCAGGCCAGTCGCTGATAAGATCCCGGCCTGTTTTTCCTCAAGCCCGGACCGTTACGTGACCACCCTCAGCGAAAGCCCTGTCGACACCGACACCTGCGCGAGCAAAACCTGGTTCGTCTACCTCGTTCGCGCGGCCAACGGTTCGCTCTATTGTGGGATCAGCGATGATCCCTTGCGGCGCTTCGCCAAGCATCAAAGCGGCAAGGGCGCACGATTCTTTCTCTCCAGCCCGGCCATGGCCCTGGTCTACACCGAACGCTGTCGCGACAAAAGCGATGCGTTGCGTCAGGAACGGCTGATCAAAAAACTCAAGAAGAGTGCCAAGGAATGCCTGGTGGCGAACGCGGCGAGCGCCGACTCTGGCTTATCACTCTGAATGATCGGTTCCCATCAGGCAGATCTGTAGGCTGCCAGCTGATTGCGCGCTAAGCTGCTGGTTCCTGATTCTTGCGGCGGAGCCGAGCATGTCCGAGTTGATTCTGCATCATTACCCGACGTCCCCCTTTGCCGAGAAGGCCCGCCTGTTGCTGGGCTTCAAGGGCTTGTCCTGGCGCTCGGTGAAGATCCCGCCAGTGATGCCCAAACCGGATCTCACGGCGCTGACCGGTGGCTATCGCAAGACACCGGTGTTGCAGGTCGGTGCAGATATCTATTGCGATACGGCATTGATTGCCCGGCGACTGGAGCAGGAAAAAGCCTTGCCGGCGTTTTTCCCTGAGGGTCAAGAAATGATCACCGCGTCATTTGCAGCCTGGGCCGACTCAGTGGTGTTCCAGCATGCGGTCAGCCTGGTGTTCCAGCCGGAGTCGATAGCGGTGCGTTTTGGCAATTTATCGCCGGAAGCGATCAAGGCGTTTCTGGCTGACCGTGCCGGTTTGTTCAGTGGCGGCAGCGCGACAAAACTGTCCGCCGAGCAGGCCAGGCATCAGTGGCCAACGATCATGTCGCGGCTGGAGCAACAGTTGCAGCGCGAAGAAGGCGATTACCTGTTTGGCGAGCCGTCGATTGCCGACTTCGCCTTGGCTCATTCACTGTGGTTTCTCAAGGCGACGCCGGTCACGGCCCCCCTGGTCGATGCTTATCCGGCGGTTACCGCCTGGCATGCGAGGGTTATGGGCTTCGGTCATGGTGCGTCCAGCGAGATGAGCTCCGAGGAGGCTCTGGCAGTGGCGCGCACGTCCACGCCAGCGGCATTGCCGGATGAGCAGTTCGTCGATCCCAATGGATTCAAGGCGGGGCAACAGGTAGTGATCGCGGCCACGGACTATGGCGTTGATCCGGTCGTGGGAGAGCTGCTGTTTGCCGGCAGCGAAGAACTGATTGTGCGTCGCAAGGACGAGCGTGGCGGCGTGGTGCATGTGCACTTCCCGCGCTTTGGATTTCGTATCGAAGCGCAGTAAGCCCAAATCCTGCAGGAGCTGGCAAGCCAGCTCCTGCAAGGTGGGGTTACTTCAACGCTGCCAGAATCGCATCCGGGTCATACCCGCGAATCAGGGTTCCGTTCACATCGATGATCGGAATGCCACCACCGCCCAGTGCCTGATAGTCCCCGCGCGCGACGGCATCCTTCTCGATATCGAATTCCTTGTACGCAATGCCTTTCTGATCGAGAAAGCGCCGGGTCAGTTTGCAGTAACCACACCATTCGGTGGCGTAGAGCACGACGTTGGCCTGGGCCTGTGTCTGTTCCGATACGACTTGCGAAGGATTGAACACCCGCTCGAGCTTGCCCCAGTTCTGGTAAGCCGCGACCACCAGCAGGATCAGCAGGAATTTTTTCAGCATGCCGCCGAGCATCAGTTGCGACGCTTCAACTGATCGGTGAGCGAAGTGGGCAGGCCCTTGATGATCAACGTGCCGGCCTCTTCGTCGTACTCGATCTTCGATCCCAGCAGGTGCGCTTCGAAACTGATCGACAGGCCTTCGGCGCGGCCGGTGAAACGACGGAACTGGTTCAGAGTGCGTTTATCAGCCGGGATTTCCGGCGACAGGCCGTAATCCTTATTGCGGATGTGATCGTAGAAAGCCTTCGGGCGTTCTTCGTCGATCAGTCCCGACAACTCTTCCAGACCCATTGGTTCGCCGAGTTTGGCCTGGCTGCTGGCGTAATCCACCAGGGTCTTGGTCTTCTCGCGGGCGTCGTCTTCCGGCAGGTCTTCGCTTTCGACGAAATCACTGAAGGCTTTGAGCAGGGTGCGGGTTTCACCGGGACCGTCGACACCTTCCTGGCAGCCAATGAAGTCGCGGAAATACTCCGAAACCTTTTTGCCATTCTTGCCTTTGATGAACGAAATGTACTGTTTGGATTGTTTGTTGTTCTGCCACTCGGACACGTTGATCCGCGCCGCCAGGTGCAACTGGCCAAGGTCCAGGTGACGGGACGGGGTCACGTCCAGTTCGTCGGTCACGGCCACGCCTTCACTGTGGTGCAGCAGGGCGATGGCCAGGTAGTCGGTCATGCCTTGTTGATAGTGCGCGAACAGCACGTGGCCGCCGACCGACAGGTTTGACTCTTCCATCAGTTTTTGCAGGTGCTCGACCGCCACTCGGCTGAATGCGGTGAAATCCTGGCTACCCTCCAGGTATTCCTTCAGCCAGCCGCTGAACGGGAACGCGCCGGATTCCGGATGGAACAGGCCCCAGGCTTTACCCTGTTTGGCGTTATAGCTTTCGTTGAGGTCGGCGAGCATGTTCTCGATGGCCGCGGACTCAGCCAGTTCAGAGTCACGGGCGTGAAGAACCGCAGGTGTGCCGTCGGGTTTTTTGTCGATCAGGTGGACGATGCAATGACGGATCGGCATGGGCTTCTCGGCTGAATGAAGAGAGGAGGGCGTGCTCCCCCGAAAAAGCGCCCAGTGTACCGCAACCACTGGTTTTGGCGCGGTGCGAAGGGTAATTGGCGGGTGACCGGCGGCGCTTAGGGGGTTTTTTCATGTTTTAGCGCAATAAAGCTGACCAAATGGGTAGCTAGAGGCGGATATTTCCACGTCTGTGTGCTAGTTTTGCCCGGTCTTGCGCGAAGTCACTGCGTTAAGCCTGCAGTCAGCTTTTGTCAGGTCGAACCAAACCCTGATTTCGGTATCTATAACCCCGATCCCGAGGTTATTTCGCCGAGGGTGCCAGATCCAGAAGATCGGGCTCGATGGCTGACATTGCACTCTGCAATCCATATGAATTTGATAGGGAAGGAACACTAAATGGCTCTTACTAAAGACCAACTGATCGCCGACATCGCTGAAGCTATCGACGCGCCGAAAACCACCGCGCGTAACGCTCTGGACCAACTGGGCCAAATCGTTGCCGATCAGCTGGAAAACGGCGGCGAAATCACTTTGCCAGGCATCGGCAAACTGAAAGTGACTGAGCGCCCTGCCCGTACTGGCCGTAACCCTTCGACTGGCGCTGCCATCGAAATCGCTGCCAAGAAAGTGATCAAGCTGGTTGTGGCCAAAGGCCTGACCGACGCTGTCAACAAGTAAGACTTGTTAAAAAACCGTGCACCGGAGCGATCCGGGCACGGTTTTTTTGTGGGCGCGATAAAGCGCTCACTGCGCTGAAGCGGTGCTCCATCGTGCCTGGCGCCAGGCCTGTTGCTGCGCTTTGGTCTGGAAGGTCCAGGCGACGAAGCGGCTCTGCTTCTGTCCTTGGGACATTTCCACTACCTGACTCTCCAGGGCGCCGGCCTTTTTCAGGGCGGTCTGGATCGCCGGCAGGTTCGACGCCTTTGATACCAACGTGCTGAACCACAGCACCTGCTGAGCGACCTGCACGCTTTCGCTGACCAATTGGGTTACGAAGCGTACTTCACCGCCTTCGCACCACAACTCGGCCGACTGGCCGCCAAAGTTCAGCACCGGCAGCTTGCGTTTCGGATCGGCTTTGCCCAGGGCGCGCCATTTGCGTGTGCTGCCCCGTGTGGCCTCGTCCAGAGAGGCGTGGAATGGCGGGTTGCACATGGTCAGGTCGAACCGCTCTGCGCTCTCCAGCAAGCCTGTGAGGATCTGCTTGGGGTTGCTCTGCTGGCGTACCTGGATCGCTTTGTTCAAGCCATTGGATTGAATGATGGCCTTCGCCGCGGCAATGGCGGTCGCATCGATATCGGAACCAAGGAACTGCCAGCGATAGTCGCTGTAACCGATCAGCGGATACACGCAGTTGGCACCCATGCCGATGTCCAGCACCTTCACGGCGGCGCCCCGGGGGATCACACCGTCATTGCTGATGGCCAGCAGGTCGGCGAGGAAGTGCACGTAATCGGCACGGCCTGGCACCGGTGGGCACAAGTAGTCGGCCGGAATGTCCCAGTGAGCGATGCCATAGAACGACTTGAGCAGCGCCCGGTTGAACACCCGTACGGCGTCGGGGCTGGCGAAGTCGATGCTTTCCTTGCCGTACGGATTGATGATCACGAATTTCTTCAATTCCGGGGCGCTTTTGATCAGCGCCGGAAAGTCGTAGCGACCCTGATGGCGATTGCGCGGGTGCAGGCTGGCCTTTTCCTTCGGGGCGACGGCCGCGGCCGGGGTCTTCGGGGCAGGCTTTTTGCGCGCAGGCTTGGGGGGGCGG
>NZ_JAGYGN010000024.1:0-106175 GCF_019947515.1 Pseudomonas sp. A-B-19
GGGCGGGGCGGGTGTGCGATTGTTCGCGGTAGATCACCAGGGTCCCGGCGGCGATATCGCCGAGGCGCTTGAAGTGGGGATGTTGCAGGCAACTGACGGCCCCGAGGAAGTAACCGAAGGGCAACAGGTCAACAACGCGCAACAGGTTGCGCAGCAGCGAAGCGGACCAGCCGACCGGGGTGCCATCGTCGTGCACCACCCGCAGTCCCATCCATTGCTTGCCTGGCGAGCGGCCGTAGTTAAGCACCTCGAAGAGCACCATGTACCACCAACTCACTACGAATAGCAGGATCGAGCCAAGACCGGCCCCCAGTTTGCCGAGCATCGCCAGCACAATGAACAGCACGCCCAGGACCAGGCCGCGTACTCCAAGATCGATGGAAAATGCCAACGCACGGACCATCAAGCCGGCCGGGCGCAGCGGCAGATCGAAACCTTCCGGCGTTTCGACGTGATACCGCGTATCCAGTGGCGGTGACAGCGGCGCGTTCCCTGGCAGTGCTGTGGTCTCGAGCATGGGCAACCTGACGATGTGGCCTGGATCGGGATTCTTTGTCCATCCGATGCTAGCAGCCTATACGGAGGGAAACGACATAACTATGTAGTGCATGGCGAGTCGCGCAAGGTGCTTGAATGACAAGACTACTGGCCGGGGCGGGAGGTGAACGCCTAGACTTTGCCGATCTTCAGTTCAGGAATCGCCCGTGACCTCTATCTTCTGGTACGACTACGAAACCACTGGCATTAATCCCCGTTGCGACCGTCCGTTGCAAATGGCCGGCCTGCGCACCGACTTCGATCTCAATGAAATCGACGCGCCGGTCAACCTTTACTGCCAGCCCAGTGATGACATCCTGCCGCATCCGGCCGCCTGCACCATCACCGGAATCACCCCCGGGCAACTGCAGGCGCAAGGCTTGAGCGAAGCCGACTTCATGACCCGGGTGCATGCGCAACTGGCCGCGCCCGGTACCTGTGGCGCGGGGTATAACACCTTGCGTTTCGACGACGAGATGACCCGCTACAGCCTGTACCGAAACTTCTTCGACCCCTATGCCCGGGAATGGCAGGGCGGCAACAGTCGTTGGGACCTGATCGACGTGGTGCGCGCCGCCTATGCCTTGCGCCCCGATGGCCTGGTCTGGCCGACCGATGACGAGGGGCGGGTCACGCTCAGGCTCGAACGCCTGACCGCTGCCAACGGCATCGACCATGGCAATGCCCACGAAGCGCTGTCGGACGTGCGCGCGACGATCGCCCTGGCGCGCCTGATACGGGAAAAGCAGCCAAAACTGTACGACTGGCTGTTTCAACTGCGCAGTAAGCAAAAAGTCATGGACCAGATTCGCCTGCTGCAACCGCTGGTGCATGTTTCCGGGCGTTTTTCGGCCGCGCGCAGCTATGTGGGGGTGGTGTTGCCGTTGGCCTGGCACCCGCGCAACAAGAACGCCCTGATTGTCTGTGACCTGCACCTCGATCCCCGGGGCCTGCTCGATCTGGATGCCGAAAGCTTGCGTCAGCGCTTGTATACCCGCCGTGACGAGCTGGCCGAAGGCGAGTTGCCGGTGCCGTTGAAGCTGATTCACATCAACAAGTGCCCGGTGGTGGCACCGTTGTCGGTACTTCGCCAGGAAGATCAGCAGCGTCTGGGGCTGGATATGGCGCTGTATCAGCAGCGGGTGTTGCAGCTCAATGACGCCAAGAAAGTTTGGCTGGATAAAATCCTGGCGATCTATGCTCGCGAAGATTTTTCCCAGAGCCAGGATCCGGAGCAACAGTTATATGATGGATTTATCGGTGATCGGGATCGGCGATTGTGTGAGCAAGTCAGAACCGTTGACCCGGTGCAGTTGGCACAACAGCAGTGGCCTTTCGATGACGAACGTTTGCCTGAATTGCTGTTTCGATATCGCGCACGTAACTTTTCCGACACGTTGAATTCCGAGGAGCAAGAACGCTGGCGAATATTCTGTCAGAAACGTTTGTCAGAACCCGAGTGGGGGGCACCAAATACCCTTGAAAGTTTTGTAGAAGCCGCGGCCCAATTGAGCGTTAGTGCTACTCCGTTTCAGCAGGGGGTGCTCAGTGAGTGGCAGGATTATGTCCAGGGGTTGCGTCAGCGTTTGCGTCTTTGAAATCGAACATGCCAGGGCTTAAAACACCAGGCATAAAAAACGCCAGCATTTGCTGGCGTTATTTTTTGTCACGGATCCGTCTGCGACAAGCTCTGAAGCTTAGCCCAGCAGGGTAGCCCAGCCTTCCACCACGTCACCGCCCCACTTGGCTTTCCACTCTTTCAGAGTCTTGTGGTTGCCACCTTTGGTTTCGATGACTTCACCATTGTGCGGGTTTTTGTATTGTTTAACTTTGCGAGCGCGCTTGGTGCCGGTAGTTTTCACTACACCGCCGCGTGGTGCCTTGGTTTTGGATTCTGGATCCAACAGCGCGATGATGTCGCGCAGGGATTTCGAGTATTCACCCATCAGGGTGCGCAGTTTGCCTTCGAATTCCAGCTCGGTTTGCAGTTTGTCGTCTTGGGACAGGTTCTTCAAACGGGCTTGCAGCTCTTTGATAGCTTCTTCGGTGGCGCGATATTCGTTGATCAAGGACATGTGGACTACCTTATGTTGTGCGCTGGATGGCAGGTGACAGTGCGGCAATAATAGTCACGGTGTTTCATCAAGTAAACATTTAAGCCAACTTTATTTGATTTAGTTGCTGTGTCTTTGGCACACATCGGTAATGCATGTATTAGTGTGGTCCAGGTCTGTCAGATATACATAAATTAACAATTTAGCGGCACCACTAGAGCATCCGGGCGACCCGGCACGGGCGCTGCCCGTCCTGCCGCTCCGACCTTCGGGCAGGGCGAAACGTCAACAATACTGCAGTTTTGCTGCGCAATCGCTAGAATGGCGGCCTTTGCGAAGTTCTGGAGTTTCCCCCTCATGCGCACTTTTCGTCTGGTGATTTCTTGCCCGGACCGTGTTGGCATCGTTGCCAAAGTCAGTAACTTTCTGGCATCACACAACGGCTGGATCACTGAAGCGAGCCATCACTCGGACAACCTCAGTGGCTGGTTCTTCATGCGTCACGAGATCCGTGCCGACTCCCTGCCCTTTGGTATCGAAGCGTTTCGCGAAGCCTTTGCCCCGATCGCCGAAGAGTTCTCGATGGACTGGCGCATCACCGATACCGAACAGAAGAAACGCGTGGTCCTGATGGCCAGCCGCGAGTCGCACTGCCTGGCCGACCTGCTGCACCGCTGGCACAGCGATGAACTGGATTGCGAAATTTCCTGTGTGATTTCCAACCATGATGACTTGCGCAGCATGGTGGAGTGGCACGGTATTCCGTACTACCACGTCCCGGTCAATGCGCAGGACAAGCAGCCGGCCTTCGCCGAGGTATCGCGCCTGGTCAAACAGCACGATGCCGAAGTGGTGGTGCTTGCCCGTTACATGCAAATCCTGCCGCCGCAGTTGTGCCGCGAATACGCGCACAAGGTCATCAACATTCACCACAGCTTCCTGCCGTCGTTCGTCGGTGCCAAACCGTATCACCAGGCCTCCCTGCGTGGCGTGAAGCTGATCGGCGCGACCTGCCACTATGTGACCGAAGAGCTGGATGCCGGCCCGATCATCGAGCAGGACGTGGTGCGCGTCAGCCACAGCGACAGCATCGAAGACATGGTGCGTTTCGGCCGCGATGTCGAGAAGATGGTGCTGGCCCGTGGCCTGCGTTATCACCTGGAAGACCGGGTGCTGGTGCACGGCAACAAAACCGTCGTCTTCTGACAGACCCGCGGCACAGTTGAAATTCGAAGGGCCTGGGCGTTCAATCGCTTCAGGCCCTTCGCCGTTTCTGCACCGAGGACATGACCATGGCCGATCCACTGGACAAAGCCACCTCCAGGGCTCCCGCCACGCTGGGCGAGGGTTGCCTGAGCCGCTACGACCCGGATGACATGGGGCCGGAAACGGGTACGGAGTTTCCTGATGCCGCGCAGTTGTGGGAGCGGTTGCAGCAAGAGTCCGAGGACAAACCCAAGCCTGCCTGAGTTTCATCGACTTTACCGGCACCGCCCGCGCCCAGGCTAACGAGCAACAGCAGTGCGCGACTCATGCCGCACGACCTACACGGTCGTTTTGCAGCGCCAGCCACTGGGCCTTGGTCATCGGAACACGTCCGTTGTCGAGCAGGCGCTCGAGGGTTTGTAGCCAGTATCGGCGCGAAAACTCATGGCGCATGTCCACCGGGTGCAGGCCCAGGCGAATCACCGGGGCCTGCTGCCAGCGTTGTACACGGCAGTCGCTGACGAGCTTCGATACAACCCTGCGCCAAGTACCGCGCGCACTCCAGACCAGTCCTGGCGCCTCGAGCGCAGTGAAATCCGGCAGCCGGTACAAGTGCTGCGAGTCGCTGGTGTAACTCAACGGCAATTGGCGCAATGCCTGGCGAGTACCTTGGCTCATCAGCCAGGCAGGGGCGACGAACCCCTCCAGCGGCCAGTCATGACGGCGGAACATCTCGATGCCCGAACGCAGAAGGGCGAGGGCGGCTTCCTGCGACAAACGGTAAAACTCGCCTTCGTGGGTGTACAGCCGACGCATGAACCAGTCTCGGGGATTGCTGGTCATCGGCCCGTCGTCGTAGTGGAAGTAGCCATGCAGCGCCAGTTCGTCGCCCCGGGCGAGCCGGTTACTGAGCAGACGACAAAATTGCGGATGGGCGTCCAGGTTGTTGTGTTTGTGGAAGTCCGGTACCACCAGCCAGGTGATCGGCACGCCATCCAACGCGTCGACGGCTTTGACGAACGGCTGGTAATCGGCCCAGGTTGGCGGTGCCACGTCGTGCAGTACCAACAGTAAAGCGGGACTGTTCATGGACTCAACCATTGGCTGTCAGCGGCCATTGGCTGCCGAGCACGGCGTGGTAGTGGCGCAACAGGCTGTTGACCACGGTGTCCCAGGCGTAATGCCGTTCGACGTGCAATCGCGCCTGTCTGCCCAGCGTTGTGTTGCCCGACCCGAACAATTCTCGAACGGCGGTGGCCATCGCGGCGGGATTGTTCGGCGCACAGAGCCGGCCGCAGTCCTCGGTGACGATTTCCTCGAAGGCCCCGGCCGCCACGACCACCACCGGAATACCGCTGGCCATGGCCTCCAGAATGACCAGACCGAAGGTTTCCTGATCGCCGGCGTGCAACAGTGCATCGGCGCTGGCCATCAGGCGGGCCACCTGCGTCGCCGGGCAAAACTCGTCGATCACCGTCACGTTGGACGGCACGGCCGTGGGCATCGACGAGCCAACCAGCAGCAGGTGATAGCGTCGGCCCAGGCGTTTCATGCAGTCGAGCAGCACCGGCAGGTTTTTTTCCTTGGATCCGCGCCCGGCGAAGATCAGCAGCCGGGTATTTTCGTCCAGTCCCAACTTGGCTCGCAGCCCGGGGTCTCTGGCATCGGGATTGAAGGTTTGCAGGTCGACGCCGAGCGGTTGCACAAACACATTCTTGACTCTCAGCCCGGTGAGCTTGTCGGCCATGACCTGACTGGGCGCCAGTACGCGGTCAAAGTTGCCGTAGAGCTTGCTGACATAGGCCTCGACGTTGTTGGTCAGCCAATGGCCCATGCGGTTGCTGACCAGCAGGGGCAGGTCCGAGTGATAAAAGCCGATGACCGGCACATCGAGTTGGCGCCGCGCATCCAGCGCCGCCCAGGCCGTGAGGTAAGGATCGCCGACTTCGATCAGGTCGGGCTGCAAATCCTGCAAGACATTGCGCCAGGGCGCGAGGCGCAGAGGGAAGCGATAGCCCTTGCCGAAGGGCAGGGCAGGGGCCGGAACGGTGTAAATACCATCCTGTTCGCTAAAAGAAGAGCCGGGAATCAGCAAACTGTGGCGAATGCCCGGTTTGATGCCCAAACGACGGTGCTTCGCATCCAGATAAGTGCGCACGCCACCGCTGGCAGGGGCGTAGAACATGGTGATGTCAGCGATATGCACGATGAACGCTCCTCCAGTCCCGGTACTCCCTTGGTTGACCTATATGAAGGATAGATGTTCGGTTGGGGTTGTGCGGGTGGAGGCGAGGCCTTCGCTGGCAAGCCAGCTCCTACAGATTTCACGCTAAACCCTGTAGGAGCTGGCTTGCCAGCGAAGAGGCCGGTCCAGGCACTAGATACGGAAACTGCCTACCAGTTGCTTCAACCGCGCCGCCTGCTGCTCAAGGTCCGAGCAGGCGCGCAATGTAGATTGCAGGTTTTCCACGCCTTCCTGATTCAGCGTGTTGATCTCGGTGATGTCGACGTTGATCGACTCCACCACGGCGGTCTGTTCCTCGGTCGCGGTAGCCACCGACTGGTTCATGCCGTCGATTTCACCGATACGCAGCGTCACGCTGTTCAGGCGTTCGCCCGCGAGGTTGGCGATCTCCACGCTGTCCTGGCTGTGGCGTTGACTATCGCTCATGGTGCTGACCGATTCCCGGGCGCCGACCTGCAGCTCCTCGATCATGGTTTGCACCTGTTGTGCCGATTCCTGCGTGCGATGTGCCAGGTTGCGCACTTCGTCCGCCACCACCGCAAAACCGCGACCGGCCTCACCGGCGCGGGCTGCTTCAATCGCGGCGTTGAGTGCCAGCAAGTTGGTTTGCTGGGAAATGCTGGTGATCACTTCGAGAATCTGCCCGATGTTCACCGTTTTGCTGTTCAGCGATTCGATGTTGGAGCTCGATGCGCTGAGCATGCTCGACAGTTGATTCATCGCCACGATGCTGCGGTCCACCACTTGCTGGCCGTCTTCAGCCAGGTTGCGGGCATCGCTGGCCTGGCTCGACGCCTGAGCGGCGTTGCGGGCAATTTCCTGAGCAGCGGCGCCGAGCTGGTTGATGGCGGCTGCTACGCTGCTGGTGCGCGAGGCTTGCTGGTCGGAGTTCAACATCGACGAATTGGAAGCCGCAACCACGCGCAACGCTACTTCATTGACTTGCCCGGTGGCCGAGGACACTTCGCGGATCGAACCGTGAATGCGTTCGACGAAACGGTTGAATGCGGTGCCGAGGGTGCCGAATTCGTCATTGTTCTGGATGGTCAGGCGTTTGGTCAGGTCGCCTTCGCCGTCAGCAATGTCGGCCATGGCACGGGTCATGACGTGCAATGGCTGGATCAGGATGCGAATCAGCATGCCCAGCAGGGCGATGATGATGGCCACGGCGATGATGGTCGCGACGACAGCCGAGGTGCGGAATTCGCTGAGCATCGAGTAGGCTTTTTCCTTGTCGACCGACACACCGATGTACCAGTTGACCGATGACAAGCCTTTGATCGGGGTGAAGGTCACGATGCGGGTTTTGCCGTCGACCTGGATTTCGCTCATTGTGCTGCTGATGGCCGGCGTGTCTTGCGGGTAGACATCCTTGAGCGTCTTCATCGCCAACGTTTTGTCGGGATGTACCAGGATCTTGCCGTCGGAACTGACCAGAAAGGCATACCCCATACCGTCGAAATCCAGCGTGCCAAGGCTGTCGGCGATCACCTGCAAGCTCAGGTCGCCACCGACCACGCCAATGTTCTGGCCGTCCTTGATAACGCTGTCGACAATGGAAATCACCAGTTGGCCGGAGGCCAGGTCCATATAAGGCTCGGTCAATGCCGAACCGCTGCTGCCTTGCGCACTCTTGTACCAAGGGCGTGCACGCGGGTCATAGCCATCGGGCATCTTGCTGTCCGGGCGAATGATGAAAGAGCCATCCTTGCTGCCGAGGTAGGCGCCCATGAAGGTCGAGGTCACGGCTTTTTGTACAAGCAGCCGGGAAACGTTGTCGGCATCGGGGTTGAGCGCGACAGTTTGTGACAGGTTTTCAATCAGCAGACTGCGCCCGTTCAACCATGTCTGGATATTGTTGGCGGTCACTGCGCCCATTTGCTGCAAATAATTTTCCAGGTCTTCGCGGATGGCGTTGCGCTGCAAATAGTCGTTGTACAGCGTGAATGAGGCGAAGGCGGCAATGACAATGAGGGCGGCGGCAAGCAGGATTTTATGGCTGAAACGCAGATTTTTGTTCATGGCTTGGGGGTCCGCTAAAGTCTTGATGTCCAGCGCGTGCTTTTATAAAGGGACGCACGACGGGCAAGGTTGAAAGCAAGTGAATTTTCCGACTCTCCTTAGGGAAATTTCCGACCAGATCGTGTCTGACTGCTTTGTCGTTATCTCTATCGGCCGTGTAGGACCAAAGATTAATCATGGGTGACCAAATGCCTGACTCATTGCAACTCGTTATCGGCGCCGATCTCAACGGGCAACCAATTGCCCAGGCCATGCGTCTGGCGAACCGCCACGGTTTGATCGCAGGTGCGACCGGCACCGGCAAGACCGTCACTTTGCAACGATTGGCCGAAGCCTTCAGCGATGCCGGCGTGGCGGTGTTCGCCGCCGACATCAAGGGAGACCTGTGTGGCCTTGGTGCCGCCGGCACCCCCCAGGGCAAGATCGCCGAGCGGATTGCCGGGATGCCCTGGCTCAACCACAAACCTCAGGCTTATCCGGTGACGTTGTGGGACATACACGGTCAGTCCGGTCATCCTTTGCGCACAACCTTGAGTGAAATGGGGCCGCTGTTGCTGGGCAGCCTGCTGGAATTGACCGACAGTCAGCAGTCAGCGCTGTACGCCGCGTTCAAGGTGGCGGACCGCGAAGGCCTGTTGTTGCTCGATCTCAAGGATCTGAAGGCGTTACTCAATCACCTGCGGGACAACCCCCGGTTGCTGGGTGACGATGCGGCATTGATGACCACCGGCTCCAGTCAGGCGCTGCTGCGACGACTGGCGACCCTGGAGCAACAGGGCGCCGAAGCTCTGTTCGGCGAGCCGGCGCTGCAACTCGAAGACATCCTCCAGCCCACTGCGGATGGCCGGGGGCGCATTCATTTGCTCGATGCCAGCCGCCTGGTGCATGAAGCGCCCAAGGTCTACGCGACGTTCCTGCTGTGGCTGCTGGCCGAGCTGTTCGAGCAACTGCCGGAGCGTGGCGATGCCGACAAACCGTTGCTGGCGCTGTTCTTCGACGAGGCCCACTTGTTGTTCAACGGTACGCCCCAGGCATTGCGTGATCGTCTGGAGCAAGTCGTGAGGCTGATTCGTTCGAAGGGCGTGGGCGTGTATTTCGTCACCCAGTCGCCGGGTGACCTGCCGGATGATGTGCTGGCGCAGTTGGGCTTGCGCATCCAGCACGGTCTGCGTGCGTTCACCGCCAAGGAGCAGAAATCCCTGCGCGCGGTGGCCGAAGGTTTCCGGCCGAATCCGGCGTTCGACACGTTGTCGGTGTTGACCGAACTCGGGATCGGCGAGGCTCTGGTCGGCACCTTGCAGGAAAAAGGCACGCCGGAAATGGTCCAGCGGGTACTGGTAGCGCCGCCGCAATCGCGGATCGGGCCTTTGACCGACGCCGAGCGTACGACGCTGATTGCCGGGTCGCCGTTGCAGGGGCGTTATGACAAGCCGATTGACCGTGAGTCGGCCTATGAGGTGTTGATGGGGCGCAAAGGCCTGGCGCCCGAACCCGAAGCGGAGCAGGGCAAACAGGAACCGAGTCTCACCGAACAGGCGGGAGAGTTTCTTGGAACCGCGGCGGGTCAGGCCTTGAAATCAGCGATGCGACAGGCGGCGAACCAGATTGGCCGACAATTGGTGCGCGGCTTGATGGGCTCGTTGCTGGGGGGCAGCAAACGCCGATAACCTTGTAGGAGCGAGCTTGCTCGCGAAGGCGTCAGCACATTCAACATTGATGTGACGGATGTACCGCTTTCGCGGGCAAGTCGGATCGCCGCACCGCCGCTCCTGCAGGTGTCAGGATTTGGATTTGGCGTGCGCCGCCAACCGCTCCAGCGCGGCCCGCAAACTCGGGTCGCTGATGCCATCGGCCGTGGCCTGGATGGTCGCTGCCGCGTCGTTGGACAAATCCATGGTATGCCCGGCCGCACCTTGCTGAACGGTCGGCGGTTGAACTTTGAACAGGATCCGGGTCAGACTGGCGAACTCGTCGAACAGTTGCAGTTGCCGTTGCAGGCGTTTCTGCTGGTAGCGCAGGCGTGTTGCCCAATGACCGTCGGTGACAATCAGCAACAAACTGCCTTCGCGCCAGGAGGCCACGTGGCAATGCTCGCGAGCGGCGGGTTGCAATTGGCTTTCGAGTAAACGCTGCAGATGACCCAGGCGTTGAGCGTGGCCGAGAATGGCTTTCAGCGGCTTGGCTTCGCGTAGTAGAACGGCAGGTACTTTGGCCGTAAGTGGGCGAAATGCCATGATCAGACACCTGAAGTAACAGAGGCGCCATGGTAGCAGAAAGCACCGGATGCGCCCGCCCATTGCTTTTGTAGGTGCTTTACCCATTAAATCAACAACTAACTTCTGCCTTGAACGGCTTGAAGTTGAGCAAAACGCCCTTATTTTAAGTGAGCCCCGTCAAAGCGCTGTGCCAGCATCGTGGAATATCCCCACTTTCCTCTCCATCGTTTCCGGGTAGAATGCTCGTTCGCATGCGGCCATGAGGGCTGCTCGGGCGACTCACGGGGCCGCCCTCCATCCCTTTAGTGTGGAAGATCCTGCCGATATGTTTGCGCCTTTGTTAAAGAAACTTTTTGGAAGCAAGAACGAGCGTGAAGTCAAACGCATGCTCAAGACGGTGCAACTCGTCAATGCCTTCGAAGAGCAAATGGTGGCCCTTTCGGACGATCAATTGCGTGCCAAGACCAGCGAGTTCAAGGCCCGCCTCGCCAAAGGGGAAACCCTCGACCAACTGCTGCCAGAAGCCTTTGCGGTCGCCCGCGAAGCCGGCAAGCGCGTCATGGGCATGCGTCACTTCGATGTCCAGCTGATCGGCGGCATGACCTTGCATGAAGGCAAGATCGCTGAAATGCGTACCGGTGAAGGCAAGACCCTGGTGGCGACACTGGCCGTTTACCTCAATGCGCTGTCCGGCAACGGCGTGCACGTTGTGACGGTGAACGACTACCTGGCCCGCCGTGACGCCAACTGGATGCGTCCGCTGTATGAGTTCCTCGGCCTGACGGTCGGCGTGGTCACGCCGTTCCAGCCGCCGGAAGAGAAGCGTGCTGCCTACGCCGCCGACATCACCTACGGCACCAACAACGAATTCGGTTTCGATTATCTGCGCGACAACATGGCGTTCAGCATGGAAGAAAAATTCCAGCGTGAACTCAATTTTGCCGTGATCGACGAAGTCGACTCCATCCTCATCGACGAAGCCCGTACGCCGCTGATCATCTCCGGTCAGGCCGAGGACAGCTCCAGGCTGTACATCGAGGTCAACAAGCTGATCCCGCAGCTCAAGCTGCACATTGAAGAAGTCGAAGGCGAAGTGACCCAGGCCGGTCACTACACCATCGACGAGAAGTCCCGTCAGGTCGAACTCAACGAAGCCGGTCACCAGTACGTCGAAGAAATGCTGACCCGCATCGGCCTGCTGGCTGAAGGCGAGAGCCTGTACTCGGCGCATAACCTGAGCCTGCTGACTCACGTTTACGCCGGCCTGCGCGCGCACAAGCTGTTCCATCGCAACGTCGAATACATCGTGCAGGACGGTCAGGTCGTACTGGTCGACGAGCACACCGGCCGTACCATGCCGGGTCGCCGCTTGTCCGAAGGCCTGCACCAGGCCATCGAAGCCAAGGAAAACCTGAACATCCAGGCCGAAAGCCAGACGCTGGCGTCGACCACCTTCCAGAACTACTTCCGTCTGTACAACAAACTGTCCGGCATGACCGGTACGGCCGACACCGAAGCGTTCGAGTTCCACCAGATCTATGGCCTGCAAGTCATGGTGATTCCACCGAACAAGCCGCTGGCCCGTAAAGACTACAACGACCTGGTGTTCCTGACCGCCGACGAGAAATACGCGGCAATCGTGGCCGATATCAAGGAAAGCATGGCCGCGGGCCGTCCGGTTCTGGTCGGTACTGCCACCATTGAAACCTCGGAGCACATGTCCAGCCTGCTCGTGAAGGAAGGCATCGAACACAAGGTTCTGAACGCCAAGTTCCACGAAAAGGAAGCCGAGATCATTGCCCAGGCCGGTCGCCCGGGCGCACTGACCATCGCCACCAACATGGCCGGTCGTGGTACCGACATCCTCTTGGGCGGTAACTGGGAAGTGGAAGTGGCTTCCCTGGAAAACCCGACCCCTGAGCAGATTGCCCAGATCAAGGCCGACTGGCAGAAGCGTCACCAGCAAGTGCTCGAATCGGGCGGTTTGCAGGTGATTGCGTCCGAGCGTCACGAATCGCGCCGTATCGACAACCAGCTGCGTGGTCGTGCCGGTCGTCAGGGCGACGCCGGTTCCAGCCGTTTCTACCTGTCGCTGGAAGACAGCCTGATGCGCATCTTCGCCTCTGACCGGGTGAAGAACTTCATGAAGGCCCTGGGCATGCAGCCTGGCGAAGCGATCGAACACCGTATGGTGACCAACGCCATCGAGAAGGCCCAGCGCAAGGTTGAAGGTCGTAACTTCGACATTCGTAAACAACTGCTCGAGTTCGACGACGTCAACAACGAACAGCGTAAAGTGATCTATCACATGCGTAACACGTTGCTGGCCGCCGACAACATCGGTGAGACCATCGCTGACTTCCGTCAGGACGTGCTCAACGCCACCGTCAGCGCACACATTCCTCCGCAATCGCTGCCTGAACAGTGGGACGTGGCGGGTCTGGAAGCTGCGTTGCAGAGCGATTTCGGTGTAACGCTGCCGATCCAGCAATGGCTCGACGAAGACGATCACCTGTACGAAGAAACCCTGCGCGAGAAGCTCATGAACGAGCTCGTCGCGGCGTACAACGAGAAAGAAGACCAGGCAGGCGCCGAAGCGTTGCGCTCCTTCGAGAAGCAAATCGTTCTGCGCGTTCTGGACGACCTGTGGAAAGACCATCTGTCGACCATGGACCACCTGCGTCACGGCATCCACCTGCGTGGTTATGCCCAGAAGAACCCGAAGCAGGAATACAAGCGCGAGTCGTTTACCCTGTTCTCCGAGTTGCTGGATTCGATCAAGCGCGATTCGATCCGTGTGCTGTCCCACGTTCAGGTTCGTCGTGAAGACCCGATCGAAGAGGAGCAGCGCCTGCGCCAGGAAGCCGAGGCATTGGCCGCTCGCATGCAGTTCCTGCATGAAGAAGTTCCGGGCCTTGAGCAACCGGAAGCGTTGGGTGAAGAGGTCGATGTTGCCCTCGCTGCCGCGCCGGTTCGCAACGAGCAGAAGCTGGGTCGCAATGAGCTGTGCTACTGCGGTTCGGGCAAGAAGTTCAAGCATTGCCACGGGCAGATTCAGTAAAACCCGTTTCAATCGCTGAAATACCCACGCCGCGACCGGCTTCTGCCGTCGCGGCGTTTTACCATTCGAACCACCGTTCTGCTGGAACGGTGCTGACATCATTTATAAAGGAGCGCATTCATGGCTGTTGGTCTTGGTCCTTTGCCAACGTTGCACCCGGTTGCCGGTTTTGAACTCGGTATCGCCTCGGCCGGCATCAAGCGCCCGGGGCGCAAGGATGTTGTGGTCATGCGCTGTGTTGAAGGTTCCACGGTTGCCGGCGTGTTCACCTTGAACGCCTTTTGCGCCGCGCCGGTGATCCTGGCCAAACAACGCGTACAAGGCCCTGTGCGTTACCTGCTGACCAACACAGGCAATGCCAATGCCGGCACCGGCGAACCTGGTCTGGCCGCCGCCGAGCGCACCTGCGCCAGGTTGGCGGAACTGACCGGTGTCGATGCCAGCCAGGTGCTGCCGTACTCCACCGGCGTGATCGGCGAGCCGCTGCCAGTGGAGAAAATCGAAGGCGCGCTGCAAGCGGCCCTCGATGATCTGTCGATCCACAACTGGGAAGCTGCCGCCACCGGCATCATGACCACCGACACCCTGCCAAAAGGTGCCAGCCGTCAGTTCCAGCACGACGGTGTGACCGTCACCGTTACCGGCATCAGCAAAGGCGCCGGCATGATTCGCCCGAACATGGCGACCATGCTCGGCTACATCGCCACTGACGCCAGGGTTTCCCGCGACGTGTTGCAAAACCTGATGCTCGATGGCGCCAACAAGTCGTTCAACCGCATCACCATCGATGGTGATACGTCGACCAACGACTGCTGCATGCTGATCGCCACGGGTCAGGCGGCGCTGCCGGAAATCACCCGCGCCGAAGGCGAGTTGTTCGCCAAGTTGAAGCAGGCGGTATTCGAAGTGTGCATGGACGTGGCCCAGGCCATCGTGCGTGACGGCGAAGGCGCGACCAAGTTCGTGACCGTTGAAGTCAATGGCGGCGGCAATCACCAGGAGTGCCTGGACGTTGGCTACACCGTGGCCCACTCGCCGCTGATCAAGACCGCATTGTTTGCGTCCGACCCGAACTGGGGACGTATCCTGGCCGCTGTCGGCCGTGCCGGCGTTCCGAACCTGGATGTGAGCAAGATCGACGTATTCCTTGGCCAAGTGTGCATTGCCAGCCGTGGCGCGCGCGCGGCGACCTACACCGAAGCCCAAGGCGCGGCGGTGATGCAGCAGGAAGAAATCACCATCCGCATCGAGCTGGGTCGTGGCGATTGCAGCGAAACCATCTGGACCACCGACCTGTCCCACGAGTACGTGAAGATCAACGCCGAGTACCGCACGTAATAGCGCATGTCCTGTAGGAGCCAGCTTGCTGGCGAAGGCGTCATCCGCCGCGATGGATTTATCGAGGCTGATATCGCCTTCGCTGGCAAGCTGGCTCCTACAGAGTTGTGATCTTTCCTGCTTGAGGATGCTTGAACATGAGCCTGCACCTGATCATCGGCGACAAACTGCTTTCTTCCTGGTCCCTGCGAGGCGCCTTGGCCCTCGACCTGACCGGCGCCACCTACACCGAAGAACTGATCAAGCTGAACCAGCCGGACACCCGCGAGCGTCTGCTCAAGCATTCGCCGACCGGCAAGGTCCCGCTGCTGAAAACCGAACACGGCACCATCGCCGACTCCCTGGCGATTGCCGAATACCTGGCAGAACAGTTCCCGGCGGCCGGCCTCTGGCCGAAAGACATCGCCGCCCGCGCCCAGGCGCGCTCGGCGTGTGCGCAGATGCACAGCGGGTTCTTCGCCATGCGCGGCAATATGCCGTTTGACCTGAGCCATGACGCTCCTTTGGCGCCGGTTCCGGCTGACGTTCAGGGCGACATCGAGCGCATGTCGGCGCTGTGGGCCGAGTGCCGTGCCGCCGCGACAGAAACCGGGCCGTACCTGTTTGGTCATATCAGTCTGGCTGACGTGTTCTTTGCACCGATTGCCGTGCGTCTGCGCACCTATCAGGTGAAGCTGTCCGCCATAGACGAGGCCTACGTTGAAACCCTCTACCAATGGCCGGCGTTCAAGGCCTGGCAGAAGGCTGGACTGGAGGAATTGCAAAAGTGAAACGAGTCCATGTCGCCGCCGCCGTCATCCGCGATGGCAGTGGCAAAGTCCTCATCGCCCGTCGTGCCGATTCACAGCACCAGGGCGGCCTGTGGGAGTTTCCAGGGGGCAAGGTCGAGGCCGACGAGTCGGTCGAAACCGCACTGGCCCGCGAACTCCATGAAGAGCTGGGCATCGTGGTCGGCGCGGCGCGCCCGCTGATCAGGATTCGGCACGATTACCCGGACAAGCAGGTATTGCTGGATGTCTGGGAAGTTTCGGCGTTTGCCGGCGAGCCCCACGGTGCCGAGGGACAACCGCTGGCCTGGGTTGCAGCTCGTGATATGTCGAATTACGAGTTCCCGGCGGCCAATCGGTCAATCGTCGCGGCCGCGAAATTACCCGCTCAGTACCTGATTACCCCGGAAGATCTGGAAACCCCGGCTTTGCTGCGTGGTATTCAGAAGGCCATTGCCGGCGGCATCAAGCTGATCCAGTTGCGCGCACCGAACGGTTACGACCCGAAATACCGCGACCTGGCTGTCGATGCGGCAGGGCTGTGTGCCGGCAAGGCGCAGTTGATGATCAAGGGGCCGTTCGAATGGCTGGGCGACTTCCCGTCTGCGGGCTGGCACATTACCTCGGCGCAGCTGCGCAAATACGCAGCGGCTGGCCGACCGCTATCGGCATCGCGCTGGCTGGCGGCCTCGTGCCATAACGCTGAAGAGCTGGCGCTGGCCGAACAGATGGGGGTGGACTTTGTGACCCTGTCGCCGGTTCAACCTACCCTGACTCATCCTGGCGCCGAGCCGTTGGGCTGGGAGCAGGCGTCGAGCCTGATCGACGGGTTCAGCAAGCCGGTGTTCCTGCTGGGTGGCGTTGGTCCGGCTGAGGTCGAGAAAGCCTGGGCTGCGGGAGCGCAGGGTGTGGCGGGGATTCGGGCGTTTTGGCCTGAGGCTTGATTCTCTAGCGAACCTTCTGGCCCCTTCGCGGGCAAGCCCGCTCCTACAGGTTTTGTGTGCGTCACAAATCCACTGTAGGAGCGGGCTTGCCCGCGAAGGGGCCCTGAGAGGCGCCGGCTAAACCTCAGGTTTCGCCGCAGGCTGCCAAAGAATCTCCGCCACTCCCTGACGCTTGGCAATCAGCCGCGCCATCACAAACAACAGATCCGACAACCGATTGATATACGCCAGGCCAACCCCGGCCAACGGCTCGATCGCATTGAGTTGCTGACATCGCCGCTCCGCGCTGCGCGCCAGGCTGCGGCAGACATGGGCCTGGGCAATCAGCGCCGAGCCGCCGGGCAAGATGAAATTTTCCAGCGGTCCCAACTCTTCATTCCACACATCGATCGCAGCTTCCAGGCGTTCGATTTCCGCTGCATTCAACGCCTGATACACCGGCATCGCCAGTTCGCCACCCAGATCAAATAATCGATGCTGGCAGGGGGCCAATACTTCGATCACTTCGTTCAAGTCTGGAAACTGAGCAGTTTGCGCCGCCAATCCCGCCAGCAACACGCCCACCTGACTGTTCAGCGTATCGA
Source organism: Pseudomonas sp. A-B-19 (assembly GCF_019947515.1). Classification (NCBI taxonomy): domain Bacteria; kingdom Pseudomonadati; phylum Pseudomonadota; class Gammaproteobacteria; order Pseudomonadales; family Pseudomonadaceae; genus Pseudomonas; species Pseudomonas sp. A-B-19. The sequence continues at coordinate 16,975 of NZ_JAGYGN010000024.1, forward strand.
CTTCGCCAATGGCCTCGATCCGCGGGTGATCCTTGGGGACGCGACGACCATCGCCCAGCCCGGTCTCGCCTTTGTCGCCAGTGCGGGTGTAAATCTTCGACAAACGAAAGCCCATGGTTACCTCGATAGCAGATTGAGTTGTTGCGAGACAGGTGGCGTGCTCGCCAAGGGCAGGCGCAAGGTGAAGCACGTGCCTTGGCCCGGGGTCGATTGCACTTCCATCTGCCCCTTGTGGTTGTTGGTGATGATGAAGTACGACACCGACAGCCCAAGTCCGGTGCCCTGGCCGATCTCCTTGGTGGTGAAGAAGGGTTCGAAGGTCCGTTTGCGCACGCTTTCGCTCATGCCGATGCCATTGTCCTCGACCTGAATTTCCGCCCACGGCGGATTCAGCCTGGTGCGCAGAATGATCCGTCCCGGCTCGCTGCCGTCTTCACGCTGGTGAATGGCTTGCGCGGCGTTTTTCAACAGATTGAGCAGTACCTGCTCCAGTTCGTTGGCGGTGCCGGGGACCGGGCCCAGCGCCGGATCGAACTGGCGAATGATGGCCTGGCCCTTGAAATCGAAGCCGATCGCCAGGTCGAAGTCGTTGCTGGCGATCTCCACCGCTTGGTCGATCAGGGCGGGCAGATCGCACGGAGCCATCTGGCGGGTGCTGCGACGGCTGAAACTGAGCATGTGGGTGACGATTTTGGCGGCCCGGGCACCGGCCTGCTGGATGCCGTCGAGCAACTTCGGCACTTCGCGCAGTTGCAGATACTGATTGACCGCCGTCAGTTCGATGCCGGCCTGTTCGGCCACTTCAAGGTTCTTCGGCAGATCGGGGGACAGGCGTCGGCGAATGTTTTGCACGTTGTGCAGGATCGCACCGAGCGGGTTGTTGATTTCGTGGGCCATGCCGGCGGCAAGACCACCTACAGAAAGCATTTTCTCCGACTGCACCATCATCTCTTCCAGGGACAGGCGCTGGGTGATGTCGTCGATCCGGATCACCACGCCACGCCCGGCGCCGCCCATCAATGGATAAAAGGTCAGGGCATAGTGGCGAGGCTCGTCATCCTTGAGCCAGGTGACGCGTTCGATTTTGGCCACCGTATGCTGCTCGACCGTTTGCTTGAGTTGTGGCAAGAACGGCTTGAGCGGTTCGAAGGCGAGGAAGATGGGCTGGTTCAGGGCTTCGTCCAGGCGTGTGCCGGAAAGTGCGCTGGCTTCCTGGTTCCACTGCGTCACGTAGAGCTGTTCGTCGAGGGCGATCAGCGCCGACGGCATGGAGTCGATGATGCTGTTGAGGTAGTTCTGGAAGCCGGTGAGCTTCTTTTCGATCTTGCTGCGCACCTGGACTTCAAGCTCCAGTTTGCGGTTGGTGTGCCGGGTTTCTTCGGCCAGCCCCTGGGCCTGGTCGTAGGCTGCCTGGGAGTCGTCCCGGGCCCGCTTGAGTTGCTGCTCCCTGGCCTCGATCCGCGAAAGCATGGTGTTGAATGCCTCGGCGAGGCTGCCGATTTCATCGTGGTTTCCTCGTGAAGCACGCAGTGCGTAATTTTCTTCACGGGTTACCTGCCGGGACAGCTCTTCGAGTTCGTGGATCGGCCTGGTAATCAGGCGCTTGATTTGACGGGCGATGACCAGCCAGAGCAGCACACTGAAAATCAGAATCCCCAGACTGGCCGTCAGGGTCCCGGTATAGAACGCCACTGGCAGTTCACTGCTGGCGACCAACAGCAAATGCCCCGGTGCAGCTCCGGGGCGGGGCAGGGTAATGACCTGGTTGCTGCGAAACTCGGTAACCTGCCAGTCTTCGATATGCCGGAACCGTTTCGGCAAGTCCAGTTTGTCGCCATGTTGCAATTGCGCCAATTGCTCGCCTTTTCCGTCATACAGGACTGCCGCGCGTAACGGCGAATAGCTATTGAGTTCGTTTAGCAGGCGCTCGGCGCTTTGCGGCGAATCGAGGGCTTCGGAGGTCAGGCTCGGGTTGGATACCAGCCGGCCGATGGTCTGCAGGGCCTGGGGCGCCATGCTTTCCTGGGAGATGTAGTACGCGGCGCTGATGAAGGTCAGGTTGGCGACCAACAGGACGGTGGTCAAAAGGACTAGCAGGGCGGCCAGCAGTTTCTGGCCGACGGGCAGGTTTTCAAGGCGCTGGCGCAATGGCATCGGGTTTATCGCTGAAAAGGTACAAGTGGCCAGCGTAGCCGCTGCTCAGTCGCTGGGCAATCCAAGGCTTTGCAGGCGAGCGATCAACCTTGACTCAAGCTGATTGAGGTGAGGCAGGTTCAATTGATGGCGCCCGGCCACTTTGCAGGCGTAGCCCAGCAGGTAGCTGATTTCTGTGCGGCGCTGGCTTGTGACGTCCTGATGCATCGAGGAGTAGTTGGCTGCGGTGGCGTGAATCACCCGTTCGACTTCCTGCTGCAGGTTTTCGGCCGCTGCCGGTTGACCACAACGCTCGAGCAACTCCACCAGTTCGCCGCACAGAGTAGCGACTTCGCAGTGATGTTGCTGCAAACCGCCGTTGCGGCAATCGTGCAGCACCGTCAGTGGATTGATCGCACAGTTAAGGGCGAGTTTGCGCCACAACCTGGTCAGGATTTCGGTGCTCCACTCGTGGGGGATGCCGGCAGTGCTCAGGTCATCCAGCCAGATCGGCGCTATCGGTTGGCTCGCATCCCCCAGCCAGGTGAAGCCATGCCCGGCAAACACCACGCGCCAATCACCATCGCGGTAGGCGCCTTCGGTGCTCGACGCATAGATGCAGCGTGCCTGGGGCACCTGTGCGGCCACCGCGTCCTGACTGCCCAGGCCATTTTGCAGCAGGATCAGTTCGGCACCCGGGGCCAGGCGTGGCGCCAGTCGGGCCACCGCGCTTTCGGTATCGTAGGCCTTGCATGCCACCAGCAGGCGGTTGATCGGCTGGGTGCTGTCGGCTGTCTCGGCGGGTACGGCATAGCGTTGCGCCTCGCCGTGTTCTACCAGTGTCAATCCACCGGCCGCCTCATAGGCCTGCAGCCTCGCCGTGTCCCGCAGGATCAGCCTGACCGGTACTCCTGCCCGTGCCAGACGTGTCGCCCATAAAGTGCCGAGGCTGCCGGCGCCCAGAACATGCCAGGTGGTGGACATCAGCTTTTTGCTCTGTTTAAGGCGTGCATCGGCAGCTCACAGTGAATGATGGGAAAGAACCGTTATAATCAGCGCGGATTTTAACCGCAAGCCAGGCGTGCTCCATCAGTGCGCCTTTAAATTTGGAGAGATTACATGCCGTCGTTCGACGTGGTATCCGAACTGGACAAACACGAAGTCACCAACGCGGTCGAGAACGCCGTCAAGGAACTCGATCGTCGTTATGACCTGAAAGGCAAAGGCAGCTTCGAGTTCAAGGAAAAAGACCTGACCGTCAACCTGACCGCGGAAGCGGATTTCCAGCTCGAAGCGATGATCGAGATCCTCAAGCTGGCTCTGGTCAAACGTAAAATCGACGTTCAGTGCCTTGAAGTCAAGGACGCGTTCGCATCGGGCAAGCTGATGAAGCAGGAAGCCGTCCTCAAGGAAGGCATCGACAAGGAACTGGCGAAGAAAATCGTCGCTCACGTCAAAGATGCCAAGCTCAAGGTCCAGGCGGCCATTCAAGGCGAGCAGGTCCGTATTACCGGCAAGAAGCGTGATGACCTGCAAGAAGCCATTGCGGTGCTGCGGGCCAAGGAATTCGGTATGCCGCTGCAGTTCAACAACTTCCGCGACTGACCCTGAACGCGGGAACCTCTTGGCGTTTGCGACGTCGCAGATCCAAGCAACGGCAGAAACGATTTAGCCCGTCGTGGTTCGATCTTTCTGCCGCTTTTTTTACGCATGCCGGGTAGCCGGAAAACAGGAGAGAGTAGATGGACTTGAATGCCGAGGTAGACAATCTGGTCAAGGTATCCCAAACCTGGATCCCGATGATCATGGAATACGGCAGCCGTGTACTGCTGGCGGTCATTACCCTGGCCATTGGCTGGTGGCTGATCAACAAGGTCACGAAAAAGCTCGGCGGCCTGATTGCACTGCGTAATGCCGACCTGGCGCTGCAGGGCTTCATCAGCAGCCTGGCGAACATCATCCTCAAGATCTTGTTGATCGTCAGCGTGGCCTCGATGATCGGGGTGGAAACCACGTCGTTCGTTGCGGCAATTGGTGCGGCGGGTCTGGCCATTGGTCTGGCGTTGCAGGGTAGCCTGGCGAACTTCGCGGGCGGCGTGCTGATTCTGTTGTTCCGTCCATTTCGTATCGGTGACTGGATTGAAGCACAAGGTGTTGCTGGCACCGTCGACAGCATTCAGATTTTCCACACCGTGCTACGTACTGGCGACAACAAGACCATCATCTTGCCTAACGGCAATCTGTCGAACGGCATCATCACCAACACCAATCGTCAGCCAACCCGCAAGGTAGTGTTTGATGTAGGCGTCGATTACGAAGCTGACTTGCAGAAAGCCCGAGAAGTGTTGCTGGAGTTGGCCAAGGATCCGCGTGTATTGACTGACCCGGCACCTCAGGCAGTGATTTCGACATTGGGTGACAGTTCTATCACTGTTTCCCTGCGGGTCTGGGTGAATACGGCGGATTATTGGGATGTGATGTTCATGTTCAACGAACTGTCCCGTGATCGTCTGAGAGGGGCGGGCATTGATATTCCATTTCCGCAGCGGGTTATTCGCATGGTTCGGGAGTCGGCAGTGTAGTAAGGAGTGCGCGGTTAGTGCCTGACTTCTTGGTCAGGCATATGCTGCAGAGTCTGTTTGGTTAAATGTTGTACAGCAGCAACGAAAAAGGCCCATCCGAAGATGGGCCTTTTTTTGATTACCGCGAACTGACTTTCTGCGATTACAGAATGTTGAGTGGGTAGTCGGTGATCAGGCGGAACTCAGAGATATCGCCTTCGCCTTCGTCAGTGTTGGCAGAGTGCCATGCTTGACGGATGCGGAACGACAGATCTTTGGCTGGGCCGGATTGAACGACGTACTTGGCTTCCACGTTGGTTTCGTGGTGTTTGCCGTCTGCACCGTACAGACCAGCGTAGGGGCTGTTCGCTGGAGTGTTGGTACCGTCGATGTTCCAACCATTCACGTAACGGACCATGAAGCTCAGGCCAGGTACGCCGTACTCGGCCATTTTCAGGTCGTAACGGGCTTGTACCGACTTCTCGCCTGGAGCGTTGAAGTCAGAGTACTGAATGGAGTTGGCGAGGAAGATCGAGTCGCCACCGCGGTTGTTTTTACCCACACCGACGTAGTCGAACGGGGTATCGCCGTTGACCTTCTGGAAGCCCAGGGTCACGGTGTGTGCTTTCAGGAACGAGTAAGCAGCAGCCAGGGAGTAGGCGGTGTTGCTGATTTCGCCTGCTTTAGCGTTACCGGTATCCTGGGTGTTGTAGATGTTACCGTCGAAGTTGATCGAGTTGTCACCGCCCAGTGCGAGGGTGTAGTTCGCGTTGGCGTAGTACTGGTTCCAGACGTCTTCGAGCTTGGCACCGTAGAGCGAAACACTCAGGTCTGGGGTAATGCCATACTTGCCGCCGAAGTAGTCGATGGAGTTGGCTTGCACGCCAGCGTAAGTAGCCCACAGGTCGCCGTCACGGGCGTTGCTGTCTTGGCTGGTTGCCGAGTAGAAGTGACCGGCTTCGAGGTCGAGGTCAGTAACTTCGCTGCTCTGCAGTTGGAGACCGCTGGCAGTTTGGTGAAGGATACGGGAACCGCCTACAGCGAACACTGGAGAGGTGCTTGGCTGCATGTCGCCGACTTTCAGCTCGGTCTTGGAGATGCGGAACTTGGCGGCAGCGCCGGCTTTGCCCTGGCTGTTGTTGACTTCGCCATCACCGTCCACGGACATGTTGCCGGAACCTGCATATTTGTCGGAACCGTCCAGCTTGATGGCCAGTTGGCCCCAAGCTTCAACGCCAACGCCGATCAGACCTTGGGTGTAGCCAGAGCTGTACATGCCCTGAATGCCCTGGGTCCAGTCTTTGTCATCGACTGCGCCGTCTTTCTTGTTACGGTTGTAGTAGTAGTTGCGAACCAGCAGGTCGAGTTTGCTGTCTTCAACGAAACCTTTGGCTTCGGCCTGGTCGCTTACGAAAGGTGCGGCTACTGCCAACTGAGTACTGGCTGCTGCTGCAACTGCCAGTGCGATCATGCTCCACTTCATCACGCGCATCGTGATTTGCTCCTTTGGTTTTAGAAGAGTACTGCCGTCCCACCTGTTTTTTTATCTGGGCGGCTCTTTCTTTTTGTGTCGGCGCAAACTTATATCACGCCGACAATGTTGGCGATACTTGCGTATCTAACCTTTCGCCTTCTTTACGACCCTGTCGCAAACAGCGAGGTAGATGTCGCAAATTTCCAGCTCCAGCGCAACCGGGCTGACAACTTTAATGCTGTTTTTCGAGCCTGGCGCCGGTAAAAAGAGTCCTGGTAAAACGTTTGAATCTCCATCGGGCTACCTTGCCACTGTCTTTTTTTGCCTGAAGACTTCCGCTTCCAGCGGGTGTCACATCAGGTGATGTTGGGTATGACTGCAACAAGCGTGCACAAATTCGAGTTTTGTTGCAATTTTTTTCAAATGACAATCCGATGCTGTAAACACCTCATAAAACCGGGGGGGCAAGCGCGTTTAGTCTGGGCTTGACGCCTTGCCTGACATCATGTTTTACCCTTCTGGGCGACTGCCTTACAAACAAAAATGTTACCGGTTCACCCCGCCAGTGAGTAAATGGCGGATGTAGAAGCACACAGCGTAGACCCACTGTGCGGTTTTGGTGCAAAAAATTTTAGCCTGGTACTGGATTCATTCCTGTTGGTCGCGTGTGTGGCGCGAACTCTTCGTTATTAATCAGTCATTTCGGCGTTTTTTGTCGGCTGATCGGTTCTGTAGTGGTGCGCAGAAGCGAAAAATGTCTCATTCGGGGGCGGAGTGTCAGCTTTTTGCAGGCGCCAGTGACCTCTGTGCAAGGTTCGTCGTGAAGCATGCGCCGTTCGCAGGTATGCTGCCGTCCGGTCGTTTGGCGCGCCGTCCCGTCAGGATGAGCGCTAAGCTGAAAAATGATGGTCCGGCGGGAGTGTGCACAGTGTTCGCTTTAGATCCACGACTTCAACAAGATACGTTACCGATCGGGGACTTTCCGCTCTGCCGGTTACTGCTGTCCAACGATTCGAACTATCCCTGGTTCATCCTGGTACCTCGTCGCGAGGCTATCAGTGAGATATTTCAGTTGGATGTCGCAGATCAGCAACAGCTTTGGCAGGAAACAACTGTGCTTTCGCAAGTGCTCAAGGACTCGTTCGATGCGGACAAATTGAATGTTGCGGCGTTGGGCAACGTTGTAAGCCAGTTGCATATGCATGTGATTGTGCGCAAGCGCGAGGATGCCGCCTGGCCTGCGCCGGTTTGGGGTAAACACCCGGCAAAACCCTATAATCCGGAGCAGATCGCCGCCATTGGCGAACGTTTGCGCCTGATCCTGACCGATGACTTTACGTTTCTGGAGGGCTGAACCATGAGCCTGGAAGAACGCGTTACCGAGCTTGAAAGCCGTCTGGCCTTTCAGGATGACACCATTCAGGCATTGAACGATGTGCTGGTGGCGCAGCAGCGGGTGGTCGAGCATCTACAGTTGCAAATGGCTGCGCTGCTCAAGCGGCAGGAGGAGATGGTCGGCCAATTCGAGTCATTTGAAGAAGAAGCGCCGCCACCCCACTATTAAATAAATTGCAGGCATGAAAAAACCGCGGACAGCTCGGCTGTGCGCGGTTTTTTTTAGCCTTGAATCAGCGGCGCGGCAGCGCGGCGATCACATCTTCGGCTTGCAGGCCCTTGTCACGATTCATGACAGAGAACTCCACGCGCTGGCCTTCTACCAGGACACGGTGACCTTCACCGCGAATGGCCCGGAAGTGGACGAAGATGTCGTCGCCGGAGTCGCGGGAAATGAAGCCGAAGCCTTTGGATGTGTTGAACCATTTGACGGTGCCGGTATCGCGGTTGCTCATGTCGTAGCTTGGCGAGGTGGCTGCCGGTGACGATTTGTAGAAGCTGATGCCCAGGTGCAGGACAACAGCGATGAAGGTTGCGACCAGACTGAACAGAACGGCGGGTTGACCGGCGATGACAGGCATCGGTGCGATCAGCGTCAGGGTTTGCAGAACTACCGCCAGAACGAGCAGGGCGCTGACCAGGTTTTGCAGTTGGTGGCGCGGACCTTTGTTCCAGTAAGGGATGACAGGTGCAAGTGTGAGGTTGAGCAGGCCGAAAAAGGCCAGGTACAGCGCATCGGGTTGTTGCAGGTAAGGTAAGGCTTCGGTTTGCAGGCTAGGGATGAAGGACAGCAGCAAGGCCGCTGCGCCTATCAGTAGATGGACGATTTTCAACATTTTGATTAACTCACGTTAAGACAGCTCACAAGGAAGAGCTGATGGCGCACGGTTCGCTTCAAGATAATAAAGAGGCGTTGGACACGTACCCGGTATCAGCCTATGCGCCGTGACCGGAAAAATAGGCACTGGCGACACGCTGCCTATTTAACAGCAAAGCCGCAGGCTACTCAAATCAGGGCGTCCGGCGGCTCGTTTGAGGCGATTTGGCGCAGTTTGGTCGAAGTTCAGCGGCGGCGATACGGCGGCAGGCTGGTTAGAGAGGTTGGGCGCCTGTTGCTTGTTGGGTGAAGCTCATGGGCTTTTAAGAGGGGCAATCGGTCGATGCAGCCGATTGGAAAAACCTTCAGTGGGTGTTTCTTAGTGCGCGCGCTCTACTTTCCTACGTCATTCAATCCTGTGCTTCTGAAGGGGGTGTCACTTCACTGCGTGGGAAATTGTCCGGAGTAGGACGTTCTCCAGGATCTGCCAAGAGTTGTTGGCTTGTCCTACGTCGAAGGTCAGGAAGTCGTCTGGATATACCTTTGCACCTGAGTTTTCATATGTCGACAGGCAGTTGCTTTTAACGAAACCAGGATGGCAAAGGAGTGTCAGCGTTATGGTTTATGAACGGCAAGAAGAGGGGCGATACGGTTCGCACAGGGATGTAAGGGTCGATCCGTTTGTTCGCGAGTTCGATATGGGGCTGGCTCAGCCCTTGTCCCGCTCCGTACGATTGAATGGCTTCGCCACCTGTTTGCGGCTTGAACAGGTTTATTGGGATATTTTGGGGGGGATGGCCCGGGCCAACGGTTGCTCGGTCAGTAGTCTGTTATCTCACGTGGATCGCGAAGTTCACTTGCGTCACGGCGGGGTAAGGAACTTCAGCGGGTTGGTACGGGTTGTCTGCGTCGTGCACAGCCTCAAGGAAGGGAGGGGCGACGTCATGGCCTAGTCTGGGCGGCGAAAACAGCAGAGTGTCGGCCTGTGCAGTCTTACGGCTGCACAGGCCGCATTTAATGGATATAATCCCGCCCTTTGCCGCAAAACCCTGTGTGTGCGGTAGCAATCTGATCGCCGAGACAACCTCCATGCCGATGTACGATTATCAATGTGCTTCCTGTGGTCATCAGTTGGAAGCCATTCAAAAGATCAGCGATGCACCGCTGGTCGACTGCCCTGCCTGTCAGGCGCCAGAGCTTAAAAAGTTGCTGTCCATGCCGGGCTTCCGCCTCAGCGGCACGGGTTGGTACGAAACCGATTTCAAGACCGGATCCAAGAAGAACCTGGCCGGCGGCGACAAAGCTGACTAAGGTCTGGAACCTGAGTTGAACGACACGCGTGCTCTTGCATCGCCCGGCGACTTTTTAAAGGCGGGGCTGTTGCAGGATCTCCACCGAATTTCGAATTACGAGAAGTGAAACCACGACCATGATGCGCAGCCATTATTGCGGCCAACTGAACGAAAGCCTGGACGGCCAGGAAATTACCCTTTGCGGATGGGTCCATCGTCGCCGTGACCACGGTGGGGTGATTTTCCTCGATATCCGTGATCGTGATGGTCTGGCTCAGGTCGTGTTCGATCCGGACCGCGCTGAAACCTTCGCCGCCGCCGATCGCGTGCGCAGCGAATACGTCGTGAAGATCACCGGCAAGGTTCGCCTGCGTCCGGCTGGTGCGACCAACGCCAACATGGCGTCGGGCATGATCGAAGTCCTCGGTTATGAGCTGGAAGTGCTGAACGAATCGGAAACCCCGCCGTTCCCGTTGAACGAGTTCTCCGACGTCGGCGAAGAAACCCGCCTGCGCTATCGCTTCCTCGACCTGCGTCGCCCGGAAATGGCCGAGAAGCTGCGTCTGCGTTCGCGCATGACCACCAGCATCCGCCGCTTCCTGGACGAGAACGGCTTCCTCGACGTCGAGACGCCGATCCTGACCCGTGCCACCCCGGAAGGCGCGCGCGACTACCTGGTACCGAGCCGTACCCATGCCGGTTCGTTCTTCGCCTTGCCGCAATCGCCGCAGCTGTTCAAGCAACTGCTGATGGTGGCCGGCTTCGACCGTTACTACCAGATCGCCAAGTGCTTCCGTGATGAAGACCTGCGTGCCGACCGTCAGCCGGAATTCACCCAGATCGATATCGAGACCAGCTTCCTCGATGAAAAAGACATCATGGGCCTGACCGAAGCCATGATCCGCAACCTGTTCAAGGAAGTGCTGGATCTGGAATTCGGTGATTTCCCGCACATGACCTTCGAAGAAGCCATGCGCCGTTACGGTTCCGACAAGCCGGACCTGCGTAACCCGCTGGAACTGGTTGACGTTGCCGATCAACTGAAAGAAGTCGACTTCAAGGTGTTCAGCGGCCCGGCCAACGACCCGAAATGCCGCATCGCTGCCTTGCGCGTTCCAGGTGGGGCAAGCATGCCGCGCAAGCAGATCGACGATTACACCAAGTTTGTCGGTATCTACGGTGCCAAGGGCCTGGCGTACATCAAGGTCAACGAGCGCGCTGCCGGTGTTGAAGGTCTGCAATCGCCGATCGTGAAAAACATCCCTGAGGCCAACCTGAACGTGATCCTTGATCGCGTGGGTGCGGTCGATGGCGACATCGTGTTCTTCGGCGCCGACAAGGCGAAGATTGTCAGCGAAGCCCTGGGCGCGCTGCGGATCAAGCTCGGCCACGACCTGGACCTGCTGACCTGCAAGTGGGCGCCAATGTGGGTCGTCGACTTCCCGATGTTCGAAGAAAACGACGACGGCAGCTTCACCGCCTTGCACCACCCGTTCACCGCACCGAAGTGCACCCCGCAAGAGCTGGAAGCCAACCCGGCTGGCGCTCTGTCCCGTGCCTACGACATGGTGTTGAACGGCACCGAACTGGGTGGCGGTTCGATCCGTATCCACCGCAAAGAGATGCAGCAGTCGGTGTTCCGTCTGCTGGGCATCAACGAAGCGGAACAGGAAGAGAAGTTCGGCTTCCTGCTCGACGCCTTGAAATACGGTGCGCCGCCGCACGGTGGCCTGGCCTTCGGTCTGGACCGTCTGGTGATGCTGATGACCGGCGCCCAGTCGATCCGTGAAGTGATCGCCTTCCCGAAAACCCAGAGCGCGGCGGACGTCATGACTCAGGCACCGGGTCAGGTGGATGCCAAGGCATTGCGCGAGCTGCACATTCGCCTGCGCGAAACGCCTAAGGCCGAGTAAGGCTGATCTGAAGGGCGCATCTGCGGATGCGCCTTTTCTTTATAGGCAGAGCGGTTCAAGATTTTTGTTTGTCGGCCGGCGCAATGCAGCGCAGCGGGCAATGTTTCAAAGAGAATTCGGAGCGAGTTATGGCAGGTCATTCCAAGTGGGCGAACATCAAGCACCGCAAAGAACGTCAGGATGCCAAAAAAGGCAAGATTTTCACCAAGTGGATTCGTGAACTGACCGTCGCGGCTCGTCAGGGCGGCGGTGATCCAGGTTCCAACCCGCGTCTGCGCCTGGCATTGGACAAGGCCCTTGGCGCGAACATGAGTCGTGACATCATTGATCGGGCGGTCGCTCGTGGTGCCGGTGCCGCCGATACCGACGACATGGTCGAACTGACCTACGAAGGCTACGGCCCCGGTGGCGTCGCGGTGATGGTCGAATGCATGACCGACAACCGCAATCGCACCGCAGCTGCCGTTCGTCACGCGTTCAGCAAGTGCGGCGGCAACCTGGGGACTGACGGTTCGGTGGCCTATCTGTTCGAACGCAAGGGGCAGATATCCTTCGCGGCCGGCGTTGACGAAGATGCGCTGATGGAAGCGGCCATGGAGGCCGACGCGGATGACGTGGTGACCAACGAAGACGGTTCCATCGACGTTTTTACCTCGTTTGCCGGGTTCTATTCCGTGCGTAACGCACTGGAAGCGGCGGGTTTCAAAGGTGACGACGCGGAAATCGTCATGTTGCCGACCACCAGCGCCGAGCTCGATCTGGAAGGCGCCGAGAAAGTCCTCAAGCTGATCGACATGCTCGAAGACCTGGACGACGTGCAAAACGTCTATTCCAACGCGGAGATTCCGGAATCGGTCGCCCAACAACTAGGCTGATCGCCATTGCCATTGTAGGAGCTGGCTTGCCAGCGAATGCGGCCTCAAGACTTGCACAAGTTCAAAGGGCCTCTTCGCTGGCAAGCCAGCTCCTACAGTTCCCTCGGACATTCGCATCAGCTTTGCAGGCGTTATGACTTTGATTCTTGGTATCGACCCCGGTTCGCGCATCACCGGTTATGGTGTGGTTCGTGATACCGGCCGTGGCTGTGAGTACGTCGCCTCCGGTTGCATCCGCACCGGTGCCGGCGAGCTGCATGAGCGACTGCAGATTGTCTATCGCGGGGTGCGGGAGATCATTCAGACTTACCATCCGGTGACCATGGGCATCGAAAAGGTGTTCATGGCCCGTAACGCCGACTCCGCCCTGAAACTGGGCCAGGCCCGTGGCGCCGCGATCGTGGCAGGTGCCGAGGAAAGCCTGGAAATTGCCGAATACACCGCAACCCAGGTCAAGCAGGCGGTCGTCGGTACCGGCGCGGCCAATAAGGAGCAGGTGCAGATGATGGTCATGCACATGCTCAAGCTCACCAGCAAACCGCAGATCGATGCTTCGGACGCCCTGGCCATTGCCATCTGCCATGCTCACACCCGCTCCAGCCTGTTGCCCCATGGTCTGGGCGCAGCACGCAGTCGTGGCGGGCGCCTGCGTCTCTGATAGCATCAGCAATCATTTTTATGGAGTGGGAGCGTTTCGCCCGGGTTGTCGGCGGCATTCCCTCGCCCTATCAGTCGCTGGCCCAGAGCTGGCCAACGCTCAAGGATTTGTAACGTGATTGGACGTTTGCGCGGCACCCTGGCTGAGAAGCAGCCTCCGCATCTGATTCTGGATGTAAATGGCCTGGGCTATGAACTTGAAGTGCCCATGACGACCCTTTACCGCTTGCCGTCGGTCGGTGAACCGCTGACCTTGCACACCCATTTGGTCGTGCGCGAAGACGCACATTTGCTCTATGGTTTTGTCGGCAGGCGTGAACGCGACTTTTTTCGCGAGTTGATCCGCCTCAATGGTGTCGGGCCGAAGCTGGCGCTGGCCTTGATGTCGAGCCTGGAGGTCGACGAGCTGGTTCGTTGCGTACAGTCCCAGGACACGTCGGCGCTGACCAAGGTCCCGGGCGTCGGCAAGAAAACCGCCGAACGCTTGCTGGTGGAACTCAAGGATCGCTTCAAGGCCTGGGAAACCGTACCGGCCATGTTCGCTCTGGTGCCGAACCAGCCGGATGGGCCAGCCCCGGTGAACACTGCCGAGACTGATGCCGTCAGCGCCTTGATTTCCCTGGGCTACAAGCCCCAGGAGGCCAGCAAGGCGGTTTCTGCAATCAAAGAGAAAGGTTTGAGCAGCGAAGACATGATCCGCCGCGCCTTGAAGGGAATGATCTAAGTGATTGAAGCTGATCGTCTGATTACTGCCACGCACAGTCCGCGTGAGCGCGAAGAAGTCCAGGACCGGGCGATTCGCCCGGTCAGCCTGGCCGAATACATTGGCCAGCCGACCGTTCGCGAGCAGATGGAGTTGTTCATTCAAGCCGCTCGCGGTCGGAACGAGTCCCTGGACCACACGCTGATCTTCGGGCCGCCCGGCCTGGGCAAGACCACTCTCGCCAACATCATCGCCCAGGAAATGGGCGTGTCGATCAAGAGCACCTCGGGGCCGGTGCTGGAACGCCCCGGTGACCTGGCGGCGCTGCTGACCAACCTGGAGCCTCACGACGTACTGTTTATCGACGAGATCCATCGGTTGTCGCCGATTGTCGAAGAAGTACTGTACCCGGCCATGGAAGATTTCCAGCTCGATATCATGATCGGCGAAGGCCCGGCCGCGCGTTCGATCAAGCTGGATCTGCCGCCGTTCACCCTGGTCGGCGCAACGACGCGGGCAGGGATGCTGACCAATCCGTTGCGAGACCGTTTCGGGATTGTCCAGCGCCTGGAGTTCTACAACACCGCCGATCTGTCGACGATTGTCAGTCGCTCGGCAAGCATCCTTGGTTTGCCGCTGGACCCGGAAGGCGCTTTCGAAATCGCCCGCCGTGCCCGTGGCACCCCGCGGATCGCCAACAGGCTGCTGCGCCGGGTGCGTGATTTCGCCGAAGTTCGCGCCAAGGGGCATATCACCAAGCCGATTGCCGACCTGGCGCTGAACCTGCTGGACGTCGACGAACGTGGCTTCGATCACCAGGACCGGCGTCTGTTGTTGACCATGATCGAGAAGTTCGACGGCGGACCAGTCGGGGTCGACAGCCTGGCCGCTGCCATCAGCGAAGAGCGTCACACCATTGAAGACGTACTGGAGCCCTATCTGATCCAGCAGGGCTACATCATGCGTACGCCACGGGGGCGGGTGGTGACGCGGCATGCCTACCTGCATTTCGGTTTAAACATTCCGTCACGATTGGGCGAAATGCCCGTGGTAGACGATTTTCTCGATGCCGCTGACGATTAATTAACATTGCGTGCTGATTTTTTCGGGCAATGTAGGGTCCCAGGACCGTACTTTTACGTGAAAGCCGCAGAACAATGAAAAACAGTTGCCATGCCGGATTGGCAACCTGAGGAGTAAGCACTAGAGTATGCGCGCGCAAAACGGGCTTGAGCCTTTCGCACATCGCTGTCGCGTTTATTACGAGGACACCGATGCGGGGGGCATCGTGTATTACGTTAATTACCTCAAGTTTATGGAACGGGCTCGAACCGAGCGGCTACGAGATCTGGGCTTTGCCCAGTCGCAGCTTGCCGGGGAGGACCTGTTGTTCGTCGTGCATTCCAGCGAAGCGCGCTACCACGCGCCGGCGCGACTGGACGACGAGCTGCTGGTAAGCGCTGAAGTAATCGAATTGAACCGTGCCAGCCTGCGCTTCAAGCAGCAGGTCAGGCGGGCAACGGATAATGCACTGCTCTGCGAAGGGCAGTTTCTGGTGGCCTGTGTGCGCACTGAAAGTTTGAAACCCCGGGCCATTCCCGAAGCTCTACGAGCGGCCTTTGCCGACGTGAGCGGCGCGGGTACACACTCAAAGCAGGAGATAAAGCGTGGAAGCTAACGTCGTCGACCATTCCTCCATGTGGAGCCTGGTCAGCAATGCCAGTATCGTGGTGCAACTGGTAATGCTGATCCTGGTAGCCGCATCGGTGACCTCGTGGATCATGATCTTTCAGCGCAGCAACCTGCTGCGCGCCGGTCGACGTGCCCTGGAGAGCTTTGAAGAGCGCTTCTGGTCGGGTATCGACCTGTCCAAGCTGTACCGTCAGGCCGGCAGCAACCCGGACCCTGATTCGGGTGTCGAGCAAATCTTCCGTGCCGGTTTCAAGGAATTTTCCCGTCTGCGCCAGCAGCCAGGCGTTGACCCGGAAGCAGTCATGGAAGGCGTGGCCCGTGCCATGCGCGTCGCCATTTCCCGCGAAGAAGAAAAGCTCGAGCAGAGCCTGCCCTTCCTGGCCACCGTCGGTTCCGTCAGCCCGTATATCGGTCTGTTCGGTACCGTTTGGGGGATCATGAACTCCTTCCGTGGTCTGGCGACTGCCCAGCAAGCGACCCTGGCCACTGTGGCCCCGGGTATCGCCGAAGCACTGATCGCCACGGCGATCGGTCTGTTCGCTGCCATTCCAGCCGTTATCGCCTACAACCGTTTTGCTGCTCGCAGCGAAACCCTGCTGGGCCGCTACTACACCTTCGCCGACGAGTTCCAGGCGATCCTGCACCGCAAAGTGCACACCAGCGAAGAATAAGCAGGTAATTTCCAATGGCTTTAATCGCTCGAGCTCGCAAAAAGCGCAAGCCGGTCGCCGAGATGAACGTGGTGCCTTACATCGACGTGATGTTGGTGCTGCTGGTCATCTTCATGGTGACCGCGCCGATGCTCAATCAGGGCGTGAAAGTTGATCTGCCCAAGGTTTCCAGCGAAGCCTTGCCGCAGGACAACAACACTCAGGTCCTGACCATTTCCATCAAATCCGACAAGACCTACTACTGGAACCTTGGCAGCGAAGTCGACACCGAAAAGCAGCAGGATCGGGCCATGACGCTGCCGCAGATGACTGACGCGGTGACCAAGATCATTCGCGTCGGCAACGAAGGCGGCAAGCGTACCCAGGTCTTCATTCGCGGCGACAAGAGTGTCGATTACGGCTCCGTCATGGGCGCCATGGGCGGGTTGCAGAAAGCCGGGGTCGGTAATGTTGGCTTGATTACCGAGGCCCCCTGATGCAGCAACAGCGAGAGCCGTCCGCCTCGGAAAGCTACTTCTGGCCTAGTGTCTGGGCGATTGGCTTGCACGTGCTGGTGTTCGGCATGCTGTTCGTCAGTTTTGCCTTTACCCCGGAACTGCCGCCGGCCAAGCCGATTGTCCAGGCGACCTTGTACCAGCTGAAATCGAAAAGTCGGGCGACCACCCAGACCAATCAGAAGATTGCCGGTGAAGCGCAGAAATCTGCTGCGCGTCAGACCGAAGTCGAGCAGATGGAACAGAAAAAGGTCGAGCAGGAAGCGGTGAAGGCTGCGGAACAAAAGAAAGAAGAGGCGGCTCAAAAGGCCGAAGAAGCCAAGAAGGCTGACGAGGCGAAGAAAGCGGACGAGGCGAAAAAGGCTGATGAAGCCAAGAAAGCCGACGCTGCGAAGAAAACCGCGGAAGCGAAGAAGGCAGAAGAGAAACAATTGGCTGATATAGCCAAGAAGAAAGCCGAAGAAGAAGCCAAGAAAGCGGCGGAAGAAGAGGCCAAGAAAGCGGCCGCTGAAGAAGCCAAGAAGAAGATCGTCGAAGACGCGAAGAAGAAAGCCGCGGAAGACGCCAAGAAGAAAGCTGAAGCTGAGGAGGCGAAGAAGAAAGTCGCCGAGGAAGCGAAGAAGAAAGCTACTGCCGATGCTGCGAAGAAGAAATCGCAGGACGCGGCACGTAAATCCGCCGAAGACAAAAAGGCCCAGGCCCTGGCAGATTTGCTTTCCGACACGCCGCAGCGTCAGCAGGCCTTGGCCGATGAGCAGGGCGACGAAGTCGCCGGCAGCTTCGATGACCTGATTCGTGCGCGTGCAGCGGAAGGCTGGGCTCGTCCTCCTTCGGCACGCAAAGGCATGACGGTCGTGTTGCAAATCGGCATGTTGCCGGACGGTACGGTGACTTCGGTCAGTGTGTCCAGGTCCAGTGGCGACGGTCCGTTTGACGCCTCGGCTGTTGCAGCGGTGAAGAATATTGGACGTTTGACAGAAATGCAGGGAATGAAGCCGAGTGATTTCGCTCCGTATCGTTCATTCAAGATGACATTCACACCTGAGGATCTAGCCTTGTGAGAAACCTTCTACGAGGAATGCTGGTCGTTATCTGCTGCATGGCAGGGATGGCGATGGCAGATGAGAAAAACATTCTGGTTACCAGCGGCAGCGATCGGGCGACCCCGATCGCCGTTGTGCCGTTCGGCTTCCAGGGTGGTAGCGTGCTGCCGGACGATATGGCGGAAATCATCGGTAACGACCTGCGCAACTCGGGTTACTACTCGCCGCTTCCAAAGCAGAACATGATCAGCCAGCCGAGCCAGGCCAGCGAAATCATCTTCCGTGACTTCAAGGCGCTGGGTGCCCAGTACGTCATGGTCGGCAGCATCGTGCCGGCGGGCGGTCGCCTGCAGGTGCAATACGCACTGTTCAACGTGGCCACCGAGCAGCAAGTGCTGACCGGCAGCGTATCGGGCGGCGTCGATCAGTTGCGCGACATGGCGCACTACATCTCCGACCAGTCGTTCGAAAAACTCACGGGTATCAAGGGGGCCTTCTCGACTCGCCTGCTGTACGTAACAGCCGAGCGTTTCTCCGAGAACAACACTCGCTACACCCTGCAGCGTTCGGACTACGACGGTGCCCGCGCCGTGACCCTGCTGCAATCGCGCGAGCCGATCCTGTCGCCGCGTTTCGCACCGGATGGCAAGCGCATCGCTTATGTCTCCTTCGAGCAGAAGCGTCCACGCATCTTCATGCAGAACATCGACACCGGTCGCCGTGAGCAGATCACCAACTTCGAAGGCCTGAACGGTGCGCCAGCCTGGTCGCCGGATGGCAATCGCCTGGCGTTCGTGCTGTCCAAAGACGGCAACCCGGACATCTATGTGATGAACCTGGGTTCGCGTCAGATCACCCGCGTCACCAATGGTCCTGGCATCAACACCGAACCGTTCTGGGGCAAGGATGGCTCAACCATCTACTTCACCTCAGACCGTGGCGGCAAGCCGCAGATCTACAAGACCAGCGCGGGGGGTGGCGGTGCCGAGCGTGTGACGTTCGTCGGTAACTACAACGCCAACCCTAAACTGTCGGCTGATGAAAAGACGCTTGTCATGATTCACCGTCAGGATGGCTTCACCAATTTCAAGGTGGCGGCCCAGGATTTGCAACGCGGTAGTGTAAAGATCCTCACTGATAGCACTCTGGACGAGTCGCCCACTGTCGCGCCCAACGGCACCATGGTAATCTACGCCACCCGCCAGCAGGGCCGGGGAGTCTTGATGCTCGTGTCCATCAATGGACGCGTAAGGCTCCCGCTTCCTACCGCACAAGGCGAAGTCAGAGAACCTTCCTGGTCCCCTTTCCTGAACTGACGCGGCGCTATACGTTTTACTTAACACACTGGGGTTCATTAGGAGTTTCACGATGGAAATGCTGAAGTTTGGTAAATTTGCTGCGCTGGCACTGGCCATGGCTGTAGCTGTAGGTTGCTCGTCCAAAGGCGGCGACAATGCCGGTGAAGGCGCGGTAGATCCAAACGCTGGTTACGGCGCAAACACTGGTGCAGTTGACGGCTCCCTGAGCGAAGAAGCTGCCCTGCGCGCTATCACCACTTTCTACTTCGAATACGATAGCTCGGACCTGAAGCCAGAAGCCATGCGCGCTCTGGACGTTCACGCCAAAGACCTGAAAGCAAACGGCGCTCGCGTTGTTCTGGAAGGCAACACCGACGAACGTGGTACTCGTGAGTACAACATGGCACTGGGCGAGCGTCGTGCGAAAGCCGTTCAGCGCTACCTGGTACTGCAAGGCGTTTCCCCAGCTCAGCTGGAACTGGTTTCCTACGGCGAAGAGCGTCCAGTTGCTACCGGCAACGACGAGCAGTCCTGGGCTCAAAACCGTCGCGTCGAACTGCGTAAGTAATTCGTCATGCGAACGTGCCGTCGTGCTGTAACTGTTTTGGCTCTCAGCCTCGCACCGCTTGCGGTGTGGGCTGCGGTTCCTGTGGTCGAGGACAACTCCGGCTATAACAATAGCGGGAGCAGTTATCCGCCTGCGGGTTACGGTACGAACGGCGCCTATGCCGGGGGAGGGGTTTCGACTCCTGTCTCGGCACAGGGTCAGCTGTTCAACCAACTGCAACAAATGCAGGAGCAGATCTCGCGCCAACAGGGTGTGATCGAAGAACTGCAAAACGATGTAGCGCGCATGAAGCAGGAAAACCTGGAGCGATACCAGGATCTTGATCGGCGCATAGGAACCGGTGTTGCACCAGCCGCGACTCCTGAAAATTCTTCCACCGGTGGCGGATTGAACGCCCCCGGTGCAGCCGCGGGTGCGGCAGCTGGCGCAGCCGCTGCTCAAGCACCTGCCGCGGGTAGCGAGCCGGCAGATCCAGCGAAGGAAAAGCTGTATTACGATGCTGCCTTCGACCTGATCAAGGCCAAGGATTTCGACAAGGCCAGCCAGGCTTTCGCCGCATTCCTGCGCAAATACCCCAATAGCCAGTACGCGGGCAATGCCCAGTACTGGTTGGGCGAAGTGAATCTGGCCAAAGGCGATCTGCAAGGTGCAGGTCAGGCCTTTGCCAAGGTTTCGCAGCTGTATCCGAAACACGCCAAAGTGCCTGATTCGCTATACAAGCTTGCTGATGTGGAGCGCCGCCTGGGTCATACCGACCGGGTCAAAGGCATTTTGCAGCAGGTGGTGTCCCAATATCCGGGCACTTCCGCCGCTCAGTTGGCCCAACGCGATCTGCAGAAAATGTAAGCCTGCTTGACCGGCTTTGAAGAAACCCGCGCTTGTCGCGGGTTTTTTCGTTAGAATTCACGCCCATTTTATGAAATACGCTTTTTGGGATCTGCGCATTGCCGGGGTTCCTTGAAGTGCCTGACGGAGGCGGACAGCCTGTTTAGCTGTTACGCCCGTGGCGACTATGCAAGACACATTGAGAATCACCGAAGTTTTCTACTCGTTGCAGGGTGAAACTCGGACTGCGGGGCTGCCCACTGTTTTTGTGCGCCTGACCGGTTGTCCGTTACGTTGCCAATACTGCGACAGCGCCTACGCGTTCACCGGTGGGACCATCCGCACCCTCGACGATATCCTCGAGCAGGTCGCCGGTTTTCGTCCGCGATATGTCTGTGTCACGGGCGGCGAGCCCCTGGCGCAACCCAACGCCATTCCCTTGCTCAAGCGCCTGTGTGACGCCGGTTACGAAGTGTCGCTGGAAACCAGTGGTTCTATTGATATCTCGGCGGTAGATTCCCGGGTCAGTCGCGTTGTCGACCTGAAAACCCCGGGTTCGAAGGAAGCGCACCGTAACCGCTACGAAAACATTGAGCAGCTCACGCCCAACGATCAGGTGAAGTTTGTCATCTGCTCGCGGGAGGACTATGACTGGTCCGTTTCCAAGCTGATCCAGTACGGTCTTGACCGGCGTGCCGGCGAAGTCCTGTTCTCGCCAAGTCACCATGATCTCAATGCCCGGGATCTGGCGGACTGGGTGGTGGCGGACAACCTGCCAGTGCGTTTGCAATTGCAGCTGCATAAATATCTATGGAATGACGAGCCGGGGCGCTGAAATGACTGAACAACTCAATACTGCTGAAAAACGTGCGGTCATCCTGCTGTCCGGCGGCCTGGACTCTGCGACCGTCGTGGCCATGGCGCGCGCCGAAGGCTATAGCTGCTACACCATGAGCTTCGACTACGGTCAGCGCTCTCACGCCGAACTGTACGCCGCCGAGCGTGTGGCACGGGACCTGGGGGTGGTCGAGCACAAGGTGATCGGTCTGAACCTGAACGGCATGGGCGGCTCGGCGTTGACCGATAGCAGCATCGAGATTCCCGAGGAGCCCGGTGAAGGCATTCCGGTGACTTACGTGCCGGCGCGCAACACGGTGTTCCTGTCCCTGGCCCTGGGTTGGGCTGAAGTGCTCGGCGCGCGGGACATCTTCATCGGCGTCAATGCGGTGGATTACTCCGGTTACCCGGACTGCCGTCCCGAGTTCATCGAGTCGTTCGAGCGCATGGCCAACCTGGCGACCAAAGCTGGCGTGGAAGGCAATGGCTTCCGCATTCAGGCACCGCTGCAAAACCTCAGCAAGGCGCAGATCGTCCAGGCGGGCGTGAAGCTTGGCGTGAACTATGGGCTGACCGTTTCCTGCTATCAGGCAGACGATGATGGCCGTGCGTGCGGCAAGTGCGACAGCTGCCGACTGCGTGCAGAAGGCTTTGCGGCGGCCGGAATCAGCGATCCAACCCCTTATTTTTGATTTATTTCAAAATAGGTGTTGAATAGTCCTTAAAAATCAGTATTATACGCGCCACCACACAGCGGGTCGTTAGCTCAGTTGGTAGAGCAGTTGGCTTTTAACCAATTGGTCGTAGGTTCGAATCCCACACGACCCACCATTTTTGGCGGTTTAGAAAATCCGGAAGGCCCACGCAAGTGAGGATTTCCGGGTTTTTTTTTGCCCGCGATTCAAGTCCGCTTCGCTGCGGGGTGCTGCGCATGACGCAGGTCAGAATCATCTTTTGCATCCGTCGGATATTCTGTAGCCTTGCGCAGCTTCAACGCTGTCCGTGCCTGATCAATACTCACTTTCCCGGCGGTACCCCGATGGGTCTGGAGCCGGGTGTATACTCGACTTTCGCGCAAATGCGCTTGCAGGTCTTGCGAACATGACGCAAATTTCCGAACGCCTTCTGGTTCAAGCCCACCTCGACGCCAAGCAGCCCAAGCCGCTGACCGCCGATGAAGAGGCTTATTACCGTGCCGCCATCGCTGCCGAGCTCAAGGCTCAGGACGCGGTGCTGGTGGCCCACTTCTATTGTGACCCTGTGATTCAGGCGCTGGCCGAAGAGACGGGCGGTTGTGTCTCCGACTCGCTGGAGATGGCTCGTTTCGGCAACGCCCATCCGGCCAAGACCGTGGTCGTCGCCGGTGTGAAGTTCATGGGTGAGACCGCCAAGATCCTCAACCCGGAAAAGCGCGTGCTGATGCCGACGCTCGAAGCGACCTGTTCGCTTGACCTGGGTTGCCCTGTGGACGAATTTTCCGCGTTCTGCGATCAACACCCGGAGCGCACGGTGGTGGTGTACGCCAACACGTCGGCTGCGGTAAAGGCCCGAGCGGATTGGGTGGTGACTTCAAGCTGTGCGCTGGAGATCGTCGAAAGCCTGATGGACAACGGCGAGACCATCATCTGGGGCCCGGACAAGCACCTGGGGACCTACATCCAGCGCCAGACCGGTGCCGACATGCTGCTGTGGGACGGTGCCTGTATCGTTCACGAAGAGTTCAAGTCCAAGCAGCTTGAAGACATGAAGGTGCTGTACCCGGATGCTGCGATCCTGGTGCACCCGGAGTCACCGACCTCAGTGATCGAACTGGCGGACGCCGTGGGTTCGACCAGTCAGTTGATCGCGGCGGCCCAGAGCCTGCCGAACAAGACGCTGATCGTGGCGACCGACCGCGGCATCTTCTACAAGATGCAGCAGCTGTGCCCCGACAAGGTCTTTATCGAGGCCCCAACGGCAGGTAACGGCGCGACGTGCCGCAGTTGTGCGCATTGCCCGTGGATGGCCATGAACACCCTTGAGCGCACGCTCAAGGCGTTGAAGGAAGGGTCGAACGAGATCTTTGTCGACCCGGCGCTGATCCCGCAGGCGATCCGGCCGCTCAAGCGCATGCTCGATTTCACCCAGGCGGCGCGGATGAAGCTGGCCGGTAACGCCTGAGATCTTTCAACCAGGCCCAAAAAAACTGTGGGAGCGAGCTTGCTCGCGATAGCGGTGTATCAGTCACCATTGAAATTGACTGACACTACGCCATCGCGAGCAAGCTCGCTCCCACAGTGGTTTCTGTGTCGGAAAATTACTTGGTCTTCTTTGGAATACGTACGAGCTGGGTATTGGAGTACATGTCATGCCAGCTGCGTTTGTGCTTGTCGAACAGCGACCAGAAGAATCCCAGGCCAACGCAAAGCAGCGAGGCAATCGACACCACAAAGCGCAGCAGCGCCTGCCACAGGCTGATGGACGAGCCATCGGCGTTCTGCAGGCGGATGCACCAGACTTGCATGCCCAGGGTCTGGCCAGACCAGGTCCAGAATTTGGCGAAGAAGCCGAACAATACGAACAGCAGCACTGTGGAGAGCAGGGGATCGCCGTCCAGCGCGCCCGCTTCGGTCAGGGTGCGCATTCTTTCTTCGCCGATGATCGCCATCTGGATCATCTTGTAGATGCCGCTGGTGACGATCAGGAGGGCGGTACACAGCAGGAAATCATAGAACATGGCTGCCAGGCGACGACCCAGGCCAGCGGCAGGAAAGTCGCCCTGGGGGGTAAGCAGGTGTTTCGACATGGCAGGCTCTCGGCGGAAAAAGAAGCCATTTTACGGATTTGCGCGCACAAAAAAGCCCCCGATGTCAGCACCAGAGGCTTTTTCGTTACAGAAGATTAACCTTCCGCTTGTACTTCGTCGGCCTGCATGCCTTTCTGGCCCTGCACGGCGATGAAAGTCACTTTCTGGCCTTCTTTCAGGCTCTTGAAGCCGTTGCCCTGGATGGCGCGGAAATGTACGAACAGATCCGGACCGCTTTCAGGAGTGATAAAACCAAAACCTTTCTCGTCGTTAAACCACTTGACGGTACCGCTCTGACGTTGGGACATTTCTTATTTCCTTTGACGCAAAAAATTGATGACAGTCTCCTTCTTGTGAAAGAGTACTGGGGCTGGTTGCAGGAGAGTAAGAAGACGTCGAACGGGATGTAGCTAACTTGTAGGCTACTGCCCAGGTCACGATTCCAAGCGACCCATGCAAACACAGTGAACAAACTCTACGCCAACTACGGGAGAAAAAACAAGCCCCGTGAAGGCCCGTATTTCCTCAGGTTGATGGCATTTAGTCAGTCCACTAGTGGGGCCTTATACGCCAGCGTTATTCAATTGCTTTCGATCGTTATAAGCAAAGTTCATAATCGAAGCTTAGAGCCAAACAATGCACTATTTTATGGCGGTTGCGTTACACATTAGTGCGCAGTTAACGCAACCGCGTTACTTATAGGAACATTTAATCAGCCGCGATAGTAGCGTTGTGGAACAAATGGCATTTTGCTTACAAGCAAAGGCACCTTTTTCCCACGAACGATCGCCCAAACGGGTGTGTCCAGTGCGATATAAGCGCTGTCGACATAACCCATGGCCAGCGGCCCACCCAGGGTCGGTCCGAAACCGCCGCTGCAGACGCTGCCGATGATGTCGCCGGCTTCGTTGACGATCTCGGCACCTTCACGCACGGGTGTACGTTCCTGGGGTAGCAGGCCTACACGTTTGCGGTTCACGCCTGTCTGTTGCTGAGTGAATACGGTTTCGGCGCCAGGGAAACCACCGGCCCGCGCACCATCGGCGCGACGTGGCTTGGAGATCGCCCACAGCAGGCTTGCTTCGATCGGGGTGGTGTCGGCGTTCATGTCGTGGCCGTACAGGCACAGGCCGGCTTCCAGGCGCAGGGAGTCGCGGGCGCCAAGACCGATGGCGGCCACTTCCGGTTCGGCCAGCAGAGCGCGAGCCAAGGCTTCGGCGTCGGCGGCGGGTACGGAAATTTCGAAACCGTCTTCACCGGTGTAGCCCGAGCGGCTGACAAAGCAGTCCACGCCCAGCAGTTTCACGCGGGCGAACTGCATGAAGGTCATCTTCGCAACGGTAGGCGCGAGACGTGCCAGTACGGTGACGGCGACAGGGCCTTGCAGGGCGAGCAGGGCGCGCTCTTCGAACAACGGCTCGATCGTGCACTGGTCGCCAATGTGCTGGCGCAGGTGTGCGAGGTCCTGATCCTTGCACGCGGCGTTGACCACCAGGAACAGTTCGTCGTTACCCAGGTTGGCGACCATCAGGTCGTCGAGGATGCCGCCGGTCGCGTTGGTGAACATGGCGTAGCGCTGCATGCCCACCGGCAGGTCGATGATGTCCACCGGCACCAGGGTTTCCAGGGCCTTGGCGGCATTGGCGCCGGTCAGGCGGATCTGGCCCATGTGCGAGACATCGAACAGCCCGGCCTGGTCGCGGGTGTGCTGGTGTTCTTTCATCACGCCCAGCGGGTATTGCACGGGCATGTCGTAGCCGGCGAACGGCACCATGCGCGCGCCGAGTTCGATGTGCAGTGCGTGCAACGGGGTTTTCAACAGTTGTTCGGTGGACATATTCAGCTCCTGAAGAAGGGTGCAGATGAGCGCGCATCAGCACTCGATAATGTTGACCGCCAAACCGCCACGGGCGGTTTCCTTGTATTTGCTTTTCATGTCGGCGCCGGTCTGGCGCATGGTGCGGATGACCTTGTCGAGGGAGACGAAGTGTTGTCCGTCGCCGCGCATGGCCATGCGCACGGCATTGATGGCCTTGACCGAGCCCATGGCGTTGCGCTCGATGCAAGGCACTTGCACCAGCCCGCCAATCGGGTCGCAGGTCAGCCCGAGGTTGTGTTCCATGCCGATTTCCGCGGCGTTCTCCACTTGTTGCACGGTGCCGCCAAGCACTTCACACAAGGCACCGGCGGCCATCGAGCAGGCGACGCCGACTTCGCCCTGGCAGCCGACTTCGGCGCCGGAGATCGAGGCGTTTTCCTTGTACAGAATGCCGATGGCCGCGGCGGTCAGCAGGAATCGCACCACGCCGTCGTCATTGGCGCCCGGGATAAAGCGCATGTAGTAGTGCAACACCGCTGGAATGATCCCCGCTGCACCGTTGGTGGGTGCGGTCACGACGCGCCCGCCGTTGGCGTTCTCCTCGTTGACCGCCAGTGCGTAGAGATTGACCCAGTCGAGCACCGACAACGGGTCGCGCAAAGACGATTCAGGGTTCTTGCACAATTGCCGATGCAGCGCGGCGGCTCGGCGTTTGACCTTCAGCCCGCCAGGCAGGATGCCTTCGTTGCGGCATCCGGCGGCGACGCAGTCCTGCATCACCTGCCAGATTTTCAGCAGGCCAGCGCGGGTTTCCGCTTCCGGACGCCAGGCGCTTTCGTTGGTCAGCATCACCTGGCTGATCGACAGCCCGTATTTGACGCAATGACCGAGAAGATCCTTGGCGCTTTTGAACGGAAAGGTCAGGGGGGTGGCATCTTCGACGATGCGGTCGGCGCCGGCGGCGTCCTCATCGACCACAAAACCGCCGCCGACCGAGTAGTACTCGCGACTGCGGATCTGCAGGCCCGCCGCGTCGAAGGCACGAAAAATCATGCCGTTGGGGTGATAGGGCAACGGTTTGCGAATCATCGCCAGGTGTTCTTTCTCGTTGAACGCAATGCTGTGTTCACCGAGCAGGTTCAAGCGTGCGTTGCTGCGGATTTCTTGCAGGCGCGCGGCGACGGTTTCCGTATCCACGGTGTCCGGGTGTTCGCCTTCCAGGCCCAGCAGTACCGCCTTGTCACTGCCGTGGCCTTTACCGGTGGCGCCGAGCGAGCCGTACAGCTCGACTTTGACGCAGGTGGTGGCCGGCAGCAGCCCTTCACGGCGCAGACCTTCGACGAAACGCGCCGCGGCGCGCATCGGGCCGACGGTGTGGGAACTGGAGGGGCCGATGCCAATCTTGAACAGGTCGAACACGCTTAACGACATGGTGGTTCTCCGGTTTCTTGTTATAGGAACAGGCGGAAAAATCTGTGGGAAGACCGGGGCCTGTAGGAGCTGGCTTGCCAGCGAAAGCATTGTGTCAGGCAACATTTGTGTCGGCTGATGCGCCGTTTTCGCTGGCAAGCCAGCTCCTACAAGGGGTTGCGGTGTTCTTGAGAGGGGCGGGCAACCCGCCCCCTCATTGGTTTAAGCGTAGCTTTCGATCGACGGGCAGGCGCAGACCAGGTTGCGGTCGCCAAACACGTTGTCGACACGACCGACCGGCGGCCAGTACTTGCCTTCGATCAGCGACGCAACCGGGTACACCGCTTGCTCGCGGCTGTACGGGTGCGACCACTCGCCGACCAGCTCCTTGGCGGTGTGCGGCGCGTTTTTCAGCGGGTTGTCGTCCTTGTCCAGGGTGCCGTTTTCCACCGCGCGGATTTCTTCGCGGATGCGGATCATGGCGTCGCAGAAGCGATCCAGTTCTTCTTTGGATTCGCTTTCGGTCGGTTCGATCATCAGCGTGCCGGCCACCGGGAACGACATGGTCGGTGCGTGGAAGCCGAAGTCGATCAGGCGCTTGGCGACGTCATCGACGCTGATGCCGCTGCTGTCTTTGAGCGGACGCAGGTCGAGGATGCACTCGTGCGCCACCAGGCCATTGCTGCCGGTGTACAGAACCGGGTAGTGCTCTTCGAGGCGACGGGAGATGTAGTTGGCATTGAGGATCGCCAGCTGCGATGCACGCTTGAGACCCGCGCCACCCATCATGCGAATGTACATCCAGGTGATCGGCAGAATGCTCGCGCTGCCGAACGGTGCCGCGCAAACGGCGCCTTCCTTGCGTTCCATCTGCGCGTGGCCTGGCAGGAATGGTGCCAAGTGCGATTTCACGCCGATCGGGCCGACGCCCGGGCCGCCACCGCCGTGTGGAATGCAGAAGGTCTTGTGCAGGTTCAGGTGCGACACGTCGCCGCCGAACTTGCCCGGCGCGCAGAGGCCGACCATGGCGTTCATGTTGGCGCCGTCGATGTACACCTGGCCGCCGTTGTCGTGAACGATGCCGCAGATTTCGCGGATGCCTTCTTCGAACACGCCGTGGGTCGACGGGTAGGTGATCATCAGCGCGGCGAGGTGTTCGCGGTGCTCGATGGCCTTGGCGCGCAGGTCTTCGATGTCGACGTTGCCGCGGGCATCGCAAGCGGTGACGACCACGCGCATGCCGGCCATGTTGGCGGTGGCCGGGTTGGTGCCATGGGCCGACGACGGGATCAGGCAGATGTCGCGACGGTCTTCGCCACGGCTCTGGTGGTAGGCACGGATCGCCAGCAGACCTGCGTATTCACCCTGGGAACCGGCGTTCGGTTGCAGGGACACCGAGTCATAACCGGTGGCGGCGCAGAGCATCGCTTCCAGTTCGTCGGTCAGTTGCTGATAGCCGGCACTCTGCTCGGCGGGGGCGAATGGGTGCAGGGCGCCGAACTCGGCCCAGGTCACCGGGATCATTTCGCTGGCGGCGTTGAGTTTCATGGTGCACGAACCCAGCGGGATCATGGTGCGGTCCAGTGCCAGGTCCTTGTCCGCCAGTTTGCGCAGGTAGCGCATCAGCTCGGTTTCCGAGTGATAGCGGTTGAACACCGGGTGGCTGAGGATTGGCGACTGACGCACCAGCGCTGCCGGGATGGCGCTTTGCACCGAGGCGGCGAGGGCGGCGAAGTCTGGCAGCGCCTTGCCGTCGGACAGCAGGCTCCACAGGGCCTCAACGTCGGCCTGAGTGGTGGTTTCGTCCAGGGACAGGCCCAGGCGCTCGCCATCGACCACGCGCAGGTTGATGCGCTGGGCGTGTGCCTTGTCGTGCAGGGCGGCGGTTTGCGCGCCGGTCTTCACGGTCAGGGTGTCGAAGAAGCTCGCTTGCTCGACGTTCAGACCCAATGCGCTCAAGCCTTTGGCCAGGATTGCAGTCAGGTGATGGATGCGATTGGCGATCTGCGTCAGGCCTTTCGGACCGTGGTACACGGCGTACATGCTGGCGATGTTGGCCAGCAGTACTTGCGCGGTGCAGATGTTGCTGGTGGCTTTCTCGCGACGGATGTGTTGCTCGCGGGTCTGCATGGCCAGGCGCAGGGCCGGGTTGCCGAAACGGTCTACGGAAACACCGACCAGGCGGCCCGGCATGTCACGCTTGAACGCGTCCTTGGTGGAGAAGTACGCCGCGTGCGGGCCACCGAAGCCCAGCGGCACGCCGAAGCGCTGTGCACTGCCGATGGCCACGTCGGCGCCGAATTCGCCCGGTGCGGTCAGCACGGTCAGGGCCAGCAGGTCGGCAGCCACGGCAACGAGGGCGTTGGCGGCGTGCAAGCGTTCGGTCAGCTCGCGGTAATCGAACAGGTCACCGTTGCTTGCCGGGTATTGCAGCAGGGCGCCGAAGAACGGCGTCACGTCGGTCAGTTCGCGTTCATCGCCCACCACCACTTCGATGCCCAAAGGCTCGGCACGGGTGCGCAGGACGTCGAGGGTCTGCGGGTGGCAATGCACGGAGGCGAAGAATTGGTGGCTGCCCTTGTTCTTGCTCAGGCGTTTGCAGAAGGTCATGGCTTCGGCAGCGGCGGTGGCTTCGTCGAGCAAGGAGGCGTTGGCGATCGGCAGGCCGGTGAGGTCGCTGATCAGGGTCTGGAAGTTCAGCAGCGCTTCGAGACGGCCTTGGGAGATTTCTGGCTGGTACGGGGTGTAGGCGGTGTACCAGGCCGGGTTTTCCAGCAGGTTGCGCAGGATCGGCGACGGCGTGTGGGTGCCGTAGTAGCCTTGGCCGATGTAGGTCTTGAACAGCTGGTTCTTGCCGGCGATAGCCTTGATCGAAGCCAGGGCATCGGCTTCGCTCAGGCCGTCTTCCAGGCCGAGGACGCTGGTGCCCTTGATGCTGTCGGGAATCACGCTGGCGCTCAGGGCTTGCAGGGAGTCGAAGCCAAGGCTGTTGAGCATGGCTTGCTCGTCACCGGCGCGCGGGCCGATGTGACGGGCGATGAATTCGTTGGCGGTGGTCAGATTGACTTGGGTCATGTCAGCGCTCCTCAGGCTTCGGCTTGGGCTTTGATCAGGCGGTCGTAGGCGTCCTGATCCAGCAGTTGGGCGACAGCCGAGGCGTCGCTTGGCTGGAAGCGGAAGAACCAGCCTTCGCCCAGCGGATCTTCGTTGACCAGTTCCGGGCTGCTGTCCAGCGCCGGGTTCACTTCCAGCACTTCGCCGTCCAGTGGCATGTACACGCCGCTGGCAGCCTTTACCGATTCCACGGTGGCGGCTTCGGCGCCTTTGTCGTAGGCCTGCAGCTCAGGCAGTTGAACGAAAACCACGTCGCCCAGGGCGTTCTGTGCGAAAGCGGTGATGCCGACCGTGACGCTGCCGTCAGCTTCGGTGCGCAGCCATTCGTGATCTTCAGTAAAACGCAACTCGCTCATGGAAACTCCTAAGGGGCCAGACTCGTCTGGTGGACGTGATTGAATGCTTGGGCGATGCCCGGGTTATGGAGGACTACTTAGCAAGAATGCGGCCAATGTTGTTTTTATTGTTATTTATCAATTGGTTAGTTGGTTTCGATAAAGGCTGAAAATCAATCGTTGTAGCGAAATCGATACGGTAGATGTCCAGGATAAAAGCCGAGGTGGATCAAAGCCTTGCACAGCCGTGATCGGAGAGGGGTGTAGCGATATCGTTCCGCTGTAGCGCTTTCAGTACAGGTAGAGGTCGTTTTTGAATGCCGCTGCATTTCTGTAGGAGCTGGCTTGCCAGCGAATGGGCCACCCCGCACCACATCAGTTTGAGGGGGGGGCAAAAATCGCCTTCGCTGGCAAGCCAGCTCCTACAGGTGTGTGCAGTGTCAGGACCTGTTGGGTATGCCGTACTTGCGCAACCGATGGGCAATTGCGGTGTGGGAGGTTTGCAGGCGGGTCGCCAGTTGCCGGGTCGAGGGATAGCTGACGTAGAGTTTTTCCAGCAGGGTTTTCTCGAATTCGTCCATGGCCTGTTCCAGGCTGTCGACGTCATGGTCGCCCTGGCGGGCCACCGAGGTGCCGGCGATGTCGAGGTCGCCGATGTCCACCAGGCTGCTTTCGCAGATCGCCGCGGCACGGAAGATCACGTTCTGCAATTGCCGTACGTTGCCCGGCCAGCGGTTGCCCAGCAGCGCCGGGTAAGTGCCCGGCGCCAGGCGACAGATCGGGCGCTGGATCTGCGCACAGGCCTGCTGCATGAAGTAGCGGGCCAGCAGCAGAATGTCCTGACCGCGCTCACGCAACGGCGGGACTTCAACATTGAGGACATTGAGGCGATAGAACAGGTCTTCGCGGAACAGGCCTTCGCTGACCATCTTCTCCAGGTCGCGGTGGGTCGCGCTGAGGATCCGTACGTTGACCTTGACCTCACGGTCTCCGCCGACCCGGCGAAAGCTGCCGTCGTTGAGGAAACGCAGCAATTTTGCCTGCAAATACGGCGACATCTCGCCGATTTCATCGAGAAACACCGTGCCCTGGTTGGCCAGTTCCATGAGCCCCGGCTTACCGCCTCGTTGCGCGCCGGTGAAGGCGCCGGGGGCGTAGCCGAACAGTTCGCTTTCGGCGAGGTTCTCCGGCAATGCCGCGCAGTTCAACGCCAGAAACGGTGAGCTGTACCGGGCGCTGATGGCGTGGCAGGCCCGGGCCACCAGTTCCTTGCCGGTGCCGGTTTCACCCTGGATCAACAGCGGTGCATCGAGGGCCGCCACCCGCTGGGCGCGCGCCTTGAGGGTGCGGATCACCGGGGACTCGCCGAGCAGTGCGTCAAAACCTTCGGCGTGGTCATGGTGCAGTGCGGAAAGGCGTTCGCCGATGCGGTTCGGTTGATACAGGGTCAGCAGGGCGCCGGCGTCGGTGATCGGTGTGGCGTCGAGCAACAGGGTCTGGCCGTTGACGGTGATTTCCCGCAGCGGCAGGCGAAAGCCGTGTTCGAGCAGGGCGTCGAGCAAGGCCGGGTCGTTAAACAGCTCGGCCACGCTTTCACCGTTCGGTTCGCGGCCGTACAGGGCGATCAGGGCCGGGTTGGCCAGCAGCACCTTGCCGTCGCTGTCCAGCGCCAGCACCGGGTCGGTCATGGCCGCCAGCAACGCGTCGAGCTGCAAGTGTCGGCGCTGGCCGGGCAGGATGTCGACCACCGTTACCGCTTGCACGCCACGCACGCTGAACAGGGCATCGCGCAATTCCTCGAGCACTTGCGGGCTCAGGGTCGGGGCGTCGATATAAACGTTGGGCGGGACCATTTCCACCGCATCCAGGTTCAGATTGCGCCCACCGAGCAAGGCCAGGACTTCCTGGGTGATACCGACGCGGTCGATGAAGCTGACGTGGATACGCATGGGGCGGTCTTGGGTTCTGCAGTACGAAGGGTGGCAAGTATGCCTTGGGGCGGGCTAATGGTGAAATGTGCCGCCGATATTCAGGACGACATTATCCCCTGTGGGAGCGAGCTTGCTCGCAATGGCAGTGTGTCAGTCAACATCAATGTTGGATGACAGGCCGCTATCGTCGGAACGCCGCCCGGAGCAAGCTCGCTCCCACAGTGATCGGTGGTGTTCACAGAATCCGGGGTTACTCCAGGTGCTCGGGTTTGACCGGGTCGCCCGATTTCATGTTCAACTGCGCCCGCACGTCCTCGAACATCGCGTCGTAATGCTTGTGGATCGAGCCGATGTTGCTATGGGTTTTCGGGATGCCATGCTTCTCGGCAATCTTGGTGACGTTGCTGGCGAAGTTGTAGGCCATGTCCTTGGGCAGGAAGAACGACTCGCTCATGTCCTTGTTCTGAATGCTGCCGTGCATTTTGAACAGCATCCCTTTGCCTTCCTTGGGATCCTGGCTGACTTCATAGTCGATATGGATGTTGTAGCTGACGTCGCCCTTGCTCAGCGCGTGTCGCTCGATGTGCAGGTGACCCGGCTCGAACGTTGCCATTGTTGACTCTCCTTCAAAAGGTCTTGAATCAGGGCAGACCCCAGGCCTGCCTGCGGAGTTTCGTTTATTGATAGCTGATGCCCGGTGTTGCCGTACTGATGCGTGTACCGGCGGTGCCCTGGACAATCGCTTCGATGTCCGCGAGCGAGCCGATCACTGCGACTTTTCCAGTATGGCGTGCGAATTCGCAGGCTGCCTGCACCTTCGGTCCCATGGAGCCGGCGGCGAAGCCGAGTTTGTCCATTTCGTCGGGGTGGGCCTGGGCGATGGCTTTCTGCGTGGGTTTGCCAAAGTCGATGAAGGCGGCGTTGACGTCGGTGGCGATCACCAGCAGATCGGCTTCAAGTTGCTCGGCCAGCAGTGCCGAGCACAGGTCTTTGTCGATCACCGCTTCGACGCCTTCGAGTTTGCCGGGCGAGGTATACAGGGTCGGAATGCCGCCGCCACCGGCGCAGATCACGATGCTGCCTTTTTCCAGCAGCCATTTGATCGGACGGATTTCGAAGATGCGTTTCGGTTTCGGGCTGGCGACCACGCGGCGGTATTTGTCGCCGTCCGGGGCAATGGCCCAGCCTTTTTCGGCAGCCAGTTTTTCCGCATCGGCCTTGCTGTAGACCGGGCCGATGGGTTTGGTCGGGTTCTTGAACGCCGGGTCATTGGCATCGACTTCGACCTGGGTCAGCAGGGTCGCGAAGGGCACTTCGAAGTCCAGCAGGTTGCCCAGTTCCTGTTCGATGATGTAGCCGATCATGCCTTCGGTTTCAGCACCGAGCACGTCCAGCGGATAGGGCGAAACCGAGGTATAGGCCGCCGCCTGCAAAGACAGCAGGCCGACCTGCGGGCCATTGCCGTGGGCGATGACCAGTTGGTTACCGGGATGGATCCTGGCGATCTGTTCGGTGGCGATCCGGATGTTGGCGCGCTGGTTGTCAGCGGTCATCGGTTCGCCCCGGCGGAGCAGGGCATTACCGCCCAGAGCTACGACAATACGCATGGTGCAGTCCTTCTTAAAGAGAAGTAAACGGGCGACTCGGTCTGTCGATGGAACCCGATCCTGTGGGAGCGAGCTTGCTCGCGATGGGATCGCCGCGGTCTGTCTGATGCACCGCGGCGCTGCCATCGCAGGCAAGCCAGCTCCCACATTGACCGTGTTCCGTCAGTGGGTGCCGAGTAAGCCGTTAGAGGTCAGCCAGCGTCGACACCAGAATCGCCTTGATGGTGTGCATGCGGTTTTCCGCTTGCTCGAAGGCGATGCAGGCCGGCGACTCGAACACGTCATCGGTCACTTCGATGCCATTGCTCAGGTGCGGGTACTGCTCGGCAATCTGCTTGCCGATCTTGGTGTCGCAGTTGTGGAACGCCGGCAGGCAGTGCATGAACTTGGTGCGCGGGTTGCCGGTGGCTTTCATCAGTTCGGCGTTGACCTGATAGGGCAGCAGTTGCTGGATGCGCTCGGCCCAGGCTTCGACCGGTTCGCCCATCGACACCCACACATCGGTATGGATGAAGTCCACGCCCTTGACCGCCGCTTTCGGGTCTTCGGTGAGGGTGATGCGCGCGCCGCTTTCTTCTGCGTATTGCTTGCAGCGGGCCACCAGGTCGTCCGCCGGCCACAGGGCTTTCGGCGAGCAGATGCGCACGTCCATGCCGAGCTTGGCGCCGATCAGCAGCAGCGAGTTGCCCATGTTGTTGCGCGCATCGCCCAGGTAGGCGTAGCTGATTTCGTGGATCGGCTTGTCGGCGTGCTCACGCATGGTCAGCACGTCGGCGATCATTTGCGTTGGGTGGTATTCGTCGGTCAGGCCATTGAACACCGGCACACCGGCGAACTTCGCCAGTTCCTCGACGATTTCCTGCTTGAAGCCACGGTACTCGATGGCATCGTACATGCGCCCGAGCACACGGGCGGTGTCCTTCATGCTTTCCTTGTGGCCGATCTGCGAGGAGTTCGGGTCGATGTAGGTGACGTTGGCGCCCTGATCATAGGCTGCAACTTCGAACGCGCAGCGGGTGCGGGTCGAAGTCTTTTCGAAGATCAGCGCGATGTTGTTGCCCTTGAGATGCTGCTGTTCGGTGCCGGTGTACTTGGCACGCTTGAGGTCGCGGGACAGGTCGAGCAGGTAGCGCAATTCGCGAGGGGTGTGGTGTTCCAGGCTCAGCAGATTGCGGTTGTGGATATTGAACGCCATTTTGGATCTCCCAAGGTGAACAGGTTAGTAGTCAATCGGATCGCGGATGATCGGGCAGGTCATGCAATGGCCGCCGCCCCGGCCGCGACCGAGTTCGCCGGCGCTGATGGTGATGACCTCCACCCCGGCCTTGCGCAGCAGGGTGTTGGTGTAGGTATTGCGG
This sequence comes from Pseudomonas sp. A-B-19, assembly GCF_019947515.1. Classification (NCBI taxonomy): domain Bacteria; kingdom Pseudomonadati; phylum Pseudomonadota; class Gammaproteobacteria; order Pseudomonadales; family Pseudomonadaceae; genus Pseudomonas; species Pseudomonas sp. A-B-19. The sequence goes on from NZ_JAGYGN010000024.1 coordinate 52,582, forward strand.
TCGTAGCCGATGACCACGCCTGGCTCCACGGCCACCACGTTGTTGCCGTCGTCCCATTGCTCGCGTTCGGCGGCGAAGCTGTTGCCGCCGGTCTCCACCACGCGCAGGGCCTTGAGATTGAGGGCCTGGGCCACGGTGTCGAGGAAGCTGGTTTCTTCGCGACGGATGTCGATGCCGCCGGCCTTGCTTTCATCGGGGCGCAGGGTGAAGGCGACAATCTGGTTCACCACTTCCGGGAAGATCGTGACGAGGTCGCGATCGCAGAAGCTGAACACGGTGTCCAGGTGCATCGCGGCGCGGGATTTCGGCAGGCCGGCGACGATGACTTTCTCGACGGCTTTGTTTTTGAACAGGTTCACCGCCAGTTGCGCAATGGCCTGGCGCGACGAGCGTTCCCCCATGCCGATCAACACCACGCCGTTGCCGATCGGCATCACATCACCGCCCTCAAGGGTGGAGTTGCCGTGGTCCTTGTCAGGGTCGCCGTACCAGATCTGGAAGTCGGCGTTGGTGAACGCGGGGTGGAATTTGTAGATGGCGGTGGTCAGCAGGGTTTCCTGACGGCGCGCCGGCCAGTACATCGGGTTGAGGGTGACGCCACCGTAGATCCAGCAGGTGGTATCGCGGGTGAACTGGGTGTTGGGCAGTGGCGGCAGGATGAAGCTGGAGTGGCCGAGGAAGTCGCGGAACATTTCGATGGCCTTGCCACCGAAATTGGTCGGCAAATCGTCGCCCGAGACACCACCGATCAGGAACTCGGCGATCTTGCGCGGCTCCAGGCTGCGCAGCCACGAGGCCGTTTCGTTGATCAGGCCCAGGCCCACCGAGTTGGCGGTGACCTTGCGTTCCAGGATCCAGTCCAGGGCTTCGGGGATGGCGACGATGTCGGTCAGCAGGTTGTGCATTTCCAGCACATCGATGTTGCGTTCGCGCATCTTGGTGACGAAGTCGAAGTGGTCGCGTTTGGCCTGGGCCACCCACAACACGTCATCGAACAGCAGTTCATCGCAGTTGTTCGGGGTCAGCCGCTGATGGGCCAGGCCTGGAGAGCAAACCATGACTTTGCGCAGTTTGCCGGCTTCGGAATGGACGCCGTACTTAACTTTTTCCGTGGTCATTACAATGATCCTCCAGATGACAAAACAAGGGAGTTAAAGAGTCAGGAAGCCGTCATAGAGACCGTAGGCCGCCACCACGGCGCCCACGACCACCGCAGCGAAAATCAGCTTCTCGACGTTGGTGAAAACCGGTTTGCCGATTTCCAGCTTGGCCTTGGCGAACAGGATCACGCCGGGGGCGTAGAGCAGGGCCGAGAGCAGCAGGTATTTCATGCCGCCGGCGTAAATCAGCCAGATCGCATAGATCAGGGCCACGGCGCCGATAAGCAGGTCTTTCTTGCGTGCGGCCAGCGCGCCTTCGTAGGTTTCGCCACGCACCGCCAACAGCAACGCGTAGGCCGCCGACCACAGGTACGGCACCAGGATCATCGAGGTGGCGAGGTAGATCAGCGACAGGTAAGTACTGGCGGAGAACAGCGTGATGATCAGGAAAACCTGCACCATGGCGTTGGTCAGCCACAGGGCGTTGACCGGTACATGGTTGGCGTTTTCCTTGCGCAAAAACGCCGGCATGGTGTGGTCCCTGGCGGCGGCGAACATGATCTCCGCGCACAGCAGCACCCACGACAGCAACGCCCCCAGCAACGAGATGATCAAACCGACGCTGATCAGCACCGCGCCCCAGTGACCCACCACGTGTTCCAGCACGGCGGCCATTGACGGGTTCTGCAGTTTGGCCAGTTCCGGTTGGGTCATGATCCCCAGCGACAGCACATTGACCAGCACCAAAAACAGCAGCACGGTGACGAAGCCGATCACGGTGGCCTTACCCACATCGCTGCGTTTTTGCGCCCGGGCCGAAAAGATGCTCGCGCCTTCGATGCCGATGAACACCCACACGGTGACCAGCATCATCTTGCGCACCTGATCCATCACGCTGCCCAGGTCCGGGTTCTTCAGGCCCCAGATGTCGGCGGTGAAGATGTCCAGTTTGAAGGCGAACAACGCAATCAACATGAACAACAGCAGCGGCACGATCTTGGCGACGGTGGTCACCAGGTTGATGAACGCTGCTTCCTTTATTCCTCGCAGTACGAGGAAATGTACGGCCCAGAGCAGCACCGAGGCGCCGATCACGGCAGCCGGGGTATTGCCCTCCCCAAATAGCGGAAAGAAGTAGCCGAGCGTGCTGAACAGCAAGACGAAGTAACCGACGTTGCCCAGCCAGGCACTGATCCAGTACCCCCAGGCGGACGAGAAGCCCATGTAGTCGCCGAAACCGGCCTTGGCGTAGGCGTAAACCCCGCCATCAAGGTCGGGTTTGCGGTTGGCCAGGGTCTGGAACACGAACGCCAGGGTGAGCATGCCGACGGCGGTGATCGCCCAACCGATCAGAATGGCGCCGACATCGGCACTGGCGGCCATGTTTTGTGGCAAGGAAAAGATCCCGCCACCAATCATCGAACCGACGACTAATGCAACCAGCGCGCCGAGTTTCAATTTTCCGGGAGTTTCAGACATTGCATGACTCCAATGCAGGAGAAGAGAGGCAACAGACTAATTCCGTTGGCTATCCGGTCAGCTGACTTGGATCACTAAATGAGAGCGTTCCCAGTGGGTGGGTGGAGTGCCGTCATTTACAGGGTAGCGGTCTGTAATGCCTGTTCTAGAGGCTTTTGCAGATTATTAAAGGACTTTTTAGCATTTGTTTCGAATCATGACGCTAGTTGGTTTTTCAAAATCTGAAATTTTATTCATGCATTTTTTGTACTGAATTTATTTATTAAAACGTATATAGCAAATGATTATATCGACGAATCTTTAGCCGTTTTGTGCAAGTTAAAAGATGGTTGTTGGCGTTATCCAATAAACGTTATTACTCTTCATCAGTTTAATTGACGTGTGCTATGTGACGTTCTCGCGGCAGTTGCCGCCCCCCCTCCACCTCAAAAAATGGAGATGCAACGATGTCGCAATCACCGAACAAGCCTCGCCTGAGCGCATTGATCGCGTGGGTGGTGGGTCTGTGAAGCTGTTGCTGGCGTACCAGCCACCCTATGACTGGCCGGCGCTGTTCGGATTTTTGTCGGCGCGGGCGATTGTCGGGTTGGAAACGGTGGTCGATGGTGTGTATTCGCGCAGCATCGGTTTGAACGGTACTTGCGGTATGTTCTCGATCCAGCCTGGCACCTCGGATGCCCTTGAGTTGACCCTGGATTTTCCTGATCCGGGCGCTGTCCCTGCAATCGTCGCAAGTGTGCGGCGGATGTTTGATCTGGACGCCGACCTGTCCACCATTCACCGGCACCTGGCAGTTGATCCGCTGCTGGCGCGGCTGATTGCCGAGCACCCCGGGCTGCGTGTGCCGGGGGCGTGGGATGGCCTGGAGTTGGCGATCCGCGCGGTGCTGGGGCAGCAGATTACGGTGGCGGCGGCGATCAAACTGGCGGGCAAACTGGTAGCGCAGTACGGCACGCCATTCCATTCACGGTTGCCGGGGTTGACCCATGTGTTTCCCGAGGCCGGCGTTTTGGCTGGCGCAGATCTGGCCGCACTGGGCATGCCGAAAAGCCGAGGCCGGACGCTGTCGGGGGTGGCCCAGGCATTACTCGATGATCCGTGGTTGTTCGAGCCCGGTCGGGAGGGAGGTGTAGAGCGGCTATTGGCCTTGCACGGGATTGGTGACTGGACGGCGCAATACATTGCGTTGCGACAGTTGCGGGAGATGGATGGATTTCCCAATGGCGACGTGGGGTTGATCAATGCATTGGCGGCGCTGGAGGGTGGGCCGGTGACAGCGCGGCAGCTTTTAGCGCGAGCCGAAACCTGGCGGCCTTATCGGGGGTATGCGGCGCAGGTGCTGTGGACTTCGTTGAGTCGGGTGGACTGAGCTGGATCCGGATTCTGTACTGAATGGTCTGACGCCTTCGCTGGCAAGCCAGCTCCTACGGGTGTTCGCGGTGTATGGGCGAATACGATCCACTGTAGGAGCTGGCTTGCCAGCGAAGGCTATCTCACCGTCACCACCACTGCGCGGGATGGGAACCCAATTCAGTCGCGGGCAATGCCCACTGTAGTGGCGTCCCGATGATCTTCAGCGGAGCGTGCAACCGATGCGCCGGCCCCCAGGGTGTTTGCTCAACCTGTATTCCCTGATCGTGTTGATCTTCGGCGCGCAACGGCTCGTCCGGGCCGGTTCCTTGCTCGATCAACAACCTCGCCGTACGCGCCAACGACAACCGGGCCGAGCCCCCCGTACCGTCGTTCAACCGCTGCGCCAACAACCTGATCGCACTGGCCGCCATCAAATACCCGGTGGCGTGATCGAGGGCCTGCACCGGTAACGGAGTCGGCTTGTCCACCTGTTTCCAGCGCATGCCCGCTTCGGCAATGCCGCTGCTCATCTGCACCAGGCTGTCGAAGCCCCGGCGGTTTTGCCAGGGGCCGCTCCAGCCATAGGCGTTGAGGCAAACATCGATCAGGCCCGGGTTCAGTTGCCGGCGCTCATTCATGCCCAGGCCAAGTCGCTCCAGTGCATCGGCACGATAGCCGTGAAGCAGAATGTCGGCGTCCTTGAGCAGGCATTCGAATACGCCGCGGTCGGAGCTGTCGTTCAGATCAAGGCGCGCGCAACGTTTTCCCAAGGTGACTTCCGGCACCACCCCCGGCTCGTTCCAGGTCGGCGGATCGATGCGCAAGACGTCGGCGCCAAGGCCGGCCAGAAAGCGGCTGGCGATGGGGCCGGCCAGTACTCGGGTCAAGTCCAGCACCTTGATACCGGCCAGTGGGCGAGCCACTGAACCTGTCCACGGTTTGCGGCTTTGGCCAGGGTAGTTGGCGAACAGAATCAAGGGTTCGGCATTTACCGCCTGGCCTTGAGGATGGGTCTGCCATTGATCCCGGGTGCGCATTTCGGCGGCACAGCCACCGGCATCGACCACCGCCTGCTCCAGCTCGCTTTTCGCCCATCGGGCCACTTGGCCAGCCATCGCTGCACGGTCGGTGCAGGCACCGAGCACGCTTTCGGCGGCGGCGCGGTGATGGGGCGCGTTGGTGTGCAGGCGAATCCAGCCATCGCGGGCGGCGTAGTCACCGGCCACCGGATCCCACAGCGGCGGAACGCTCCAGCCGATCGGGCGAATCGAGGTCGCGAACCAGAAGGACGCCAGGCGTCGGTCAACTTCAAGGTCGGGCAGGCGTCCGGTTTGCTGGTGCAGCAGTTCGCTGGCGGCCTGGCCGGCGACGGCGATGCTGGCGCAGGCCAGATCCGTGACGGCAAACGCCGAGGGCAGGGCGCCGCCGGACGTGAATGGAATCGGGGTGTGAGGCAAACCGAGTGCGGCTTGAATGGACGTGAGCAGGTCAGTCATCGAAGGGCCCTCCGGAACGAGAGCCCGATCTTAGTCCAAAAAAGCTGAGGCCAGATGAAATCCCTCTGTGGGAGCGAGCTTGCTCGCGATAGCGGTCTTTCAATCAACATTGATGTTGAATGTAGTTCCGTCATCGCGAGCAAGCTCGCTCCCACAGGGGATCTTCGGTAGGTTCTTTAAACGCGGAACTGATCCATCAACTTCATCTGCTGAGTGGTCAGGGCGTTGAGTTGGCTGCTGATCTGCGCCGATTCGGTGGCCTGGCCGGTCAGGGTTTCGGTGACGGTGCGGATCGCCGAGACGTTGCGGTTGACCTCTTCGGCGACGGCGCTTTGCTGCTCGGCGGCGCTGGCGATTTGCAGGTTCATATCGCTGATCACAGTGACTGCGTCACTGATCTTGCTCAAGGCCTGGACCGCCTGCTGGATCTGCCCGGCATTGCTGTGGGCCTGGGTCTGGCTTGAATGCATGGTGGCGACCACGCCGCGGGTGCCGTTCTGGATGCGTTCGATCACCAGGCGAATTTCTTCCACCGAATCCTGGGTACGCTTGGCCAGGTTGCGCACTTCATCGGCCACCACCGCAAAGCCGCGACCGCTCTCGCCGGCACGGGCGGCTTCAATCGCCGCGTTGAGCGCCAGCAGGTTGGTCTGTTCGGCGATGCTGCGAATCACTTCCAGCACCGAACCGATCTGCTCGCTGTTGAGCGCCAGGGCTTCGACTTCGGTCACGGCCTTGCTGACCTCGCTGGCCAGTTGATTGATATCGCGGGTGCTGCGCTCGATGATCGACAGGCCATCGCGGGCCGATTGGTCGGCACCCTTGGCGGCGTTGGCCGCGTTCGAGGCGCTGTTGGCGACATCGTGGGCGGTGGCGCTCATTTCGTTGGACGCGGTGGCGACCTGGTCGATTTCGCGGAACTGCACCTGCATACCTTCACTGGTCTGGCGGGCGATTTCTGAAGATTGGTCGGCGGTACCGCGGGCGTCGGTGATGCTTTGCTTGATCTGCGCGATGGTCGGTTGCAGCTTGTCGAGGAAGCGGTTGAACCAGCTCACCAGATCGCCCAGTTCGTCGTGCTTGCTGTAGTGCAGGCGCTGGGTCAGGTCGCCGTCGCCACTGGCAATCGCCTTGAGCATGTCGGCCACGCTGTTGATCGGGCGGGTCACGCCGGACGCAGTGAGCCACATCAGCAACAGCCCGAGCAGGCCGGCAATCACCGCCACCGACAGTGCCTTGAGCGTGCCGCTTTGCTGGGCATCGTCGAGTACCGCTTGCAGCTTCATCGAATCGGCCAGCAGCACTTGTCTGGGCAGGTCGATCACCACGGCCCAGGCTTTGGCATCGGCAATCGGGCTGACCGGGTACACCGCACGGATCAGGTCGCCTTGCTGGAGAATCTTCGGCGCACCGCTACCGAGCAATTGCAGAATGTCCTTGCCATCGGTACCCAGGGTGTCGCCGATGTTCTTGCCGACTTTACCGGCATCGACACTATAGGCGGCCAGCACGCCAGTGCCGGAGACGATCAGCATGTGCCCGGCACTGTTGAACAGGTCGCGCTGGGAGTTGACCGCCGCCGCTTGCAGGGCGTCGAGGGCGATGTCGATACCGACCACACCGATGGACTTGCCATCCACCAGCAGCGGTACGGAAATGGTGGTCATCAACACTTCCTTGCCGCCGACCGTGTCGGCGTAGGGGTCGAGCAGGCAGGTGCGCTTGCTGTCCCGAGGGCAGGTGTACCAGACGTTGTACGGCGTGCCGCTGAGGTTCAGGGTGGTTTTGGTCATGTCCTCTTCGACCATGATCGTGTTCAGCGACTCACCCCCGGCGCGGCTCCAGTACGCGGCAAAACGACCGATCTCGTTGGATTGACGGGCGGCGTCATTAACGAACTCGCTGTCCTTGCCATCCAGGCCGTTGGGTTCGAACGCCAGCCAGATACCCAGTACCTTGCCGTTGCGCTCGAAGGCGGTTTTCAGGCTCTGGTTCAATTCCTCACGCAAAGCGCCGGGCTCAAGCGAGCGTTTGGCGGCCAGGGTGCGCATGTCCTTGATCTGGTCGGCCAGGGCGGTCACCACCGTCAGGGTTTCACCGAATGTCTTCTGCACCCGCACCGCTTGCTCGGCGGCCTTGGCCTGGAGCAGGTCCTGCACACTGGCGGTGAGCATTGCGCTGCTGGAGTCGTTGACCAGGTCATCGTTCTGATTGGTCTGGTAAATGTTCATGCCCACTATCAAGGCGACGACGCCGAGCAGGCACAGACCGGACAGCAGGACGATTTTCAGGCGGATGGACAGTGAGTCGAACATAGGGCGAACTCGCGAATGGATAAAGTGTTGGCTGTGGCCGTTGCGGCTCACTGGCTAAATCCATTTAGCGCCGATCAATGCACATCGGCGTGGCGTTGAGGTTACATGAGGGGTAACCCGACGAGTGGTAATGGTTGAACGTTTGCGCAGAAAAATGTGCCGAAAAAGCGCTTTAAAACGAAGAAAAGTCGCGGAGTTGTTCAGGAGAGTTCCGGCAGTGATTCCGGCCGTGACCAGATCCACAGATTGCCCAGCCCCATGCCGGCTATCGCCAGGTAAATTGGCCAACCGTGATCGAGCATCACCAGCATCAGACCGGCACACAACAACATGCTGACCGTGGCGCTGATTTTTGCCCGGCGCGCGATGATCTTGCCGTTGTGCCAGTTATGGAGGATGGGGCCGAACAGTCGGTGGTTTTCCAGCCAGGCACTCAGGCGCGGCGAACTGCGGGTCGCTGCCCAGGCGGCCAGCAGGATGAACTCGGTGGTTGGCAGGCCGGGTATGACGATGGCGATCAGGCCGATACCCAGGCTGACATAGGCCAGCAGGCCGAAGAGGAGGCGGGAGAGTTTTGAAGAGGTGGGCATGGGCTCAAGGCAACACGTGAGACGAATCGAAATCTTGCAGGCTTACGAAGTCACCTGTGGGAGCGAGCTTGCTCGCGATAGCAGACTGACATTCAAAAAAACTGTCGACTGATACTCCGCCATCGCGAGCAAGCTCGCTCCCACAGGGGTAGTGGTGTTCTCAGGCAGCTTCGGTAGCGTAAGCCTGCTCCAGCAACACGGTAAACCGGTTGAACGCGTCAATGGCGCCTTTTTCCACTTCGGCTTCTTCCTGGGTGCTGAATACCAGGCCGTCCAGGGTCTGGACGAAGCGCTTCCAGCCTTCAGCGCGGCCACCGGCTGGTTCGCCGAGGTGGCGGGCACCGAAGGTTTCGCTCAGGCCAAGGCCCACGGCACGCTTGATCAGGAACGCCGCGCCGAGCTTCGAGCCTTCCGAAACAAAGATCCAGCCCAGGGCTTCAGCCTTGGTGGGGTTCTTCAGTGCACCGGCCACGGGTGCTGGCACCTCGGTGTCCAGGTCCTCCAGGTCGCCCCTGGCTGCATCGGCACGGCAGCGGGTCGGAAGGTCCGGGACGATGGCGGTCAGTTCGGCATCGTTGTACAGCGACACCAGTTCCGACTGGAACAGGTACTGCGCCACTACGAAGCGGGCGAAATTGGCCGGGGTTTCAAACGGAGCATGGGCCTTGACCAAGGCATCGAGCTTGCTGTGCGGCTCGTGGGTGATCTGGTTCAAACGTTGCGAACGCAGGTTGGGGCGTTGTTCGATGGCCTGGGTAGTCATGGAAATTCCTTGGAGAGTTCAGAGGCGCTTGGTAACGAGACGAACAGGAAGGCGCCTGACAGTAAAAAATCCCCACCAGGCGGCTTGATGTGACCGCCCGGCGGGATGACCGGATCAGATATCCCAGATCAGGTTGACCGCAAAATTGCGACCCGGCTGGGTCAGGCGGTCGAGGTTGGCCGGCTGGGTCACCGACGCTTCGCCGACGCTGTCGTAGCCGCGCACGTCATCCCACAGCCAGTACTTCTTGTCGGTGAGGTTGTAGACGCCGCCGCTGACGGTTACGTCGTCGGTCACCCTGTAGAACGCGCTCAGGTCCAGAATGCCGAAACCGGGGGTCTTGAACTGGGTGCTGGTGCCATCCGGGGTTTTGAAACTGGTGCTGTCGACGCGGTCCTTCTTCTTCACCAGCGTCCAGTTGAGCACACCGCCGTAGGTGTCCTGGTCGTAGCCGAGGCCGAATACGCCGGTCAGTGGGTTGACGCTGTTGAGCGGCTCGCCGTTGTCGTCATTACGACCGTAGGCATAGGCCACCGAGCCCCGGGTGTAGAGGCCTTGCGGCGCGCCGAAGGCGTCGAGGTTCAGGCGGCCCTTGACCTCGGCACCCTTGATGGTGGCGTGCTTGATGTTATTGCTCTGGAACGTGGTCTCGGTGTAGCCAGGAGTGATGGCGTTCTCGTTAATGAAGTCGCGGTATTTGTTGTAGAACACCGCCACATCAAAGGAGCCCTGCTCGAAGTGGCCGCGCAAACCCGTCTCGTAGCTTTTGCTTTTTTCCGGTTCAAGGTCCGGATTAGGCGCTACCCGATAGCCACCGGCGATGTTTTCGAAACGACCATACAACGCCTTGGCGGTCGGGGTGCGGAAGCCTTCGGCGTATTGGCCGAACCAGGTGTAGTGGTCATTGAAGCTGTAGGTGGTGCCGAACTTAGGCGACAGGCGATGCCAGGTCTTGGTCTCGTCGCTCACCGCACCGTCGCCGCTCTGGTCGGCGGTGGCCAGGAACTCTTCGGTGATGTGCGGCTTGAGCTGGGTGTAGTCGTAACGAGCACCGGGCAGGAAGGTCCAGTTGCCCCAACTGATCTGATCCTGGGCGAACAGGGCGTAGCTGTTGATGGTCGGGTCCGGGAAGTCACTGGCGGGTTTGAGCGTGTCGGGGGCGCTCGGTGCGCCAATGACACGGCAGGCACCGGCCACGGTCAGGCAGGTGCCGGTACCGGTACGCAGGCCGGTGACTTTGTCCTGCTTGAGGGTGGTGCCATAGGTGACGAAGTGATCGGTATCGGCGATGACAAACGACTTGTCAGCCTGGGCGTCGAATACCCATTGGCGATCCTTGAAGTTGGTATCGCGGTTACGCAACACGGTCCGCGACGGCGCGTAGATTTCCTCGGTGCTCTGGTCGGTCTTGGCGATCTGGTAGTTCAGCGTCCACTTGATGTTGTCAGCCAGTGCGCTGTCCAGGCCGAAGTTGTGCTCCAGGCCAAAGCGTTCGCGGGTGATCGTGTCGTTACCGGTACGGGACTTGTAGAAGCCGAAACCGCGCCCGGCATTGAACGGGCCGCCCACCGCGCTCAATTGATTGGTGTCGCGGTCGTCCTTGTAATGCTCGTAGGCCAGGCCGAAACGCGCGTCGTCGGCGTAATTCCAGCCCAGTTTGGCCAACACGCTGGTGGTGCGCACGTCCTGGGGATTGGCTTCAGTGCGGTTCAGGCCGGTGCCGCCGGTTTCGCCAAAGGACTCTGTTTCATGACCGTTGCGTTGATTGAGATGCAACAGGCCATCGAACTCGCCGGTGCGTCCGGCGACCGTGCCGGAAGTCAGCCAGCTGTCGTCGGCAGAGCTGTAGCCGGTTTTCAGACGTGCGCCGACATCCTTGCCCGGTTTGATGATGTCGTCCGCGTCCAGCGTGTAGTAGCTGACCGCACCACCAATGGCGCTGCTGCCATACAGTACCGACGCCGGGCCCCGGAGGATTTCCACACGCTTGACGATTTCCGGGTCGACATAGTTGCGGTTGGTCTGGGCATAGGGGCCGTTGAAGAAACCGTCGGGTACCTGCACGCCATCGACCTGGGTCAGTACGCGGTCGCCATCGATGCCGCGAATGTTGTAGCCCGTGATGCCGGCGCGTTGGCCCGAACCGCCCACCGAAACACCGGGTTCGTAGCGCACCAGTTCCTTGATGGTATTGACGTTGTTGCGGTCCAGATCTTCGCGCGTGTAGACAGAGACCGTGCTCGGCACGCTGTTCACATCCTGCTCGTTACGGGTGGCGCTGATGGTGACCTGATCCAGACTGAGGGCACTGCTACCACTGCGCTTCTCCAGAACGATGCTGTTGTGCCCCAGTTTGCGATAGTCCAGGTTGGTCCCCACCAACAGACGATCCAGTGCTTTCTCCGGTGACAGCGAGCCGCGTACTCCCGGCGAAGCCACACCTTGCGCCAGCTCCGACGACACGCCGACCTGCCAGCCCGTCACGGCGGTAAAGGCATTGAGTGCCGACACCAGTGATTGCTGGGCAATGGCGAACGAGTAGTCGCCTGTTTTGCGGGTCGACTGCTCGGTGGCGGTGGCGGCCATGAGCGGTGCGGTAGCGGCCATCAGGATGGCGGCGGTCAGCAGCGACAGCACGCGGGAAGGTGTAGGGGTTTGGCGGGTAAGGCGAGGGGACATCGATAACGCTCCGTGTCGCACGAATCTTTATAGGTGCTGATTGGCAGGGTGAGATGCGAATCAATTGCATTGGCTATAACGAGACGTACGGAGTTTGGCTATCGAGTAAAAATTATTCTCATTCAGTTCAGGATGACCAGCGCCGGGAATTCCTGGAGCCGGGCCGAGGTGATCTGGGCCAGGGAGCGAACCACGTCCAACGGCTGATCAAGGCGGTAGTTGCCTGTTACGGTGACATCGGCCAGTTGTTCGTTGTTGTTGATGATCCAGCCCGGGTAGTAGCGACGAAGTTCTGCCAGCACCTGGTTCAACGGGCAGTTTTCAAACACCAGTCGCCCCTGGACCCACGCCAGGTCAGTGGCAGCGTCGAGTTTGGCCGGTTTGTCGAAGCCGTTGGGGCCGATGCGAATGCTTTCCCCTGCGGACAAGCGCACCCGCGCGTCATCCCGGGTGGCGCGCAAATCGACATCCCCGCGCTGTACCCGCACCTGCGCCACGCCGTCGAGGTAGCGTACGGCAAATGCGGTATCGCGAACGCTGGCCGTGACCGGGCCGGCGTCGATTTCCAGTGGCTGGCCGCGATTGGCCTGGACTTCGAAAAACGCCTCGCCCTGATACAGGCGGGCAACACGTTGCCGGTCGTTGATGGTGCTTGAGAACGCCGAGTTGGTATTGAGCAGGACCCTGGAGCCATCCTCCAATTGCAGGCGCTGGCGCTCGCCGACCACGGTCAGGTGATCGGCCTGCAGGCGCATCGGCAAATTGCTGAAATTGAACAGGCCGAGCAGTAGCACGGCGGCGGTGGCCAAGGGTTTCCAGTGCGGACGCAGACGGGTGAGCACAGTGACTTTCGCCGGACGGGCGGCCAGGTATTGCGCGCACTGCGCCACTTGCGGGCCGTCCCAGATCGCCTGGGCCTTGGCGAACGCCAGGGCATTCAACGGATCGGCGTCGAGCCATGCATGGAACTGGCGGCTCTGCTCCTCGTCGGGACTGCCGAGCACGATCAGCCAGTCCAGGGCCTGGTCCATCGCGCTTGCGGGGTCCTGCGCCGATGAAGGCTCGGGGGAGCGGTGGTTGTCCGTCACGGTATTTCCTCGGCAGTGTCTGTGCACGGCTGTTTTTTTAGTGAAGCGGTACGTAAAACGTGGGCCAAGGTTAGCAAAGCCCGAGGATCAGCGCAGTCAGTCCAGGCAAGCGCAGGGGCCTGGCGTTCAGTTGGCGTTCAAGCGATCGGCAACCCCGATGCAGATCGACATGATCAACTTGAGCTCTTTCTGCACGGTACTGAGGGACACGTTCAACTCGTCGGCGATTTCCTGGTAGCTGTGCCCGTGCAGGCGGCTGAGGATGAAAATCTGCTGTTGGCGGGCGCTGAGTTCACTGAGGCTCACGTTCAGGTGCTCCAGCAATTGTTCGGCGTGGGCGGCGTCTTCGGCGCTGCTGGTGGGGGCGGCGATGCTGTGCACCACCTCCTGGGGCACGTCGTCGACCATGGTGCGCGAGTGGATACGCCGCGCACGCAAATGGTCCAGCGCCAGGTTGCGCGCCGTCTGGAAGACAAAGGGCTCAAGATGATCGATGGCCCGTTCGCTCAGCGCACGGGTCACCCGCAGATAGGTTTCCTGCAAGAGGTCTTCAGCGGTGCTGTGATTGTTGACCATACGTTCCAGCGTGCGCAGCAGGGAGGTGCGCTGGGTGAGGAAAACGTGGTTGAAGCGTGACTGACTCACGGGAGAACCTGATCCATTTCGAGTAGATGATAATGCTTATCATCTACTCGGGTGGTCAAGCACTGATTTGTGAAGCTTTACGCGCGCCCCTGCAAATAGGTGGCGTAATCGGGAATCCGATGGAGGTGCGCCTGATCCATCAACGGGCTGCTGATCAGGTAGTCGGCGCTGCATTCGTTGCACGCCACCGGGATGTTCCACACCGCCGCGACCCGCAGCAATGCCTTGATATCCGGGTCGTGGGGCTGGGGTTCGAACGGGTCCCAGAAAAACACCAGCATGTCGACCCGCTGCTCAGCGATTTGCGCACCGAGTTGTTGATCACCACCCAGTGGCCCGCTGATCATGCTTTGCACCGGCAGGTCGAGGCGTTGTTGCAGCAACAGCCCCGTGGTGCCGGTGGCGACCAGATCATGCTGGGCCAGCTTGTCTTTTTGCCGTTCGGCCCAATCGAGCAAGAACACCTTGCAGTGGTCATGGGCAACCAGGGCGATACGCTTGCGCGCCGCCAGGGTCTTTTGCGTAAAGCTGATGCCGATCATGGGTTGCTCCATAGACAGAAGACGATCTCGAGGACACCCCCCCGACTTGTAGGAGCTGGCTTGCCAGCGAAGACGTCCTCAAGACCGCCTTCGCCGGCAAGCCGGCTCCTACAGAATCGGGTATGGCATTGGCTTATTCAGCGTTGCACAGCGCCAGGCAGTTATCGAGCATGCGGTTGGAGAAGCCCCACTCGTTGTCGTACCAGGCCAATACCTTGAGCAGCTTGCCGCTGGCCTTGGTGTGGTTGGCGTCGAAGATCGACGACAGCGGGTTGTGGTTGAAGTCGCTGGAGACCAGCGGCAGGGTGTTGTACCCAAGAATCTTCGAGTGCTGGCTGGCTTCTTTCAGCAGCGCATTGACCTCATCGGCCGACGCTTCACGCTTGAGCTGCACGGTCAGGTCCACCAGGGATACATTGATCACCGGTACGCGCACCGACATGCCGGTCAGTTTGCCCGCCAGTTCCGGCAGCACCAGGCCCACCGCTTCAGCGGCACCGGTCTTGCTCGGGATCATGTTCTGGGTGGCCGAACGGGCGCGGTACGGGTCGACGTGATAGACGTCGGTCAAGTGCTGGTCGTTGGTATAGGCATGAATGGTGGTCATCAGACCGCTCTCGATGCCCAGTTCGCGGTGCAGCACCTGGGCCACCGGGGCCAGGCAGTTGGTGGTGCACGACGCGTTGGAAATGATCTGGTGCGATTGGCGCAGAATGTCGTGGTTCACCCCGTAAACCACGGTAGCGTCGGCGCCTTTGGCCGGGGCCGAGATGATCACTTTGCGTGCGCCGGCCGTAATATGCGCGGCGGCTTTGGCCCGGTCGGTGAACAGACCGGTGCATTCGAACACGACATCAATTTTTTCCGCGGCCCAGGGCAGGTCGGCCGGGTTGCGGATGGCGCTGACCGAAATGCGGTCGCCGTTGACCGTCAGGCTCTCCTGGTCGTGCTGGACATCGGCATCGAACGTGCC
Source organism: Pseudomonas sp. A-B-19 (assembly GCF_019947515.1). NCBI lineage: Bacteria > Pseudomonadati > Pseudomonadota > Gammaproteobacteria > Pseudomonadales > Pseudomonadaceae > Pseudomonas > Pseudomonas sp. A-B-19. The sequence continues at coordinate 67,605 of NZ_JAGYGN010000024.1, forward strand.
GTGAACGGTGTCGTACTTGAGTAGATGAGCGTTGATCGCGCTGTCGCCCAAATCGTTGATGGCGACGATCTGCAGATCCTGACGGTAGCCTTGGGTATAGAGTGCGCGAAGGATATTACGGCCGATGCGGCCAAAACCATTGATTGCGATTCGAAGAGTCATATTGCGGCGCTACCGTCGTTTTGTTGTTGGAATTACAAGATTATTCGTAAAAAAATAGAAAACAAGCCTTTTTGATGGCAATATTTTGTTCGATCTACAACGAGTGACCTGAATCAACTGGTCCGAATGGTCAAACAAACCGTCTGTCATCCCATCGACACCGGCCTTTGATCAGCATAGACAATCAGGTCGCCACATCCGTTAGCCTGGAGTTCTACACATGCATCCCCGCGTCCTTGAGGTCACTGAACGGCTTATCGCCCGCAGCCGCGCCACGCGTGAGGCCTACCTTGCATTGATCCGCGGTGCGGCCAGCGACGGTCCGATGCGCGGCAAGCTGCAATGCGCCAACTTTGCCCACGGCGTGGCCGGTTGCGGCAGCGATGACAAGCACAGCCTGCGGATGATGAACTCCGCCAACATCGCGATAGTTTCGTCATATAACGACATGCTCTCGGCGCACCAGCCGTACGAAGTCTTTCCTGAGTTGATCAAAAAGGCCCTGCGCGAGATCGGCTCCGTCGGCCAGTTCGCCGGAGGTACCCCGGCGATGTGCGATGGCGTGACCCAGGGCGAACCGGGCATGGAACTGAGCCTGCCGAGCCGCGAAGTGATCGCGTTGTCCACGGCCGTGGCGCTGTCCCACAACATGTTCGACGGCGCGCTGCTGCTCGGCATCTGCGACAAGATCGTGCCGGGCCTGATGATGGGCGCGTTGCGCTTCGGCCATCTGCCGATGATCTTCGTGCCGGGTGGGCCGATGGTCTCGGGCATTTCCAACAAGCAGAAAGCCGACGTGCGCCAGAAGTACGCCGAAGGCAAGGCGACCCGCGAAGAGCTGCTGGAATCGGAAATGAAGTCCTACCACAGCCCTGGCACCTGCACCTTCTACGGCACCGCCAACACCAACCAGTTGCTGATGGAAGTCATGGGCCTGCATCTGCCGGGCGCGTCCTTCGTCAACCCGAACACGCCGTTGCGCGATGCCTTGACCCGCGAAGCCGCGCACCAGGTCACGCGTTTGACCAAGCAGAACGGCGACTTCATGCCGATCGGCGAAATCGTCGACGAGCGTTCGCTGGTCAACTCCATCGTGGCGCTGCATGCCACGGGCGGCTCGACCAACCATACCCTGCACATGCCGGCCATCGCCATGGCGGCGGGCATTCAACTGACCTGGCAGGACATGGCCGACCTCTCCGAAGTCGTGCCGACCCTGAGCCACGTCTACCCGAACGGCAAAGCCGACATCAACCACTTCCAGGCCGCGGGCGGCATGTCGTTCCTGATCCGCGAACTGCTGGAAGCCGGGTTGCTCCACGAAAATGTCAACACCGTGATGGGCCACGGCCTGAGCCGCTACACCCAGGAACCGTTCCTCGACAACGGCCAGCTGGTGTGGCGCGAAGGCGTGACCGACAGCCTCGATGAAAGCATCCTGCGTCCGGTCGCTCGTGCGTTCTCGGCCGAAGGTGGCCTGCGGGTGATGGAAGGCAACCTCGGTCGCGGTGTGATGAAAGTCTCCGCCGTGGCCGTGGAAAACCAGGTTGTCGAAGCGCCAGCCATGGTGTTCCAGGATCAGCAGGACCTGGCCGATGCCTTCAAGGCCGGTTTGCTGGAGAAGGATTTTGTCGCAGTGATGCGCTTCCAGGGCCCGCGCTCCAACGGCATGCCGGAGCTGCACAAGATGACGCCGTACCTCGGCGTGTTGCAGGATCGCGGTTTCAAAGTTGCGCTGGTGACCGACGGGCGCATGTCCGGCGCGTCGGGGAAAATTCCGGCGGCCATTCATGTCAGCCCCGAAGCTTATGTCGGCGGCGCTTTGGCGCGGGTGCAAGAGGGCGATATCATCCGCGTCGATGGCGTCAAAGGCACCCTGGAACTCAAGGTGGACGCCGAAGAATTCGCAGCGCGCACGCCGGCCAAAGGTCTGTTGGGTAACAACATCGGCACCGGTCGCGAGCTGTTCGGTTTCATGCGCATGGCCTTCAGCTCGGCGGAGCAGGGCGCCAGCGCCTTCACTTCTGCCCTGGAGACGCTTAATTGAAACTGGCTTTGGTCGGTGACATCGGTGGGACCAACGCACGTTTCGCGTTGTGGAAAAACCAGCAACTAGAAAGCGTCCAGGTGCTGGCAACGGCGGACCATGCCAGCCCAGAGGAGGCGATCAGCCTCTACCTGAGCGGGCTCGGTCTGGCGCCGGGTTCGATCGGTTCCGTGTGCCTGTCGGTGGCCGGTCCCGTCAGCGGCGATGAATTCAAGTTCACCAACAATCACTGGCGCCTGAGCCGCAAGGGTTTCTGCCAGACCTTGCAGGTGGAGCAGTTGTTGCTGGTCAACGACTTCTCGGCCATGGCCCTGGGCATGACCCGTTTGCAGCCCGGCGAATTCCGCGTGGTCTGCGAAGGCACGCCGGAGCCACTGCGCCCGGCGGTGGTGATTGGCCCGGGTACCGGCCTGGGGGTCGGCACCTTGCTCGATCTCGGCGAAGGGCGTTTTGCTGCGTTGCCTGGCGAAGGCGGTCACGTCGATTTGCCGCTGAGCAGTCCTCGGGAAACCCAACTCTGGCAGCACATCTTCAACGAAATCGGCCATGTCAGCGCCGAAACAGCCTTGAGTGGCGGTGGCTTGCCCCGGGTCTACCGGGCGATCTGCGCGGTGGACGGGCACACGCCGGTGCTCGATACGCCGGAAGCCATCACCGCTGCCGGGCTGGCGGGCGATCCGATTGCCGTGGAAGTGCTCGAGCAGTTCTGCTGCTGGCTGGGGCGCGTGGCCGGCAACAACGTGCTGACCACCGGCGGGCGTGGTGGCGTGTACATCGTGGGTGGGGTGATTCCGCGGTTTGCCGACTTCTTCCTCGAAAGCGGTTTCGCCCGCTGCTTCGCCGACAAGGGGTGCATGAGCGATTACTTCAAGGGGATTCCGGTGTGGCTGGTGACGGCGCCGTATTCGGGCCTTGTCGGGGCGGGAGTAGCGCTCGAACAAGCTTGAAAACCGGGCGCTCCCTTCGCTGGCAAGCCAGCTCCTACAGGTACGCGCAATTTCTGTAGGAGCTGGCTTGCCAGCGAAGGCGTATTCACACACAACAAAGACTTCTGCTTGATCAGGCATAATCCGCCCAATTCAAACAACAAGGACGCCGCCCGTGAGCTCAGTGAACAAGTCGATTTTGTTGGTCGATGACGATCAAGAGATACGCGAGTTGCTGGACACCTACCTGACCCGCGCCGGTTTTCAGGTGCGGGCCACCGCCGATGGCGCCGGTTTTCGCCAGGCGCTGAACGACGCTCCGGCCGATCTGGTGATCCTTGATGTGATGCTGCCCGACGAAGACGGCTTCAGCCTGTGCCGCTGGATTCGCCAGCATCCGCGCCAGGCGCAGGTGCCGATCATCATGCTCACCGCCAGTTCCGACGAAGCCGACCGTGTCATCGGCCTGGAACTGGGCGCCGACGATTACCTCGGCAAGCCGTTCAGCCCACGGGAGTTGCAGGCGCGGATCAAGGCATTGCTGCGCCGCGCGCAGTTCGGTCAGGAGCGTAGTGGCGGTGAGGTGCTGGCCTTCGATGACTGGCGGCTGGACATGGTCAGTCATCGGCTGTTTCACATCGATGGCGAAGAGGTGATTCTCTCGGGCGCCGACTTCGCGCTGCTGAAACTATTCCTCGATCACCCGCAGGAAATCCTCGACCGCGACACCATCGGCAACGCCACCCGTGGCCGTGAACTGATGCCCCTGGATCGCATCGTCGACATGGCCGTCAGCCGGTTGCGCCAGCGCCTGCGCGACACGGAAAAACCGCCACGGCTGATTCGCACCGTGCGTGGCAGTGGCTACCAATTGGCAGCCAATGTGGTTGCCAGCAATGGCCACTAAGCTATTGCGCAAGCTTGCCACCAAGGTGCCGATGCCGCGTTCGCTGCTCGGGCGGATGTTGCTGTTGACCCTGCTGGCGGTGTTGTTCGCCCAAGCGTTGTCGAGCGTGATCTGGGTCTCGCAATTGCGTGTCACGCAGCTCGAGGGCCTGGTCACCAGCGCCCGCAGCCTGGCCCATTCGATGACCGCCAGCGTCAGTTATTTTCGTTCGTTGCCGGTGGCGTTCCGGCCCTTGGTGCTCGATCAGCTGCGCAGTATGGGCGGCACCCGGTTCGTGGTGACACTCAACGACAAACCCCTGGGCATGGAAGTGCTGCCCATCACTCCGCGCAAAGAGGCGGTGCTCAAAGCGGTGGACGAGGTGCTGCGCCAGTCCCTCGGTCAGGACACGGACATCTCGGTGACCTTCGTCAGCCCGCAAGACCTGCGCATCTTCAATGGCGGCCTGAAGCTCGATGAGTTGCCACGCTCCTGGGCGCACTACGCGTTGACCCTGGAGCCGGTGAATCCGCCGGTACTGGTCACGCAGATCCAGATGGCGCCGGGCGAGTGGCTGTACATCGCCTCGCTGCTGCCCGAGCCCTACACCAGTCTTGAAGAGCAGGGCCTGCCAGCGCAGCAGGTGTGGTTCATCGTCCTGACCAGCAGCTTTCTGCTGTTGTTCATCGGCCTGCTGGTGCACTGGCAGAGTCGCCCGCTCAAGCGCCTGGCACGGGCGGCGCGGGATCTGTCGTTGGGGGGCGACGTGGAACCGGTGGCCGAAGGCGGTGGCAGTGAAGTGGTCGAGGTCGGGCGCGCCTTCAACACCATGCGCGAGCGCATCAGTCGTTACCTGACCGAGCGCAGCCAGTTGTTCAGCGCCATTTCCCACGACTTGCGCACGCCGATCACCCGTTTGCGCCTGAGGGTCGAATTGCTCGAAGACGAAGCACTGCAAACCAAGTTCGGGCGTGACCTGGACGAGCTCGAATTGTTGGTCAAGGGCGCGCTGCAATGCGTGAAAGACACCGATATCCACGAGAACATCGAGCCGGTGGACCTCAACCATGTGCTCGACTGCCTGGTGGAGCCTTATCTCGCGCCGAACGGCAACGGCCGCGTGACCCAGCAGGGGCGGGCGCTGGCGGCCTATCCGGGGAAACCGCTGGCGCTCAAGCGCTGCATTGGCAACCTGATCGATAACGCGTTGAAGTACGGGCAGAACGCGCACCTGCACATCGATGACGACGAAAGCGCGTTCGTCCTGCACGTCGATGATGAAGGGCCGGGCGTGCCTGAGCAGCGGCTGGAGCAGGTGTTCGAACCGCACTTTCGCCTGGCCGGGCAGCAGCAGGGTTATGGGTTGGGGCTGGGGATTGCCCGCAACATTGCCCATAGCCATGGTGGTGAGGTCAGCTTGCAGAATCTGCGTGAAGGCGGGTTGCGGGTGACCCTGCAGTTGCCTCGCAGCGTTGACTAGTCAGACCGCGTTATCGTTCATCGCGAGCAAGCTCGCTCCCACAGTGGTTCTGCGTCGTACACAAATCCACTGTGGGAGCGAGCTTGCTCGCGATGGCGTCAAATCATTCAACACATATCCAAGGGCAATTGTCACAGATCGGTGACATAACCCACCCCCTTCGTTACAAGCCGACCTTCGTCCGTTGTTTATGCTGCCCCCACAGTCATAACAACAAAAAAGGTACGCCATGGACACCTTCCAATCGGCGTTCAGCAGTTGGCTGAACGCACCTGCCCATCAACAATGGCTCGCTGCCGAAGGCTTGCGCCTGCTAGCCTTCGCCAAGGCTTCGAAGCTGCCTGAAGGCTTCGGCAACCTCGATGAAAAAGGCCGCCTCGCGGCTGATGCGCAAGCCCACACCATGAACACCGCGCGCATGACCCACAGCTTCGCCATGGCTCATATTCAGGGCTTGCCGGGTTTTGCCGAACTGGTCGATCACGGCGTTGCGGCGCTGCGCGGGCCATTGCGTGATGCGCTGCATGGCGGCTGGTTCGCGGCCGCCGAACATCGCGATGGCAACACCGGCAAGAATGCCTACCTGCATGCTTTCGTGGCGCTGGCGGCAAGTTCTGCGGTGGTCGCGCAACGTCCCGGTGCACAAGCCTTGCTCGATGATGCGATCGACATCATCGACACATATTTCTGGAGTGAGGAGGAGGGCACGCTGCGCGAGTCCTTCAACCGCGACTGGAGCGAAGAGGAGGCGTACCGGGGCGCCAACAGCAACATGCACGCCACTGAAGCCTTCCTCGCCCTGGCCGATGTCACTGAAGACAACCGCTGGCTGAGCCGCGCCCAACGGATTGTCGAGCGGGTGATCCATGGTCACGCCGCCGCCAACGATTACCTGGTGATCGAGCATTTCGACCGCGACTGGCAGCCGCTGCGAGACTACAACCGCGACAATCCGGCCGACGGTTTCCGCCCCTACGGCACCACCCCGGGCCATGGATTCGAGTGGGCGCGGCTGTTGCTGCATCTCGAAGCTTCGCGGGTGAGAGCGGGGATGCTCACACCGGGCTGGCTGGTCACCGACGCGCAAAAACTCTTCGAGCACAATTGCCGTCACGGCTGGAACATCGATGGCGCGCCGGGAATCGTCTACACCCTGGACTGGGACAACAAAGCGGTGGTCCGCCATCGCCTGCACTGGACCCATTGCGAAGCCAGTGCTGCCGCCAGCGCTTTGCTCAAGCGTACCGGTGAAGAGCAATACGAACGCTGGTACCGACTATTCTGGGAATTTTGTGACAGTCATTTCATCGACCGCGAAGGCGGCAGCTGGCATCACGAACTCGACCCGCAAAACCGCCCGAGTGCCGATATCTGGCCCGGCAGACCTGACCTTTACCACGCCTGGCAAGCCGTGCTGATTCCGCGACTGGCGCTTGCACCGAGCATGGCCACGGCGCTGGCGCAGCTGTCCCAGAGCGGTTCTATGTAACCATGCGGTGACATTCGCGCATCCCTTCGTTACCTGCGAGGGGATATCCCCTGTTTAAACTCCTATGCAGCGCAAGCAATAGACTTGCATGCATAACAACAAGAAAGGTGCTCCTGGATGAATGCGATTTCTCGCCTCGCTACTGTCATTTCTCTCGCTTCCCTGTCTGCGCTCCCCCTCAGTGTGCTTGCCGCCGAATCCAAAGGTTCCGTTGAAGTCGTTCACTGGTGGACCTCCGGTGGTGAAAAAGCAGCGGTCGATGTCCTGAAGGCTCAAGTCGAAAAAGACGGCTTCACCTGGAAGGACGGCGCAGTCGCCGGTGGCGGCGGTTCCACGGCCATGACCGTACTCAAAAGTCGCGCCGTAGCCGGCAACCCGCCAGGCGTCGCGCAGATCAAAGGTCCGGATATCCAGGAGTGGGGCAGCACTGGCCTGCTCAGCACCGACGCGCTGAAAGAAGTCGCCAAGTCGGAAAACTGGGATGGCCTGCTGTCGAAGAAAGTCTCCGACACCGTGAAGTACGAAGGTGACTACGTCGCCGTGCCGGTGAACATCCACCGCGTCAACTGGCTGTGGATCAACCCGCAGGTGTTCAAGAAAGCCGGGATCGAAAAGGCCCCGACCACCCTCGAAGAATTCTATGCCGCCGGCGACAAGCTCAAAGCCGCCGGCTTCATCGCGCTCGCCCACGGCGGCCAGCCTTGGCAGGACAGCACCGTGTTCGAAGACGTGGTGCTCTCGGTCATGGGCGCCGACGGTTACAAGAAAGCCCTGGTCGACCTGGATCAGAAAACCCTGTCCGGCCCGCAGATGACCCAGTCGTTCGCCGAGCTGAAAAAGATCACCGGCTACATGGACCCGAACCGCGCCGGTCGTGACTGGAACATTGCCGCCGCCGACGTGATCAACGGCAAGGCCGGCATGCAGATGATGGGCGACTGGGCGAAAAGCGAGTGGACTGCCGCGAACAAAGTCGCCGGCAAGGACTACCTGTGCGTGGCGTTCCCGGGCACTGAAAAAGCCTTCACCTACAACATCGACTCCCTGGCGGTGTTCAAGCTCAAGGCCGATCGCAAGGGCGACATCGCTGCCCAGCAAGACCTGGCCAAGGTCGCATTGGGTACCGATTTCCAGAAAGTCTTCAGCATGAACAAGGGTTCGATCCCGGTGCGTAACGACATGCTGAACGAGATGGACAAGCTCGGCTTCGACGAGTGCGCCCAGAAGTCGGCGAAGGACTTCATCGCCGACGACAAGACCGGCGGCCTGCAACCGAGCATGGCGCACAACATGGCCACCTCCCTGGCCGTGCAAGGTGCGATCTTCGATGTGGTCACCAACTTCATGAACGACAAGGATGCTGACCCGGCCAAGGCCAGCGCCCAACTGGCCTCGGCTGTCAAAGCGGCCCAGTAATCCCGGAAGCCGCAGGTAACCCTGCGGTTTCATTCGACGCGCTCTTCTGTAGGAGCCGGCTTGCCGGCGAAGGCGATGTGCCTGACGAACCGAGTTGTCTGGTTCGCTGGCAAGCCAGCTCCTACAGGTTGCTCTTCATTTCTCACACTGGATTATCCCGATGAGCTCTGTGGCGGTTTTCAGCAAAGCCTCACCGTTCGATGCGCTGCAACGCTGGCTACCCAAGTTGGTACTCGCGCCGAGCATGCTGATCGTGTTGGTTGGCTTCTACGGTTACATCATCTGGACGTTCATTCTGTCCTTCACCAACTCCAGCTTCATGCCGAGCTACAAATGGGTCGGCCTGCAGCAATACATGCGCCTGATGGACAACGACCGCTGGTGGGTCGCGAGCAAGAACCTCGCGGTGTTCGGTGGCATGTTCATCGGCATCAGCCTGGTGCTGGGGGTGTTCCTCGCGGTGCTGCTGGACCAGCGCATTCGCAAGGAAGGCTTCATCCGCACCGTCTACCTGTACCCGATGGCGCTGTCGATGATCGTCACCGGTACCGCGTGGAAATGGTTGCTCAATCCGGGCCTGGGCCTGGACAAGATGCTGCGGGACTGGGGCTGGGAAGGCTTTCGTCTCGACTGGCTGGTGGATCAGGATCGCGTGGTGTACTGCCTGGTGATCGCCGCCGTATGGCAAGCCTCCGGGTTTGTCATGGCGATGTTCCTGGCCGGCCTGCGCGGTGTCGATCAATCGATCATCCGTGCCGCGCAAGTCGACGGGGCGAGCCTGCCGACCATCTACCTGAAGATCGTCCTGCCGAGCCTGCGCCCGGTGTTCTTCAGTGCCTTCATGATCCTGGCGCACATCGCGATCAAGAGCTTCGACCTGGTCGCGGCGATGACCGCGGGCGGTCCGGGCTACTCCTCCGACCTGCCGGCGATGTTCATGTATTCCTTCACGTTCAGCCGTGGCCAGATGGGCATCGGTTCGGCCAGCGCCATGCTGATGCTCGGCGCCGTGCTGACCATCCTCGTGCCGTACCTGTACTCCGAGCTGCGAGGCAAACGCCATGACTAATCAACTCGGCAAACCATCGCTCAGCTTCAGCCGTATCGCGATCTACGCCACCCTGTTGCTGGCGGCGGCGGTGTACCTGATCCCGCTGGTGGTGATGCTGCTGACCAGCTTCAAATCCCCGGAAGACATCCGCACCGGCAACCTGTTGAGCTGGCCGACCGTGATCGACGGCATCGGCTGGATCAAGGCCTGGGACGTGGTCGGCGGCTACTTCTGGAACTCGGTGAAGATCACCGTGCCGGCGGTGCTGATTTCCACGTTTATTGGTGCGATGAACGGCTACGTGCTGTCGATGTGGCGTTTCCGTGGTTCGCAACTGTTCTTCGGCCTGCTGCTGTTCGGCTGCTTCCTGCCGTTCCAGACCGTGCTGTTGCCAGCCTCGTTCACCCTCGGCAAGTTCGGCCTGGCCAACACCACCACTGGCCTGGTGCTGGTGCATGTGGTCTACGGCCTGGCGTTCACCACGCTGTTCTTTCGCAACTACTACGTGAGCATTCCGGACGCGCTGGTCAAAGCGGCGCGGCTCGATGGCGCGGGCTTCTTCACGATCTTTCTGAAAATCCTGCTGCCGATGTCGATCCCGATCGTGATGGTCTGCCTGATCTGGCAGTTCACCCAGATCTGGAATGACTTCCTGTTCGGCGTGGTCTTCGCCAGTGGCGATGCCCAGCCAATTACCGTGGCCCTGAACAACCTGGTCAACACCAGCACCGGGGCCAAGGAATACAACGTTGATATGGCCGCCGCGATGATCGCCGGGCTGCCGACACTGCTGGTCTACATATTCGCTGGCAAGTATTTCCTGCGTGGGCTGACGTCCGGCGCGGTCAAGGGGTAGAACATGGCAACTCTCGAATTACGCAACGTCAACAAGACCTACGGCGCCGGTTTGCCGGACACCCTGAAAAACATCGAACTGAAAATCGATGACGGGGAATTCCTGATCCTGGTCGGCCCGTCGGGCTGCGGCAAATCCACGCTGATGAACTGCATCGCCGGCCTGGAAACCATCAGCGGCGGCGCAATTCTGGTGGACGACGCCGACATCAGCGGCATGAGCCCCAAGGATCGCGACATCGCCATGGTGTTCCAGTCGTACGCGCTGTACCCGACCATGAGCGTGCGCGACAACATCGCCTTCGGCCTGAAGATCCGCAAAATGCCCACCGCCGAAATCGACGAAGAAGTCGCTCGGGTTTCCAAGCTGTTGCAGATCGAACACCTGCTCAGCCGCAAACCCGGCCAACTCTCCGGTGGCCAGCAACAGCGTGTGGCGATGGGGCGTGCACTGGCACGGCGGCCCAAGATTTATCTGTTCGACGAGCCGCTGTCCAACCTCGACGCCAAGCTGCGGGTCGAGATGCGCACCGAAATGAAACTGATGCACCAGCGCCTCAAAACCACCACGGTCTATGTGACCCACGACCAGATCGAAGCCATGACCCTGGGCGACAAAGTGGCGGTGATGAAGGACGGGATCATTCAGCAGTTCGGTACGCCGAAGGACATCTACAACAACCCGGCCAACCTGTTCGTGGCGAGCTTCATCGGTTCGCCGCCGATGAACTTCATCCCGCTGCGCCTGCAGCGCAAGGACGGTCGTCTGGTCGCGCTGCTCGACAGCGGCCAGGCCCGTTGCGAGTTGCCTCTGGGCATGCAGGACGCCGGTCTCGAAGACCGCGAAGTGATCCTCGGCATGCGCCCTGAGCAGATCGTCCTGGCCAACGGCGATGCGAACGGTTTGCCGACCATTCGTGCCGAAGTCCAGGTCACCGAACCGACCGGTCCCGACACCCTGGTCTTCGTCAACCTCAACGACACCAAGGTCTGCTGCCGCCTGGCACCGGACGTGGCGCCGGCGGTGGGCGAGACCCTGACGTTGCAATTCGATCCGGCGAAAGTGCTGTTGTTCGATGCCAAGAGCGGGGAGCGGCTGGGGGTGGCCGGCGTGCCGAAAGCCGAGGCGCATGCTGACAACGTCGCACAGTTCAAAGGCAGATAGAGATCAATGTGGGAGCGAGCTTGCTCGCGATAGCGGACTGACATTCAACATCGTTGTCACCTGATACACCGCCATCGCGAGCAAGCTCGCTCCTACAAGGGGGATTCGTGATGCGCGACCTGTCGTGCACCGCAACTGATGTAACCGCGTTAAAAAAGAAAAGTTAATAACAATAAAACGAGGAAGTAGGGATGAAGATGAAGAACAAGGCCCGGTTGATCTGCCAGGTGTCAGCAGCGGCAGCACTGGTTTTGGCCGGCAATGCGATGGCCGCAGAAGCGTTCAGCTCCGATTCCAAGTGGATGACGGGCGATTGGGGTGGCGAGCGTACCAAGCTGATCGAGCAGGGCATCGACATCAAGATGGATTATGTCGGTGAAGTCGGCGGCAACCTGCATGGCGGTTTCAACGATGACAAGACCGCGCGCTACGCCGACCAGTTCGGCCTGGGTGCGGCGCTGGACCTGGAAAAGCTGTTCGGCTGGGATAACACCCAGGCCAAGATCCAGCTCACCAACCGTAACGGTGAGAACATCTCCAACGACCGTATCGGCGATCCGCGTGCCGGCACCTTGAGCTCCTCCCAGGAAGTCTTCGGTCGTGGCCATATGGTCCGTCTGACCCAGTTGTGGATTCAGCATCAGTTCTTCGACAACAAACTGGACGTCAAAGCCGGTTACTTCGGTGAAGGTGAAGACTTCAACACCTTCCCGTGCGAATTCCAGAACCTGGCGTTCTGCGGATCCCAGGTGGGTAACTGGGCCACCAACGTCTGGTTCAACTGGCCGGTCAGCCAGGCCGCGATCCGCGTGAAGTACAACATCAATGACGAGCTCTACGCTCAGATTGGCGCGTACAACCAGAACCCGTCGCAACTGGAACACGGCAACGGCTTCAAGCTCAGCGGCAGCGGTACCGCGGGCACCGTGTTGCCGGTCGAACTGGTCTGGTCGCCGAAGGTCAACAGCCTGCCGGGCGAATACCGTGTCGGTTACTACAAAAGCACTGCCCCTGCCGATGACGTTCTCAAGGACGACAACGGCCAGGACGCAGCGACCACGGGCCAGCCTTTTCGCGTTCACGATAGCAAGCATGGCTACTGGTTCGTCGCGCAGCAGCAACTCACCAGTCACAACGGCGACGCTTCTCGCGGTCTGAACATTGCGGCCAACGCCACCTTCCACGACAAGGACACTAACGTCGTCGACAACTACCAGTCGCTGATGTTCGTGTACAAGGGCCCGTTCGATGCGCGTCCGAAGGATGACGTGGGCATCGGTTTCGCCCGTATCCATGTCAACGATGACGTGAAGAAAAACGCCGAGCTGACCAACGCGGCCAATGGTGTTTCGGAATACGAAAATCCGCTGTTCTCGCCCATTCGTGAAACCGAATACAACTACGAGATCAACTACGGCTTCCACGTGACCAACTGGCTGACCGTGCGTCCCAACCTGCAATACGTCACACACCCAGGCGGCGTGGATGAAGTCGACAACGCGCTGGTGGCCGGCCTGAAAATTCAGTCGGTGTTCTGACGCGTCTGCGATAAGCTTCTCTCCATGTGCGCATATTTGCGGACAGCCATGGCTGTCCGCTTTTTTTTGCGAGGGCTAACAAGACTTGTTGTGTCGAGCGCAACTGTGGCGAGGGAGCTTGCTCCCGCTGGACTGCGCAGCAGTCCCTTTTTTGGGGGCGCTTCGCACCCCAGCGGGAGCAAGCTCCCTCGCCACAAAAATAAGCACAGGCTGTTTGGAGAGATGAGTACACCCATGTTTTTCAGGACCGTGGCACATGCTTGAGCATCCGCTACAACGTTTCTTCAAATCCTTGCGCGAGCGTCCGGTGTTCGCGTGGGAGCGCTATCAGGTGCGCGACGTGCTGGTGATCGATCATCCGCTGTGTCAGGCGGTGTTCAGCCGTCAGGGGGCGCAGTTGCTGCACTTCCAGCCCAAGGGCCAGAAACCCTGGCTGTGGTGCGCGGCCAAATGGCCGCAGGTCGGCGCCATTCGCGGCGGCGTGCCGGTGTGTTGGCCGTGGTATGGCCGGCATCCGAGCGAAAACGCCTGGCCGTCCCATGGCTGGGCGCGCTTGCTCGACTGGAAGCTGCTCGACAGCGACAGTGACGACGATGGCGTGCGATTGCACTGGCAGCTGAAGTTGTGTGACTGGCAGGTGGACCTGCACGCGCACCTGGGGGAACGCATGGAGCTGCGCCTGAGCACCGAGCATCAGGACGACATGCCGTGCCAGTTGAGCCAGGCTTTGCATGCCTACTGGCGTATCGGCGACGTCAGTGAGGTAGCGCTGTCTGGGCTCGAAGGCGCGCAGGGTTACGACCAGTTGAGCCGGCAGGCCTGTCAGCAGGAAGGCGAGTTGCGCGTGGACGGCGGATGTCAGCGGGTGTTCCAGCATGACGGTGAATTGCAGCTCAATGACCACGCCTGGCAGCGGGCATTGTGCATCGATACGGGGGATACGGCCGACACGGTGGTGTGGCATCCCGGCTCGCGGCCATTGCTCGGCGTGACCTGGAACGAGATATCCGAATTTGTCTGTGTCGAAGCGGCGACCGGCGGCACCGACAGCTTGTGCCTGAAGCCTGGGGAGCGGGCGCATTTGAGTTTGCAGGCGCGGGTGGGGGCTTAGCGAAAAGGCGAGGTGTTGCGGGTGACGCTTTCGCTGGCAAGCCAGCTCCTACAGGTTCGCGGTCGGTCGCCTTTTTTGTACTCGACACAAACACTGTAGGAGCTGGCTTGCCAGCGAAGAGGCCGGTTCTTTCAATGCAGATTCAGGCCGGTTTCAATTGAACTCATCCCCCACCGGATACCGGCTGGCATTCAGGCTCTCCTTGATCTTGCGCAGATGCGGCTGGAAATCCACGCCTCGGCGCAAGGTCATGCCGGTGGCGAGCACGTCCAGCACGGTCAGCTGGATGATCCGCGACGTCATCGGCATGTAGATGTCGGTGTCTTCCGGCAGCGGAATGTTCAGGCTCAGGGTGCTGGCCTTGGCCAGTGGCGAGTTCTCGGCGGTCAGGCCAAGCACCGAGGCGCCGTTTTCCCGGGCGATGCGCGCCACTTCCACCAGTTCGCGGGTGCGGCCGGTGTAGGAAATGATCACGAACAATTCACCGGTATGGGCCACCGAGGCAATCATGCGCTGCATCAGCACATCCGCGTGGGCCGTGACGGCCAGGTTGAAACGGAAGAACTTGTGCTGCGCATCCAGTGCCACCGGGGCTGAGGCGCCGAGGCCAAAGAAGTGGATCTGCCGGGCCTGGATCAGCAGGTCGACGGCGCGGCTGATCAGGTTCGGGTCCAGTGCCTGGCAGGCGCTGTCCAGCGAGGCAATGGCGCTGCCGAAGATCTTCTGGGTGTAGGCCTCCGGATTGTCGTCGGCTTCCACTGCACGGCTGACGTACGCGGCACCACTGGCCAGGCTCTGGGCCAATTGCAGCTTGAGCTCGGGGTAGCCGCTGACGCCGAACGAACGGCAGAAGCGGTTGACCGTCGGTTCGCTGACCGAGGCAGCCTGGGCGAGGGCGGCGATGCTGAAGCGGGTGGCCTGCTGCGGGTTGAGCAGGATCACCTCGGCGACTTTGCGTTCGGCCTTGTTCAGCTCTTCAAGGCGATTCTGGATTTGCTCCAGTAAATTTCGCACGCGGTCCATATAAGTATCCTTTACACCTGCGCCGATAGGCGCGCGGCTAATGCAAAAAGGGCCTTTGGTGAGGCCCGTAACGGTGGCCTATCCTACTGATGGCTCCGACCGACCACCACTCGCAATCTGTATTTTGCGAAAATGTTGTGGTTATTACTACATTTTCCCTTGAGTGATGCCTTAAAAAAAGGTATTTGTAGCTTAACTTGATAAAAGAACAAACATCATGCTCTCGATTACGGTTGAACCGTGCACCTTTGCCTTGTTCGGCGCCCTTGGCGACCTGGCCTTACGCAAGCTGTTTCCTGCCCTTTATCAACTCGACGGTGCAGGCCTGTTGCACGAGGACACGCGCATCATCGCGCTGGCCCGTGAGGCTGGCAGCGAGCAGGAACACCTGGCATTCATCACCTCCGAGCTGCGCCGTTATGTCGGTGCCAAAGAGCTGGACGAAGCCGTGCTCGAGCGTTTCCTGGCGCGCCTGAGCTACCTGCACGTCGACTTCCTCAACTCCGAGGATTATGTGACCCTGGCCGAAGTCGCCGGCACCGCACAGCGAGTCATCGCCTACTTTGCGACCCCGGCCGCCGTGTATGGCGCGATTTGCGAGAACCTGGCCAAGGTTGGCCTGGCGGAAAACACCCGCGTGGTGCTGGAAAAACCCATCGGTTCGGACCTGGAGTCCTCGCGCAAGGTCAATGACGCCGTGGCGCAGTTCTTCCCGGAGAACCGTACCTACCGCATCGACCACTATCTGGGCAAGGAAACCGTCCAGAACCTGATCGCCCTGCGTTTCGCCAACAGCCTGTTCGAAACCCAGTGGAACCAGAATTACATTTCCCATGTGGAAATCACCGTGGCCGAGCAGGTCGGCATCGAGGGCCGCTGGGGTTACTTCGACAAGGCCGGTCAGCTGCGCGACATGATCCAGAACCACCTGCTGCAACTGCTCTGCCTGATCGCCATGGACCCGCCGGCCGACCTGTCCGCCGACAGCATCCGTGACGAGAAGGTCAAGGTGCTCAAGGCCCTGGCGCCGATCAGCCCGGAAGGCCTGACCACCCAGGTGGTGCGTGGCCAGTACATCGCCGGCTACAGCGAAGGCAAAGCAGTGCCGGGGTACCTGGAAGAACCTAACTCCAACACCCAGAGCAATACCGAAACCTTTGTCGCCCTGCGCGCCGACATCCGCAACTGGCGCTGGGCCGGCGTGCCGTTTTACCTGCGTACCGGCAAGCGCATGCCGCAGAAGCTGTCGCAGATCGTCATCCACTTCAAGGAACCGTCGCACTACATTTTCGCTCCCGAGCAGCGCCTGCAAATCAGCAACAAGCTGATTATCCGCCTGCAGCCGGACGAAGGCATTTCCTTGCGCGTGATGACCAAAGATCAAGGCCTGGACAAAGGCATGCAGCTGCGCAGCGGTCCATTGCAGCTGAATTTTTCCGACACCTGGAGCAGCGCACGGATTCCCGATGCCTACGAGCGGTTGTTGCTGGAAGTGATGCGCGGCAATCAGAACCTGTTTGTCCGTAAAGATGAAATCGAAGCCGCGTGGAATTGGTGTGACCAGTTGATCGCCGGGTGGAAAAAATCCGGTGATGCGCCCAAGCCGTACGCGGCCGGGTCCTGGGGGCCGATGAGCTCCATTGCTCTGATCACGCGGGACGGGAGGTCGTGGTATGGCGATATCTGATTTGAAACTGCCGCAGGGTGTCAGCGCCCATGCGTTCAAGAGCCCGGTGCTGCTGGCTGAAGGCCTGGCGCTGAACGTGGCGAAAAAACTGAGCGACGCGATCGAAGCCCAGGGCTCTGCGACCCTGGTGGTGTCCGGTGGTCGCAGCCCGGTGGCATTTTTCCAGCACCTGGCCAAGCAGGCGCTGGACTGGTCGAACGTGGTGATCAGCCTGGCCGACGAGCGCTGGGTGCCGGTGGAGCACGCTGACAGTAATGCCGGCCTGATCAAGCGTTACTTGCTGCAAGGCCCGGCGGCCAAGGCGCAATTTTTGAGCCTGTACAGCGCCAGTGCCAACCTGGAACAGGCGGCCGAGCAGGCCGACCGTTTGCTGTCGGAGTTGCCGGCGATCGACGTGCTGATCCTCGGCATGGGCGATGACGGCCACACCGCGTCGCTGTTCCCCAACAGCCCGAATCTTGACGAGGCTTTGAAAGTCGACGGCACTCGTCGTTGCTGGCCGATGCTGGCGCCGACCGTGCCGCGTCAGCGCCTGACCATGAGCCGGGCGCTACTGGCCTCGGCCAAACATAAAATCCTGTCGATTTCCGGTTCGTCCAAGCTGTCCACCCTGAGTTTCGCGCTGGCCGGTGACGATGTCACCGAAATGCCGGTGCGCGCATTTCTGCAACCCACGTTAGAGATTTACTGGTGCCCATGAGCCAAGGAACAGCCGCTATGACAAACCCATCCCCGACCGTTTCCATGGCGGACAAAGTTGCCCTGATCGACAGCATCTGCGCGAAAGCGCGGATCCTGCCGGTGATCACCATCGCCCGCGAGCAGGACGTTCTGCCGTTGGCCGACGCCCTCGCGGCCGGTGGCCTCACGGCCCTGGAAGTGACCCTGCGTTCGCAATTCGGCCTCAAGGCCATCCAGATCCTGCGTGAGCAGCGTCCGGAACTGGTGACCGGTGCCGGCACCGTGCTCGATCGCCACATGCTGGCGGCGGCCGAAGCGGCCGGCTCGCAATTCATCGTCACGCCGGGCATCACCCGTGACCTGCTGGAAGCCAGCGTCGCCAGCCCGATTCCACTGTTGCCAGGCATCAGCAATGCCTCGGGCATCATGGAAGGCTACGGCCTGGGGTATCGCCGCTTCAAGCTGTTCCCGGCCGAAGTCAGTGGCGGCGTCGCGGCCATCAAGGCTTTGGGCGGCCCGTTCGGCGAAGTGAAATTCTGCCCGACCGGCGGCGTGGGCCCGGCCAATATCAAGAGCTACATGGCGTTGAAAAACGTCATGTGCGTGGGCGGTAGCTGGATGCTCGATCCGGAGTGGATCAAGAACGGCGACTGGGCCCGCATTCAGGAATGCACTGCCGAGGCTTTGGCGCTGCTGGACTGATCGCTTCACCTGACACTCGTTGTGTGTTCTACGGCTTTACGGTGCGCTTGGTCGGTGCACCGTTTTTTTTTGCCCGCGAAAAGTCACGGCAATTAATACCTGTAGGAGCGAGCTCGCTCGCGAAAAACTTCCAGGCACCGCTGGCTATCGGGTTCCCGCGTTATCGTTCACGACCATCGCGAGCGAGCTCGCTCCTACAGGTCAGCACAATTGCGTCAGCGCCGTGGTCAGCCGCGTCATGTGCTCGGCGGTGGTGGTCAGCCCCGGAGTGATCCGGATGCACGGGCCGCACGCCGCGCCAGTGCGTACCACGGTGAACAGGCTGTAGTCCTTGAGCAGCCGCTCGACCATCGCCTGCTGATCGGTCTGTGCGATGAAACGCATGGACGTGATGCCGCAGTACAGTCGCGGGTCATCCGGGGTCAGGACTTCGATGCCCGGTAGTTCGCGCACGGGGCGGACCCACAGGTTGCGCAGGTAGTTGAGCCGAGGACCCTTGGCCGCCGCGCCCCCCATCGCCCAATGCTCCTCGAGCACCAGCGGCAGGGTCAGCAACGCCGGAATGTTCGGTGTGCTGTACGGCATACGGGCACGGATGTCAGTGACCGGGAAATGCATCTCGCCCATGTCCGGATCGATATCGGCCAGGTGTTCGGGGGCGATGTAGATAAAGCCGAGCGTCAGCGGTGCACCGATCCACTTGTGCAGGTTGTAGCCGGCGAAAACGATGCCCAGATCAGGCAGGTCGAATTCGAACTGACCGAGGGCATGGGCACCGTCGAGGATGACGTCGATGCCGTGTTCCTTCGCCGCGGCTGCAATCGCCTGCACCGGCATCACCAGGCCCGTGCGATGGGTGACGTGGGTCAGGGCCATCAGCTTCAGCCGTGGGTGTCGTGCGAAGCTTTCTCGGTAGGTATTGAGCAGGCTGTCGAAGGTTGCCGGGTGAGTGTGTTCGATCTCGATCACTTCCACACCGCGATTACGCGCCAGCCAGCGCATGGCGCCTTTGACCGTGTCGTATTCCAGATCGCACACCAGCACCTGATCGCCGGGCTGGAGCCGGTTGTAGTTGCGGATCAGCGACTGCAAACCTTCCGACGCGTTGCGGGTCAGGGCGATGCTGTCGGCGGGTACGCCTATCAACCTGGCCAGTTGCGCGCGGATCTTCAGGCTGTCGCCCTGTTCGAAGCGCTGGCGCACATAGACCGAATTGCTGCGGTTGATCAGCTCGATGTTGCGCTGGTATTCCTCGACCACCGTGCGCGACATGCGCCCGAAGTAACCGTTCTCCAGGTTGAGCGGGCCGGGTTCGACATCGTAGCGATCGGCAAAGGTTTGCCAGAAGGCTTCATCACGGGCGCGGCGGGTGTTGTCGGGCATGGGGCACTCGGTAGGGAATTCAGTGGCGGGGGGCCGGTTTGCCGTGTTTGGCGCGCAGCGGCTCGAGCAAGTCCGACAAACCGTTGTGATCGATTTCCTGCATCAGGGCCAGCAGGCCACCCAACTCGCCATGGGGGAAACCCTCCCGGGCGAACCAGTTCAGGTAAGGGCCGGGCAGATCGGCAATGATTCGACCCTTGTACTTGCCGAAGGGCATTTCGCGGGTGATCAGCAGTTCGAGCTTTTCAGGATTCATCGATCGATCGTCTTGATTCAGTCAGTCTGGAAAATACAGGCATTGCGACAAGCCCCCTCGCCACAGAGAGTCAGCCGATGCTGATCTCCGGCAGCGTGGTCAAGGTCACGCTCTGTTGCTTGCGTGGCGCGAGGATTTCCGCCTCGCCATCCACCACCAGTTCATCGCGCTGGTTGAACACGCGGGTGGCAATGCGTACGCGAAACTTCGGCAGTTTTTCGAGGATTTCCAGGCGCACGGTCAGGGTGTCGCCGATCTTCACCGGTTTCTGAAAGCTCATTTGCTGGCCGAGGTAGATGGTCCCCGGTCCAGGCAGTTCGCAGGCGACCGCCGCGCTGATCAACGCGCCGCTGAACATGCCGTGGGCGATGCGCTCCTTGAACATGGTGCTGGCGGCGTAGTCGGCATCCAGGTGCACCGGGTTGTGATCGCCGGACATTGCGGCGAACAACTGAATGTCGCGCTCTTCGACGGTCTTGCTGAAACTGGCGGTCTGGCCGACTTCGAGGGCTTGGTAAGGGGTGTTGGTAACCTGGGTCATCTATCTCGATTCCTGTGACGAATTAAAAAATTCACAAAAAAAACTATTCGGAGCGGTGCGGCCGAGGAGCGCTCAAGGCCTGTGCGATCCAGTTCAGCACGTCGGCGATGATTTCATCGCGATTGCTTTCGTTGAACAGTTCGTGCCGCGCCTGGGGGTAAACGGTCAGTTGCAGGTGCCGGCTGCCGGCCGCCCGCAGTGCGTCGGCCAGATCCTTGAGACGTTTGCCTTCGCTCACCGGATCACATTCACCGCCAATCACCAGCAGCGGCAGGCCCGGGTCGATCTGGGCGAGATTGGACGCTTTGCTGATTTGCTGCAAGCCGCCGAGCAAATCGATCCACAGCTGATTGGTGCAGCGAAAGCCGCAGAGCGGGTCGTTGACGTACAGATCGACCTGCGCCGGATCTCGGCTGAGCCAGTCGAACGGCGTGCGTGCCGGTTTGAATTTTTTGTTGAACGAGCCGAACGACAGCCACTCGATCAATGCACTGCGTCCTTTGGGTCCCTGGCGCAGGCGTTCGAGACGGGCGATTTGCCGTGCCGCGCGATAAAGCGCCACAGGCTGGAAGTTCGAGCCGCTGAGGATTGCCCCGTGCAGGCTGGCACTGTGGTGCAGCAGGTAGGCCTGGGCGATGTAACTGCCCATGCTGTGGCCGAGCAGCACGATCGGTACGCTGGGGTGCTGCTGGCCGATGTGCTGGTTGAGGCAGGCCAGGTCGCTCACGACCTTGCACCAGCCATCGTCATCGGCGAAATGCCCGAGTGTCCCGTTTTCGGCAGTTTTGCCATGTCCACGCAGGTCCGGCGCACACACGCCATAGCCCTGTTCACAGAGTTTTTGCGCCAGGGGGCCATAGCGACCACTGTGCTCGGCCATGCCGTGGGCCAGCAGAATCATTGCCTTGAGGCTGCCGTCGGGTAGCCACTGGTTGACGAAGAGGCGGCTGTGGTCGCTCGTGGTCAGCCAGAAAGTGTCGTGGATCATGGCGGTTCCTTTGCATGAGGCTGCCTGGTCGCAAACAGCTCGTTGCAGTTTATAGCGCATCCTTGGCTGGGCGTCTGATCAGCCTACGCCACGGCAAGAAGATTCATACGGTCAATGACGGTCGTGGGCACATTTGCCTGCTACGTCATAACTGCTAGTGTCCGTGAAGCCCCGTTTTTTGCATTTTTTTGAAAAATGACAGAAAAGCGGCCCCGGATAGACTCAGGTAAAGAGGACAAGAACAATGCAACCTGATTTCTGGAATGACAAACGCCCGGCCGGCGTACCCCTGGATATCGATCCGGGAGCCTACAAGTCGGTGATCGAGGTGTTCGAGCGTTCCTGCAAGAAATTTGCGGATCGCCCGGCGTTCAGCAACATGGGCATCACCCTGACCTACGCCGAACTGGAGCGCCAGAGCGCTGCCTTCGCCGGCTATCTGCAAGCCCACACCGACCTGGTGCCGGGTGACCGCATCGCGGTGCAGATGCCCAACGTCCTGCATTACCCGATCGCCGTGTTCGGTGCCTTGCGCGCCGGGTTGATCGTGGTCAACACCAACCCGCTGTACACCGCGCGGGAAATGCGTCATCAGTTCAAGGATTCCGGCGCCCGGGCGCTGGTGTACCTGAACATGTTCGGCCAGAAAGTCCAGGAAGTGCTCCCCGACACCGATATCCAGTACCTGATCGAAGCGAAGATGGGCGACCTGATGCCCACCGCCAAGGGATGGCTGGTCAACGCGGTGGTGAGCAAGGTCAAGAAGATGGTCCCGGACTATGCCTTGCCCCAGGCCGTTTCCTTCAAGAGTGCGCTGCGCATGGGCCGTGGCCTGGGCATCAAGCCGCTGAAGGTCGGCCTCGATGACATCGCCGTGCTGCAATACACCGGCGGCACCACGGGCCTTGCCAAGGGCGCGATGCTGACCCACGGCAACCTGGTGGCGAACATGCAACAGGCACGGGCCTGTCTCAGCCAGTCGGCCAGCGACGGCCAGCCGCTGTTGCGCGAAGGCCAGGAAGTGATGATCGCGCCGCTGCCGCTGTACCACATCTATGCCTTCACGGCGAACTGCATGTGCATGATGGTCACGGGCAACCACAACGTGCTGATCACCAACCCGCGGGACATCGCCGGCTTCATCAAGGAGTTGAAGAACTGGCGGTTCTCGGCGCTGTTGGGTCTGAACACACTGTTCGTCGCGCTGATGGATCATCCGGACTTCAAGACCCTGGACTTCTCCAGCCTCAAACTCACCAACTCCGGCGGTACTGCGTTGGTCAAGGCTACCGCCGAGCGTTGGGAGCAACTGACCGGTTGCCGCATCACCGAAGGTTACGGCCTGACCGAAACTTCGCCGGTGGCCTGCACCAACCCCTATGGCGAGCAGTCTCGGATCGGCACGGTGGGCCTGCCGGTGCCGGGCACCGCGCTGAAAGTCATCAGCGATGACGGCGTCGAACAACCTTTGGGCGAACGCGGCGAGTTGTGCATCAAAGGCCCGCAGATCATGAAGGGCTACTGGCAAAAACCCGATGCCACGGCTGAAGTGCTGGATGCCGAGGGCTGGTTCAAGTCCGGTGACATCGCGGTGATCGACCCGGACGGTTTCGTGCGTATCGTCGATCGCAAGAAGGACATGATCATTGTCTCGGGTTTCAACGTGTACCCGAACGAGATCGAAGACGTGGTGATGGCACACCCGAAAGTCGCCAACTGCGCGGTCATCGGTGTGCCCGACGAGCGGTCGGGGGAGGCGGTGAAGCTGTTCGTGGTGGCCCGTGAAACAGGGATCAGCCTTGAAGAGTTGAAGGCTTACTGCAAGGAAAACTTCACGGCGTACAAAGTACCGAAGCACATCGTGCTGCGTGAGTCGCTACCAATGACGCCGGTGGGCAAGATTTTGCGGCGGGAGTTGCGGGATATCGCCTGACCGGTGAATGACCGATCCCCTGTAGGAGCGAGCTTGCTCGCGATGGACGTCAACGATAACGCGCCCTGTTTGAATGATCGCGTTGTCCGGACGTTTTTCGCGAGCAAGCTCGCTCCTACAGTAGTTTTAGCGCGAAAGCCCCCGTTTTTCGGGGCTTTTGGGGATGTATAGAATTTTTGCTCTAAAATGACCGCTTGCAAGTCTTGAGTCACGAATGTGACCGTAGAGGCCTCTTTTGGCTCTGGTCGACCCTCGGCAAAGCTGCTACTCTCGGCGCGCTTTGTGACTTCTCGGCCTTCTATCAGCCAGATTCACCAATGACCAAACACCAATAATAATCGCATCAAATGCGGTGCTGAATTCGCGTTGCTGAGGAGTGGGCTTCCATGATCGAAGACTTTTGGAAGGATAAGTACCCAGCCGGGATTGCTACAGACATCAATCCCGACGAGTATCCGAATATTCAGGCAGTGTTGAAGCAATCCTGCCAACGCTTCGCCAACAAGCCGGCATTCAGCAACCTGGGCAAGACACTCACCTACGGTGAGCTGTACGAATTGTCCGGTGCGTTTGCCGCTTACCTGCAACAGCATACCGACTTGCAGCCTGGCGATCGAATCGCCGTGCAGCTGCCCAACCTGTTGCAGTACCCGGTTGCCGTCTTCGGTGCTATCCGCGCCGGGCTGATTGTGGTCAACACCAACCCGCTCTACACCGCGCGGGAAATGGAACACCAATTCAACGACTCCGGTGCCAAGGCCCTGGTCTGCCTCGCCAACATGGCGCACCTGGCCCAAATCGTGGTGCCGAAAACCGGCGTCAAGCACGTGATCGTCACCGAAGTCGCCGACCTGCTGCCGCCGCTCAAGCGTCTGCTGATCAACAGCGTCATCAAGTACGTGAAGAAGATGGTGCCGGCCTATCACTTGCCCAAGGCCGTCAAGTTCAACGACGTGCTGAGCAAAGGCCTGGGCCAGCCAGTGACGGAAGCCAACCCGGCCAGCGGTGATGTCGCGGTGCTGCAGTACACCGGCGGCACCACCGGCGTGGCCAAGGGCGCGATGCTGACCCACCGCAACCTGGTGGCGAACATGCTGCAGTGCAAGGCACTGATGGGTTCCAACCTCAATGAAGGTTGCGAGATCCTGATCACGCCGCTGCCGCTGTACCACATCTATGCGTTCACCTTTCATTGCATGGCGATGATGCTGATCGGCAACCACAACATCCTGATCAGCAACCCGCGTGACCTGCCGGCGATGGTCAAGGAACTGTCGAAGTGGAAGTTCAGCGGCTTCGTCGGCCTTAACACCCTGTTCGTGGCCCTGTGCAACAACGAAGGCTTCCGCAAACTGGATTTCTCCGCGCTGAAAGTCACCTTGTCGGGCGGCATGGCCCTGCAACTGGCCGCGGCCGAACGCTGGAAAGCGGTGACCGGTTGCGCCATCTGCGAAGGCTACGGCATGACCGAAACCAGCCCGGTGGCCACGGTCAACCCGATCCAGAACATCCAGATCGGCACCATCGGCATTCCGGTGCCGTCGACCCTGTGCAAAGTGATCAATGATGCCGGTGTCGAACAACCGCTGGGTGAAATCGGCGAGCTGTGCGTGAAAGGCCCGCAAGTCATGAAGGGCTACTGGCAGCGCCAGGAAGCCACCGATGAAATCCTCGACAGCGAAGGCTGGTTGAAAACCGGTGACATCGCGCTGATCCAGCCCGATGGCTACATGCGCATTGTCGATCGCAAGAAAGACATGATCCTGGTGTCCGGTTTCAACGTGTACCCGAACGAGCTCGAAGATGTGCTGGCTACCCTGCCGGGTGTGTTGCAATGCGCAGCCATCGGTGTGCCGGACGAGAAGTCGGGCGAGGCGATCAAGATTTTCATCGTCGCCAAGCCGGGCGTGACCCTGACCAAGGAACAGGTGATGGAGCACATGCGCGCCAACGTCACCGGCTACAAGGTCCCGCGCTCCGTGGAGTTCCGCGATGCACTGCCGACCACCAACGTCGGCAAGATCCTGCGTCGTGAACTGCGCGATGAAGAGCTGAAGAAGATCAACGCGAAGAAAGCCACCGCGTAAAACAAGAAGCCCCGCAGATGCGGGGCTTTTTGTTGGTGCAGACTTTGTGGTCAGAGTGCTTTTGTGGCGAGGGAGCTTGCTCCCGTTCGGCTGCGCAGCAGTCGCAAAACCTGATGGCGAGGTGCACCTGATGAAATTGAGGGCCGCTTCGCAGCCCAGCGGGAGCAAGCTCCCTCGCCACAGGATTTCTGTGTTTCTGAGGGTTACTGCCGAAACGGCGCGAAGTTGACGTTGGTGCCCGCCGGGCGCATGTCCTGCAGGAAGGAGTCCTTGTCGGCGCTCAGTTCCAGGCTCAATGCCGCCTTGCGCTTGCCTTCATTGCGCACCACCAGGCCTTCGAGTTTCTCGCGCAGGAACACCGTCGGCACTTTCAGGTGCAGCAGTTCGTCGGTGTCGGGAGTGTGCATCAGCAGGTGAATCCACTCGTACTGACCGATGGCAAGGCGTGTCACCGGGAGGTCGAACCACCAGATGTTGCGGTTACGGTTCAATTCGGCGAAGTGGCAGTTGTTGACGCCAAGCACAGCACCGCCGAGTTCCTGGTTTCTGCGGGCAATGGCCTGCTTTTTATCGAGTTTCATAACGTTCCTACGGGATTGGATCTTCAGCGCCATGGCCTGAATGTGTTGCGCATTCTCAGGGGTTGGCCCGCAAACATAAAGCGCAACCTGCACTGAACGATGAAATGTCGTGGTGAAAATAAATGAAACTCCCTGCCAAAGCCCCCGGTCAACCTTGTGTAACGACTTTTCTGCATTGAAATGCCTTTCCTTTAATGAAAAGAAGCCGCGGCCATCTGCAGATGGCCGTTTTTGTGTCAGCCTGAACTTGCACGCTGAATTTGTTTCAAAGTCGCCAACTGGGCTACCTTGATGAAAGAAAACGGCCCCTGAGTCGCCACGACTTCCACCCAAATCCGTATGCGGCGAATGGAGACGCGAATGATTTTCCCGGACATGAGAGGCTTGCCCCTGCACCGTGTGATGATGCGCACGGTCACCGAGTTCATGGCCGACGAGATGTCGACCTATGCCTCGGCGCTGGCCTATCAAATGCTGTTTTCGCTGTTTCCGTTCATCCTGTTCCTGATTGCCCTGATCGGCTTCCTGCACTTGCCGGATTTCTTCTCATGGCTGCGCCTGCAGTCGGAACTGGTGCTGCCGCCCCAGGCGCTGGAGCAGGTCAACCCGGTGATCGACCAGCTTCAGCAGTCCAAGGGTGGGTTGCTGTCGGTGGGTATCGTGATTGCGCTGTATACCGCCTCCGCGGGTGTGCGGCTGATGATGAGTGCGATGAACGCTGCCTACGACGTGGTTGAAGGGCGTCCGCTGTGGAAGCGCTTTCCGTTGTCGATCATCTACACCGTCGGCATTGCCGGCATGTTGCTGATCGCCGCAGCGCTGATGGTGCTCGGGCCGCAGGTGATGGAGTGGATCGCGGCCCAAGTCGGTCTTGAGTACTTCATCGTCACGCTCTGGACCATCGCGCGCTGGCCGGTGATCGTGATTCTGATGATGGTCGCGGTGGCGTTGATCTACTACGTCATGCCCGACGTCAAACAGGAATTCCGCTTCATTACCCCAGGCTCGGTGCTGGCGGTGGTGGTGTGGATCATCGCTTCCCTGGGCTTCGGTTTGTACGTCAAGGAGTTCGCCAACTACAACGCCATGTATGGCAGTATCGGTGCGATCATCGTGCTGTTGCTGTACTTCTACATTTCCGCGGCGGTGTTGCTGCTGGGCGCGGAGATGAACGCGGTGATCGAGCACATGTCGCGAGAGGGCAAGGACCCTGGCGAAAAAGTGGCTGGCGAGCATGGTCCCGTCCATGAGGAAAAGCACCACGTGTCGGGGCTGGGCCGCGATCACTCACACAAACCGACCATCGATGAAACCTGATCATGATTCGTGAAATTCTGAAAATGGGCGACGAGCGCCTGCTGCGCATTGCCCCGCCAGTGCCGGCGGAGATGTTCGACAGCCCCGAGCTGTGGCAACTGATCGATGACATGTTCCAGACCATGGAAAGTGTGGGGGGCGTTGGCCTGGCTGCTCCGCAGATCGGCGTCGACCTGCAACTGGTGATCTTCGGTTTCGAGCACAGCGAGCGTTATCCGGATGCCGAGGCCGTGCCGCAGACGATCCTGATCAACCCGTTGATCACGCCGCTGAGCCCTATTCTGGAAGAGGGCTTCGAAGGCTGTTTGTCGGTACCGGGGCTGCGCGGCGCGGTGCAGCGTTACCAGCAGATTCGCTACGAAGGCGTCGACCCCAAGGGCCAGCCCATTGTGCGTTTTGCCTCAGGGTTCCACGCGCGGGTGGTGCAGCATGAGTGTGATCACCTGATCGGCCGCCTGTACCCGTCGCGCATTACCGACTTCAGCAAGTTTGGCTTCACCGAGGTGATGTTCCCGGACCTGGATCCCAACGCGGACGACTAAAAGCACCGCAAACCCTTGTAGGAGCGAGCTTGCTCGCGAAGGTGTGTCAGCATAAGTGGTGTCGACTGACACTCCTTCGCGAGCAAGCTCGCTCCTACAGGTTTAGGGCGCCAGCCCCATCGCAATCATCGGCTTGCTGCGCGCATATCGGCTCAATCGCTCAACCATCGCGTAAGGCATCGGCGGATCGAAAGTAAACCCGCGCCGCTCATAAAACCCCCGTAAATCCGGATGACAGAACAACCACACCGGCTGTTCGCAATCCTTCACCGCGGCCGCGATCAACCCGGCGGCAAGCCCTTGCTCGCGGCAGGCCGGATCGACCAGCAAGCCGGTCAGCCAATGCCCGCCGGACACCGGGCGCAAACACAGCACGGCAACGATCTGCTCACGCCGGGCCACCCACAGTTGCGCGTCGCGCACGGCCTTCATCGACGATTGGTGAGTGCGATAGAACTTGTTCATCAACGGCCATAACGGGTCGTCGAGCAGGGTGAATTGGGTATCGGGCATGGTCCAGGGCTGTCAGTTTGCAAAGCAGACTATTATAAAAGAACGCACACGCCAGGATAGGTGTATGCCTGATCTCACATCCCCATGAGTGGAGTACGCATCATGTCCAAAGGTATGGATTCAAAGAAAGCGGCGAAAAAGAAACCAGTGAAAACCGCCATTGAAAAACGCGCCGACAAGAAGGCCAAGAAAGTCGGCGTGTTCGGTCACTGATCCCGTGCTGCTTGATCGCTCCCACATAGGAACTGCTGCGGACGCAGTATTTGGGAACCCCAGGATCCTGTGGGAGCGAGCTTGCTCGCGATGCGATTTGAAGCCTTACGCCAACTCGGCGGCCAACGCCGCTTTCACCGCCGAGCGTTGATCCATCCTCGCTTGAAACCTTGCCAACGCCGGCCACTTATTCAATTGAATGTCGAACCACCGAGCCCAACGCAACACCGTAAACAAATACGCATCAGCAACGCTGAACCCGCCTGCCATCAAGTAATCCTGCCGCTCCAGTGTCTGGTTCAACACGGCCAAACGCTTGAACAGTTTTTCCTTGATCAGCGCTTTCACCTCTTCGGGAAATCGAGCGTTGAACAGCCAGCCGAGCCCGCCATGAATCTCCGTCGAGATGAAGTTCAGGCATTCCTGCAACCGCACCCGCTCGAATGTACCTTGGGCTGCGGCCAGTTTCGTATGTGGATGCAGATCAGCCAGGTATTGCAGGATCGCCGGGCCTTCGGTCAGCACTTCGCCGTTATCCAGTTGCAAGGCGGCCACGTAGCCCTTGGGGTTGATGGCCAGGAAGTCATCGCCAGCAGCGGTTTTTTTGGTGGCGTTATCGACGCGGATCAATTCGAAGGGCAGTTCCAGTTCGTGCAGCACGATATGCGGCGCCAGCGAGCAGGCTTGGGGGGCGTAATACAGCTTCATGGGGCGGGCTCTGGTTGTGGATTTACGCCAGTGTCATAGTGCGCGGCGCCCTCGGTAAAATTAATCTTTCAGAAGTCTGCCATAAGGAAAACTACTGCCATGATGAACCTGATGCATTGGCGAATGGTGGTGGCCGTGGCGGATACCGGCAACATCACCCGCGCCGCCGAACGGGTCGGCATGACCCAGTCAGGGGCCAGCCAGGCCCTGGCCTTGATCGAGGAAACCCTGGGCGTTCAATTGTTCACCCGGGAAAATCGCCAGACGTTGCCGACAGCCATCGGCCTGCCGGTCATCGAGCAGGCGCGGACCATGCTCGGCGCGCTGCAGGCCATTCGCAGCACCGTCGAGGCCGCAAAAGGTGTTGAGCGCGGGACGATTCGCCTGGCCAGTTTTCCCATGGTACTGGCGACCTTTCTGCCGCCGTTGCTGCGTCGGTTCAACCGGCTTTACCCCGGCATCGAGGTAGTCGCCCTGGAAGTCAGCGATGACGAAGTGGAGACCCTGCTTGGCGCGGGACTGGTGGATGTCGGCGTGGTGCTCAATCCGTCTCCCGAGCGCAAGGCCAGTGCTTTGGGACGCGATGCCTGGATGGCGGTATTGCCCGGGGGCCATCCGCTGGCGCGGCGCACTCATGAGGAGGGCGTCGGCCTCGAAGAGTTGGTGACGCAACCTTTTGTACTGGCCACGGGCGGTTGTTCGACCAATGCGCGAAGCCTGGCTGCCGATGTGGGGCTGCAACTGCAGGATGTGCGCGTCGAGGTCCGCGAATGGAGCAGTGCGTTCACCTTGGTGCGGGAAAACATCGGCGTGAGCCTGGTGCCGGAGATGACGTTGCCAGGCAATCGGCAGGGTTTGCGTGTGGTGCCGGTGCTGCCGCGGATCGAGCGCGAGTTTGCCTTGGTGGTCGCGGCGAACAAACCGCCGTCGGCGGCGGTGCAGGCGCTGCTGGACATGCTCGATGGACGGTCACCCCCGACAAGCCGTTGAACCGTTTTTTCCTCGAGGATGGCCGACTAGTGGCTTTGCTGTGTGGCAATCCAGGCGGCAACCTGCGGCCATTCAAGGCAAGCCGTTGCAGCAATGCTTCAGGAAACCGGGGTGTTGCGCCAGGCGTTTGAAATATTCATCGACGGCGGGGTAGTCCGGACGCTCGATCGGCGTCATCAGCCAGCGGTTGACGGACAGGCCGATGACGATGTCGGCCAGGGTAAACCGCGGTCCGGCGACATAGGCCTTGGTGGTCGTGAGTTGATGTTCGAGGATGCCCATCTTCTGGTTCCAGCCGCGGATGCCGACGTCAAGGCGATGGGCGTCCTGGAATTCCGGGTCTTTGCGCACCAGTGCCATGAACGCATAGGTCCAGGACGGATTGAGCTCGATGGCTTGCCAGTCCATCCACTGTTCCACTCGGGCGCGAGCTGCGGGTTCGGTGGGCAGCAGTTCGTTGTGGTGATGGTGATGTTTGGCGGCCAGGTAGCGGCAGATGGTATTGGATTCCCACAGCACGCCGGCTTCATCGATGATCACCGGCACCAGTGCGTTGGGGTTGAAGCGCAGGAACTCGGGGCTGTGGGTGGACGCGAAGCCACTGCCCCAGTCCTCGCGTTCGTAGGGTATGCCCAGCTCTTCGCAGGTCCACAGGACTTTTCGGACGTTGATGGACGAGGCTTTGCCGAGAATCTTCAGGGTGTGTTCCATTTGAGCAACTCCATCGCGAATGGCGTGTATGTAATTGTAGGAGCGGTCTGTAGGAAAGACGTTTCAACAGGTTTCCGTTGCCTACGATTGATTGCGTCATTGCCTACAACTACGCCAGAATCCGCCGACTTGTGCGCCTGGTATCCGGACTCTATCGTTGCGCGTCGCTGCAATTTCAGCGATCGGGTCTAGCAGCCTGGATACTTTAGACGCATGACGTCGACCATTCGTGATCAGTTCATGTTATGGCGGCTGTGCGTGGGAAGACCTTCGGGTCTACCGGTTCTAGAGTCCCGGTCTGCTAGCCCGCGCACGGCTGCCACCTTGTTTTCGTCTAGCAGCGAATCGTGGCAGCTCCATGACTCTAGGAGCATCGCCATGTTCAAACCCACGCCGAACCCCCCACGCAATCCCAGCCCAATGTTCTCCATCTCACCCGGCATCAATAACGAAACCCTGTTGGCGCACGCCTGCGAATCGTTGGCCTCGGCGAGCGTCATGACCAATGATTTTGCGACATTCCTGGAAGGTAGCCAGCGCAACACGGCATTGGCGATCGCACAGATCATCATGCTGGCCGAGCTGGCGGTGAACCGGGTGCTGGATAACCTCGATCCGCAGGATTAATCGCGGAACCTGTGGCGAGGGAGCTTGTCGGAACGCCGCACCGCCCCGTTGGGTTGCGAAGCGACCCCAAAACAGACACTGCGGTCATACAGTTAATCCAAGTGAGCTGGATTACGACTGCTTCGCAGCCGAACGGGAGCAAGCTCCCTCGCCACAAAATCTCACTTCACAGTGGTTTGTGTCGTGCCTACGTGCTCTCCCGCACCTTCAACTCAAACCCCATGTCCTGCACCGGCTTGGCCACGGTGTTGCCGGCCATCAGCGTCAGCATCTGCTCCGCCGCGCGGCGGCCGATGGCTTCGCGTGGGGTGTTGATGCTGCTCAGGCGCGGGACCATGTGTTCGGACATGGGCAGGTCGTTGAAGCCGAGGATCGCCACTTGCTCGGGGATCTTGATTCCGTGTCGCATCGCTTCGAGCAAAGCGCCCTGGGCCAGGTCGTCGTTGCCGAAGAAGATCGCGTCGACATCCGGATGACTGGCCAGCATTTGCAGGAACAGCTCGCCGCCGAGGCCGACGGAGGAGGAGCGGGGCGTCAGCACTTCCAGGTCCGGGTCATACCGGCCGGCCTTTTGCAGAGCTTTGCGGAAACCTTCGCCACGCAGCAAGGTGCGCTGGTCCAGTTGCGCGCCGATGTAGGCCAGGCGTTTGCGACCGCGAGACAGCAAATGTTCAGCAGCGGTTTCACCGGCGGCCAGTTGCGAGAAACCGACGCAATTGAGCCCGGCCGCACTGTCCAGTTCCATCATGTACACGCAGGGAATGTTGCTGGCTTCGATCATCCGCCGCGAACTTTCAGTGCGATCGAAACCGGTCAGCAACAAGCCGCGCGGCTGATAGGCCATGTAATTGCGCAGCAGGTTTTCTTCTTCATCACGCGAATAGTGGAAGTTGCCGATCAGCACTTCGAAGCCCTTGGGGCGTAAAACCCGATGAATGGCTTCCAGGGTGTCGATGAACAAAAGGTTCGACAGCGACGGCACCAACACCACCACCGATTGGCTCTGGGCCGAGGCCAGGGCGCGGGCGGCAGGGTTGACCACATAGTTGAGTTCCAGCGCCGCTTTCTGCACCTTTTCCACCAGTTCCGTGGCCACGGTGCTGACGCCCCGCAAGGCGCGGGAGGCGGTGATCGGGCTGACGCCGGCCAGTCGGGCCACTTCGTTCAGGGTAGGGCGGCCAGTGGTGCGAGTATTTTTATCGTTTTTAGTTGGATTCATCGACGGCTTGCCAAACAAAATTCAAGGTACTAAGGTAGCGCTGTCTCGATGCAGCTGCAAATGCGTGAGCGAGGGTTCGCCTGATCCTCGTTTTTTGGCAACGGGAACGAACATGCTGCAACCCATAAAATGACAAGAAAGGCGTCGGCAACTTCTGCTTTTGCTCTGGTGTCATAACTGGCAAAGGTAGCGCTGTCTGCGCGCTGAGGTGTTACATGAATCATCCCATCACCGCCCTGGTCATCATGGGCGTTGCCGGTTGCGGCAAGACGTGCGTCAGCGAGGCCCTGTGCCATTTGAGCGGCGCCACGGCCATTGAAGGCGACTCTTTCCACCCTGCCGCCAATATCGAAAAGATGAGCGCGGGGATCCCCCTGAACGATGAAGACCGCGCCGGCTGGCTCGACAGCCTGTGCGATGAACTGCGCCGTGTCGATGCCAAGGGCCAGCGCCCGGTGCTGACCTGTTCGGCGCTCAAGCACGCCTATCGCGAACGTTTGCGCAGTGCCTTGCCGGGCCTGGGCTTCGTGTTCCTTGAACTGACCCCCGAAGTGGCCGCCGACCGCGTCTCCCATCGGCCAGGCCACTTCATGCCATCGACCCTGATCGACAGCCAGTTCGCCACCCTCGAATCGCCCATCGGCGAGCCGTTGACCCTGGCGCTGGATGCTTCGACCTATAGCGTCGAGCAACTGGCGGCGCAGGCTCATGCCTGGTGGCAGGCGCACGGCCTGAAACAGGCGGTATGACTGTGTTTACAAAGACAGCGCTGTCCTCACGACTTCTGATCAACCCGCTTTAATAACAACAACAACCAGGAGACACCCCCAATGTTTGGCATGTCCCACGAGACGTTCCTGCTGCTCGATGCAGTGGTCACGGTGATCGGCCTTATCGTCCTGATCACCAAGTTCAAATTTCACCCCTTCATCGCCCTGATCATCGCCGCAGCCTTCCTCGGGCTGACCTCCGGCATGCCGATCGGCACCATCATCAAGGCGTTCCAGGACGGCTTCGGTGGCGTGCTTGGTTTTGTCGGCATCATCCTGGCGCTGGGCACCATGCTCGGCAAAATGATGGCCGAATCGGGCGGTGCGGATCAGATTGCGCAGACGTTGATCCGCGCCTTCGGCAAGGACAAGGTGCAGTGGGCGATGATGTTCGCGGCCTTCCTGGTCGGCATTCCGCTGTTCTTCGAGATCGGCTTCGTGCTGCTGATCCCGCTGGTGTTCATCGTTGCCCGGCGCACCGGCGTGTCGATCATCAAGATCGGTATCCCGCTGCTGGCCGGTCTGTCCGCCGTGCACGGTCTGGTGCCGCCGCACCCGGGTCCGTTGCTGGCGATCGGCGTATTCGGTGCCGACATCGGCAAGACCATTCTTTATGGTCTGATCGTTGCGCTGCCAACCGCCATCATCGCCGGCCCGATCTTCGGTACCTTCATTGCCAAGCACATTCCTGGTCATCCGAATCAGGAACTGGTGGATCAACTGGTGCGCGATGAGAATGCAGGCGATCTGCCTAGCTTCGGCATTACCCTGATCACTGTGCTGTCGCCCGTGTTCCTGATGCTGCTCAAGACCTTTGCCGATGTGGTGCTGCCGGACGGCAACTTCTTCCGCACCTTCATGGACCTGATCGGTCACCCGATCTCGGCTCTCCTGCTGGCGTTGCTGCTGTCGCTGTACACCTTCGGCTACAAGCAGGGCATCGGTTCGCAACAGATGCTCAAATGGCTGGACGCGAGCCTTGCGCCGACCGCTGCGATCATCCTGATCATCGGTGCCGGTGGCGGCTTCAAGCAGATGCTGGTAACCAGCGGTGTGGGTGATGTGATCGGTCACATGGCGGTGGCGGCACAGATCTCGCCGATCCTGCTGGCCTGGCTGGTGGCGGCGGTGATCCGTATCGCGACCGGTTCGGCGACCGTGGCGACCATTACCGGTGCCGGTATCGTGGTGCCGGTGGTGGGGATGATTCCGGGCGTGAACCGCGAACTGCTGGTGCTGGCCACCGGTGCAGGTTCCCTGATCCTGTCCCACGTCAACGACGCCGGTTTCTGGCTGGTCAAGCAGTACTTCAACATGACCGTGGCGGAAACCTTCAAGACCTGGACCGCGATGGAAACCATCCTGTCGGTGGTGGGCCTGGGCTTTATCCTGTTGTTGTCGCTGTTCGTCTAAGCGATTTTGCAGTCACAAAAAAACCGCAGCGATGCGGTTTTTTTGTGGGTGATTCCCAGGGTGTACATAAAACACTGTGGGAGCGAGCTTGCTCGCGATGGCGTCGTATCAGTCAATAATAATGGCGACTGAAACACCGCTATCGCGAGCAAGCTCGCTCCCACAGGGGATATTGGTCAGGCGCTGGTTTTCGGTGCCAACCCATCCGCCCGAAACATCCCGCGAATCCCGCGTACGGCCTGGCGAATCCGGTCCTGGTTTTCGATCAGGGCAAAGCGCACGTGATCATCGCCGTACTCACCAAACCCGACGCCCGGCGAGACACACACCTTGGCCTCGGACAGCAGTTTCTTGGCAAACTCCAGCGAGCCCAGGTGCGCATAAGCCTCGGGGATCTTCGCCCAGACGTACATCGAAGCTTTCGGGTTTTCCACCATCCAGCCCAGCTCATGCAGGCCCTTGACCAGCACGTTGCGTCGCTGCCGATACTGCTCGGCGATGTCGCGCACGCATTGTTGATCGCCTTCCAGTGCTGCGATGGCCGCCACTT
The DNA here is from genome assembly GCF_019947515.1 of Pseudomonas sp. A-B-19. Classification (NCBI taxonomy): domain Bacteria; kingdom Pseudomonadati; phylum Pseudomonadota; class Gammaproteobacteria; order Pseudomonadales; family Pseudomonadaceae; genus Pseudomonas; species Pseudomonas sp. A-B-19. Next base: position 103,166 of record NZ_JAGYGN010000024.1, read on the forward strand.
GCAGCGGGGTGAAGGTGCCATAGTCGTGGTAGCTCTTGATCCGCGCCAGGGCGTTGACCAGTTCCGGGTTGCCAACCATGAAGCCAATGCGCCAGCCGGCCATGTTGTAGCTCTTGGACAGGGTGAAAAACTCCACCGCAATGTCCTTGGCCCCCGGCACCTGCATGATCGACGGGGCTTTCCAGCCGTCGTAGACGATGTCGGCGTAGGCCAGGTCGTGCACCACCAGCACGTCGTACTGTTTGGCGAGAGCAATGACGCGCTCGAAGAAATCCAGCTCCACGCACTGCGCGGTGGGGTTGGACGGGAAACCGAGAATCATCATCTTCGGCTTGGGGATCGAGCCGCGAATCGCCCGCTCCAGTTCAGCGAAGAAATCCACCCCCGGCACCAGCGGCACCGAGCGCACCTGGGCGCCGGCAATCACCGCGCCGTAGATGTGAATCGGGTAGCTCGGGTTCGGCACCAGTACGGTGTCGCCCTGATCCAGGGTCGCCAGCATCAGGTGCGCCAGACCTTCCTTGGAACCAATGGTGACGATGGCTTCGCTTTCCGGGTCGATGTCGACCTCGTAGCGGTCCTTGTACCAGTTGGAAATCGCCCGGCGCAGGCGCGGAATGCCCTTGGACGTGGAGTAACCGTGGGTGTCTTCGCGCTGGGCCACCGTCACGAGTTTCTCGACGATGTGCGGCGGCGTGGCGCCGTCGGGGTTGCCCATGCTCAAGTCGATGATGTCTTCGCCACGACGACGGGCGGCCATCTTCAGCTCGGCGGTGATGTTGAAAACGTAAGGGGGGAGTCGATCGATGCGCGCAAAGCGGCGCGGCGAACCTTGTTCGGCCATTGTTGCCTCGGATAACGTAAGCGCCCGGAACCGTCCGAGCGACGCTGGCCACTGCGGTGGCCTGTGGCGGAATGTACGGGCAGCTGTGGCAGACTGTCCAGCCTCCATGTAAACAATTTTTTCCGAAGGATAGGGTTCGATGGAATTTACCAGCGGCTTCTTGCTGAGCCTCTCGCTGTGCCTGGATATCGGCGTGGCCAACATCGCGATGATCACCCTGGCCATGCAGCGCGGCTATTTCCAGGGCTTTGCCCTGGGCCTTGGGACCTGCGTCGGCGACTTGATCTACGCGGTGCTGGCGCTGGCCGGCATGACCGTGTTGCTGCAATACGAAACCGTGCGCTGGGTGCTGTGGATCGGTGGCTCGGCGCTGCTGGTGTACTTCGCGGCGAAGATGGTCTATTCGGCGATTCACCACGAGGCGCTGCTGGCCGAGAGGGCGGAGGTGGGGAACAACTCCCACCGCAAGGAATTCTTTCGCGGGATTTTCCTGGCCATGTCGTCGCCCAGCGCCATCCTCTGGTTCGCAGCAGTCGGCGGCACGCTGATCGCCCGTTCCGGTGGCGGTGGCCCGCTCAGTTCGGCGCTGTTTCTCGGTGGTTTCCTGTGTGCCGGGCTGCTCTGGTCGGCAGGCTTGTGCTTTGCCGCAAGCCATGGCGGCAAGTTGCTGGGGGACAAGCTGCTGCGGTACTCCTACATGGCATCGGCAGCGATCTTCTGCTATTTCGCGGTTTACGTGATCCTATCGGGTTACAACGAGTTCGTTGGCGCCGCTGCCGTCGAGCAGTTGCACGCGCTGTAATTGGGCGAATCGGGTTTGGCTTCTATACTCCCAGCCGAACCCATTTTATGTGTCAGGAGTCGAGTCATGGATGAGTTAGCACGCGTCGAACTGACGCAACCGCGCTTCGAACACGGGCACTTCCTGCTGATTGCAGGGTTTGGTGGAACATTTACCCAACAAAACACCCAAGGCATTCCCGAACTCTGGGAGAGACTCACTCCGCACCTGGGCAAGATTCCAGGCCAAATAGGCGAAGTCACCTACGGTGTCTGCTGCAATTTCGACGGCAAGGGCGGCTTCGATTACATCGCTGGCGTCCGGATCAGCAAACTCGACGACTTGCCGGACACCTATCGTTGGGTCGAGATTCAGCCCCAGCAGTACGTCGTGTTCGAACATCAAGGAGCGTTGGCCACATTGCCGCAAACCTTCCAGTACATCCATGGCACGTGGTTGCCACAGTCCGGGCATGAGTTGCTGGCTGCCCCGGAATTCGAGCGCTACAGCGAAGACTTCAACCCCAGGCTCAACACCGGCAAGCTGGAAATCTGGCTGCCGATCAAGGCATGACACCTGTAGCGAGAGGCGGATCAGCCGATTCGTCTCTCGATGTCCCACGGCGGCTGATTTATGATCCCCAACCTTTCCCACGCTGATTCCGAGCTGCCATGAACACCGTCATTCGCAACGTCACCCCCACCGATCTGGATCGCTGCTTTGCCATCGAAACTCTTGCCTATGAAGGTGACGAAGCCGCAACCCGCGAGAAGATCGCCACCCGCATCGCCACCTGGCCCGAGGGGTTTATCGTTGCTGAAGTGGACGGGGCAGTCGCCGGTTTCATCAACTCCGGTGCGGCATTCCAGGTGGAAATGTCGGACGAAGCATTCAAGGAACTGATCGGCCACGACCCGGCCGGGCCGCATGTGGTGATCATGTCGGTGGTGGTGCACCCGGATTATCAGGGGCAGGGCCTGGCCAAACGCCTGATGGGCGAGTTCATCAAGCGCATGCGCGCGATGGGCAAGGTCAGCATCAACCTGATGTGCAAGGAGCGGCACATTCCGTTGTACGCCGGGTTCGGTTTTACCTACGTCAAACCGTCGGCGTCCGACCATGGCGGCATGGCGTGGCATGAGATGGCGCTGACGTTATAAGCCACACTGAATATCCCCTGTGGGAGCGAGCTTGCTCGCGATGGCGGCGTAACATTCAACACAGATGTCGACTGACCATCCGCTATCGCGAGCAAGCTCGCTCCCAGTGTGCCCGGCATGGGCCAAAACCAGTCACCTGAAAAGTGGTGACCAGAATGAGTGACGAGAACTGTAGTGAAACGCAAGGGGGAAGCCGCGAGGCCAGCCTGAAAGAAGCGTGTAGCA